>CAZIWL010000003.1:39136-100477 GCA_964542755.1 uncultured Anaerolineales bacterium
GCCGCTTCCCCATCCCCTAACACTACCCCCACCCTGTGCCATCGAGAGATCTCGTGCAGTTGACCGAGTCACCTGAAGTCTCCGGGTCTCCAGCGGAGCGACGTAAGTCGCCACTACGAGCACGCCCATCGCCCCCACCTATCGCGGGCCGAATGAACCAGCGGCAACACTGGTGGCCCGAATCCTACGGCAATCCTAACGACCGAAGGCCCAAATGACGACGGCCGGCGTCACGTGGACCTCCAGCACCGCGGCCAGCGCCAGCAGGGGCAGCACCAGAGCCACGAAGAGCGTGAGAAAATCGGCCACCGCGCGGAGGAACCCCTGTCCCACAGTCATGCCCTCCGGCGGCGACATGAAGACCGCCCCCATACGCACGGCGACCGCCGTCGACAAAATGGCCGCCGGTAGCTCCAGAATCCCGTGAGGCATCACAAAGGCACCGAAGAAGAGCGCCGGGTCGAATCCGGCATTCGCCGCCTGCACCACAAAAAAGAAGATGATCGCCATCGGGGCCATCAGCAGTACGATGGCCAGCGCCCCGAACGAGAAGACCGCCAGCAGAGTGGCACCCACCAGAGCTCGAATGTTGTTCGCCAGCACACCCCAGACCGTGAACGACGGCAGCCAATCGATCGCGGGCAGCTCGGTGAACATCTCCGGCGAGACCTGGTCGAGCTGTAGAAAGTGAGACGGCAGAGGGTACCATCTGGCAAACGACAGACCCACCCCCGCCGAGAGGCCCAGCGCAACCACCACCGTTGCGACAGCCATCCAGGAGCCCGACACAATGCTTGGGAGTCGATACCGGTAGAGCCCTCCGACCACACCCAGCCAAGCCAGCCAGCCGGGCAGCTTGTCCGGGTCCAGTCCGAAAGCCCAGCGCTGCCACGCCATCCGAGCCCAGAACGTACGCCAGATGTAGGGCACGTCCAAACGATCAATCTCCCGCCCCAACAAGAACTCGCGGTTGAAGATGTGAATCCCCATGCGGATCAGGATAACATCCACCACGATCAAGAAGGCCAGAATCCACCACAAGACGTGGTAGTTCGCCCAGAACATGATCAGCGCCTCGGCCTGCATCAGGAACGCCACCGGGATGATGATGAAGCTGGCCAGGAGATTCGCCGCCCTCACCGACGTGGTCTGGCTGGAGACAACTACAGCCCCGGACACCATCACCAAACCCTCGGCCGTGGTCAGCAGGACGATGAGGACAAGAAGCGTCGCCGAGGGCAGCCAGCCCTCGAAGACGTAGAGCCCGGCGATATAGACCGTGATGCCCAGGTACGCCGCCAGGAGGGGAGGGATCATCGCCGCCAGGGTCTTCCCCAGATAGAGCTGCGTGTCCGACAGCGGGGTCGCCAGAAGGGGCTCCAGGCTGTTCCGCTCCTTCTCCCCCACAAACGTCTCCAGAGCAATCACCAGAGAGAAGGAGATGGGGAAGAATCCGACCACCAACAGCAGGAAGGGCATCATCCGCTCTCCCACGATCGGGGCGCCGTACTTCGCGACCCACCCCAACGCCATGTCGGCGACGAAGCTCATCAGGAGAGGAAAGAGCAGCGTCAGGATCAGAATCGGAATCACCATCCGCCAGTCGCGGAGGGTATCCCGAATCTCCCGCTCCATCAGGGCCCAAACCAACCGTACCGGTTCCCGCCTAATGGCGGACTGGTCTCTGGGCATCTCACCAGCGGAGACCGCAGTCACGACTCCGTCACCACCCTTCCATCCACCACGCGCATCCTCTCCTCGCCGATCCCGCGGACTGCCCTGAGGTAGACCTCCTCCAGGCTGCGCGGTACCCGGCTCAGCGTCACCACGCGCACGTCCCGTTGCGCCAAGGAACGAAGCAGCTGCGGATTCACCATCTCGGGATCCGACGTGGCGTAGCGCAGCCAGTCCTCGCCGCGCGCCTCGATCTCCACCAGGTCTGCGATCAACTCCGCCGTTCCGTCCACCGCGTGTCCCAGGCGCAGCTCCATGAGCGGAGGACCGAGGATGCGCGCCCGGAGCTCTCGCAAGGTCCCTTCTGCAATGATCCGACCCCTCTGGATGATCGCGATACGATCGGCCAGAGCCTCGGCAACGGCGAGGTTGTGGGTGCAGATGACAATGGCGCGTTGATGGTGCCGCAGGCCCGTGATGGCATCGCGCACCAACTTCGCGCTGTGCGGGTCCATCGCCGAGGTCGGCTCGTCAAGAAGGAGGACCGGTGGGTCGTGGAGCATAGCCCGCGCCAGGGCCATCTTCTGCCGCATGCCCTTGGAGTACGTCCCCATGCGCCGTTCCGCCGCCTCGGCCATGCCGAACTGCCGCAGCAGAGACGCTGCGCGAGTGCGACAGACCTCGGCAGACAGGCCCATCATACGGCCAAAGAAGTGGAGGTAGTCGTCACCCCGCATACGCAGGTAGAGACCGGGATGTTCAGTCAGCAACCCCACGCGGCGCCGAACCTCTTGCGGTTCCCGGACGACATCTCGGCCATCGACCACAGCGCGGCCTGCCGTCGGCGCCAGGATACCGCCCAGCATCCGCACCGTCGTCGTCTTGCCCGCCCCATTCGGCCCGAGCAGCGCCAGGATCTCACCGGGGCGGACGGACAACGTCACGCCGTCTACGGCGGTGAAGCCGTCGAACCGCTTTGTCAGGTCCTGGAGCTCAATCATGGTCCGCACAGAGCATCTGTCCAATCCTTCGAAAGTCCTCATGGCTGTCAAGGATTATACCAGTGCGCCACACGCTCGGCAATGGACCCTCAGTACTACATCACCCAGGAACCGCGTCAGCGCAGCAACCTGTCCGGAAGAAGAGAACAGAAGGGAAGGGAAAGGAAGGCACTGTCCGCTGGCGACGTCCCCTCCCGTCGGGGAGGCTGTCTCTCCGATCACGGCTGTATCCAGTGCGAGTTCAGTATCCTTCCGCCGATCCAGTGCGAGGACTGCGGCTTGTGCCTCGGATGGTCGTCGTCAGGCGTGGGGGATAACGAACGGATTCGACTGTTGGGGGGCGAGACCGATGAGTGCCCAGCATGAGCCCCATGGCTCGGTGGTCCTCAGGAGGGCACCCCGCGGGGGCGGCCCCCACGGGGGTTAGTCACCTTCAGAGCAGGTTGCGTAGACGTGCACGACCCGCTGAAACACGGTGATGGCAGAGAGGATCGCCAGCGCCCACGCCAGGAGCGTGGTGAGGCCCAGGGCAGCCAACACTGCGATGAGCAGAATGCGCTCCAGTCTGGTGAGCAAGCCTACCTTGCAGGAGGCGCCCAGGGACTCGGCCCGGGCCCTTGTGTAGCTCACCATGAACGCCGCCACCAGAGCTGTCAGAAGTAATGCAACCTCGACATAGCCGCCCCCTCGGATCTGATACGCCGTCAGGCCCAGAATCAAGACCGCGTCAGAGAGCCGGTCCAGGGTCGAATCAAGGAAGGCCCCGAAGCGCCCGTCCCTCTGGCTGGCCCGTGCCACAGCACCATCCAAAGCGTCCAGAGGAGCGCCGAAGAACAGAATCAGACCACCGACGCGAAAGCGTCCCCAAAAGAAAAGCAGGCCAACCCCAACTTGCAGGAGGAAGCCCAACACGCTGATCGTATTGGGGCCGATGCCGACCCCCGCCACCTCACGGGCAATCGGCTCAATGATGCCGGAGAACCGTGCCCGCAGCCAGTCCGTGAGTGTCTCCGGTCCCGACGGTCTCCCTGCCGCGCCCTCGCGCGAGTCCCTCATCGCTTCCTGCAATCCTGTGCCTCCCTGTGCCAGTGGGCCATCCCGATGCACGATCCTCGGCTAGTCCCCCAATGGTAGTCCGGAACGGTACAGGTGTCAATTATGGCCCGGATTGACGTCGTGACCAGCTACTCTTCGCGGTGCTCCCTTACTGGATTGACGGCTCTCTGGTCAGTCATCCGACCGGGGTCCAGGGAGCAAAGGAACAGTCTCCTCGACTTGTCAACAAGGGCAATTCAGGTATAATATCGTTCGTTCGGGGCGTAGCGCAGCCAGGCTAGCGCGCAGCAATCGGGATGCTGAGGTCCCGGGTTCAAATCCCGGCGCCCCGACCTCCATGTGAACGTGGTTGAGTGAACACAGCGTTGTGAATGCGACCGCCCTCCGGGGCGGTTTCGCGTTAAGAGGGGGATCACAACACCCGGCTGCTCTCTGGCACCGTTGAAGGCTTTTTCCCACACCGTTCATTGGGACTTAGCCCCACGTCGATCCGCACCGCCCACGCCAAACTAGTTGCCCCGCCTGGCCTGGCCCGGCGACGTCGGGCGGGCGCACACCAGGACGGCAGATGCCCCGCGATCGCCCCCCTGTGACGCGAGAAAGGGATCCAGTCACTATCCACGGCGGAACGCCCAAGGTCATCCTCAGACGTGATAAGACCAAGAGGATCAGAAGTAGCGTCCCAACACGACGCTAGTAGAGGAACGTCGATCCTGTTCCAACGAACGGGATCGCTTTTTTCAGGGCGACTGGCCGTCCCACAAGGTCTGCCCTCGGTCCGGTTCGGCGCAAACCCATTGTGAGCGCTAACGCGGTAAGATTACGGGTCGACAGGGCAATCGCCACATCCGGATCGCGCACGTGCCGGCGACTGCCAGGCCCATCATTCACGCGCAATGCCCACCTCAGCCGTCTGGCAGCTCGTAGGTGACGACCTCGACTTTCTTCGAGCCCTGTGAACCTGTAAGCACAACTTCGCGACCCATGCCCCAGCCCCGTCGTGACGCGCCTAGCCCCGACACCGGGCACTCTCTGGAACCTCTCACCACCCCACCGCGCAACCATCCTTGCGCGGATCGCTGCCGCCGATGAGAACACCCGTGTCGGGATCGCGTAGGATGATCTGACCGCCGCCAAACATGCCCCGCGAGAGGCCCCCTACCGATTCCACATCGTGGCCGCGCCGAGCCAGTTCAGTCAGCGTGCCTTCATCCCAGCCCTCCTCCACGAGCAATTTGGTGGGCTGAGTCTCATTGAGATCCCCCACCTGCCCTCCAATCCTCCAGCGCGGCACGTCGAGAGCCGTCTGAGGAGTGAAGTCCAGGTCGACGAGGTTCACCAACATCTGGAAATGACCCTGAGCCTGCATGAAGCCGCCCATGACGCCAAGGGAGGCATAGAGCTCGCCACCTCGTGTTATGAGAGCTGGCATGAGCGTGTGGTAAGGGCGCTTCTCTGGGGCCAATCCATTAGGATGCTCGGGATCCAGTGAGAATAGTGCCCCTCGATTCTGCAGGCTAACGCCGCTTCCAGGAACGACGAGCCCCGTGCCGGTACTCATGTACAAACTGTTGATGAAGCTGCAGGCGTTCCCCGCACCGTCCACCACACTCAGATAGACCGTGTCCCCTTCTGGGTCTACAGGGTCGCCTCCCGAAGACCGGCTGGCACCTGCGGCCAGATCAATCGACTGGGCTAGAGACGCAGCCAATGCATCGCTGCATAACTCGTCAAGGGGAACCCGTACACTCCTCGGATCACAAATCCACCTGCCGGCGCTCGCAAAGGCGGCGCGCATGCACTCAACCATGACGTGAACCCGATCCGCCTCGCTCATCGATGCCAGGTCGAAGTTACGTGCGATGTTCGCAGCGACGATCGTCAGCAAGCCCTGACTGTTCGGTGGGCACTCGTACAGCGTGACGCCCTGGTAGGATGTCTTGACCGGTTCGACCCAACTGCTGGAGTAGGCTCCCATATCCTCAGGCGTCATCCAGCCGCCATATCGCTGCACGTGGTCGCTGGCATCGCGAGCGAAATCCCCATGGTAGACATAGTCCATCCCCTCGGCCGCAAGGCCGCGTAGCGTCCGTCCCAACGTGGGGATACGCATGATGTCACCTGGGCGAGGCGCCCGACCGTGGAGGAGCAACTCCTCACCACTCGGTTGCGGTGGACCATTGTCCAAATCGCCACTCTCCCAATCTGGGGCCCGCAGGAGCTTCTTGACCTCCTTCCGCCAGCTCGTCGCGATCAACTCCGTCGCGGGATAGCCGTTCTCTGCAGTCCAGATCGCAGGATCAAGCGTTTCACCGAAGGTCATCGTACCGTGACGATCCAGTAGAGCGCTCCAGGCTGCAGCTGCCCCGGGCACGGTCACGGCGTGGCCGGTGAAGGTCGGTGTCTTTCTGTAGCCCAGCTGGAGGAGTTCCTCAATAGACGCGGCCGGCGGCGCCCAACCTGACCCATTCAGGGCCGACACGCGCTTGCTCTCGGCATCCCAGTAGAGAACGAAGCAGTCGCCTCCGATGCCAGTTGATATCGGCTCCACGACGTTCAGCATAGCGGCCGTAGCTACGGCCGCATCGGCAGCATTGCCACCAGACCGAAGGATCTCCAGGCCCGCCTGGGCGGCCAGGGGCTGGCTTGTCGCTACCATACCGCGAGTAGCTAGCACGTTACTTCGGCGCGAACTGAATTCGGTGTCAAGTCGCATTTCCTACTCCATTGGACAATACTGGGGGTCGATCTAGGACCCGGGTCGGACGCAGACGCGTGGTCGGCCATGATCCAGCGTGGAGAGCGGACGAGTTGGTTCGGCCTAAGGGCGGAGTGAGGGTGGTGACGGGGTCTCTATAGAATCGTGCCACGACACTCGGACACGCCGTGTCTAGCGTGAGCCAGCACATCAAAGGAAGTCGCCTCCGACACAAGGCATGCAACCTGGCCCGCCCCATCAGGTTCGAACCAACCCATCGCGCGTGCAGGATGTGCGCTCGGCGTGGAGCGGTAACCCCTGGTTTGCGTGCCCGAAATGGGCCGAGGCATGTCTTTCGCTACCAGCGACGCTGACGTTGGGCTGCCTAGAAGGGCGCTGTCGTCACAATATTGCTGTAAAGATTCCCAATAGCTGGGCCTAGCACGATCAGAATGATGATCACAATCAACACAACCAGGGCCAGAATGAGCGCGTATTCTGCTTGCCCCTGTCCGTCCTCCAGCGGCCCGAAAAGCATGGTGTGCCTCCTCATAGAGAGTGCAGCGAAAAATCTTGGGCAATCCTATCACAGTCCTGGGTTTGGACAAGCGCAACCCTACATCCGCGGGGCGACAGCCAAGGAAGACCGTTCCAGCCTGGTATCCGTCGGGGCGAAGAGAGCAACGAGCTACCCACGGCAGGCCCCTCTCTACCCCGCAGTCGCCTCACGTTCCTTGGCCGTCTCCCAGAACGTGTCGAGCTCGTCAATCGAAAGATCCGCGATGTCCAGATTCCTCTCTCGCGCTTGCCGCTCCAGACTCGCGAACCGCCGGGCGAACCGTGCGTTCGCGCTACGCAGTGCCGTCTCCGGTTCCACACCAAGCCAGCGCGCCCAGTTCGCCACCGCGAACAACAGATCGCCGAGCTCAGCCTCCTTCCGCCCCAGCGAAGACGCCTCCTCCAGCTCCTCAATCTCCTCGCGCACCTTAGCCCTCACGCCCGCCACCGCAGACCAGTCGAATCCCACCCGCGCCACTCGCGCGCCGTACGTATAGGCCTGCTGGAGCGCCGGGAGGGCCGCCGGCACCCCATCCAGGATAGACTCTCGTTCGACCTTCTCCGCGCGCTTCAACATCTCCCAGTTCTGAAGCACCTCTCCCGTGTCCTTCACAGCCTTCTCGCCCCAGACGTGCGGATGTCGATACTTCAATTTCGCGTCGATCCCGCCGATAACATCCGGCATCTTGAAGACGCCGCCCTCCGTCGCAATCTGCGTCTGGAGCACGATCTGGAGGAGCAGATCACCGAGTTCCTCCTGAAGGCCATCCAGGTCCCCGCGATCAATCGCCGAAACCGCCTCGTACGCCTCCTCAACGAGGCCCGGACGGAGACTCTCATGGGTCTGCTCACGATCCCACGGGCAGCCACCTGGGGACCGCAGCCGCGCCACCGTCTCTTGGAGACCTTCGAAGCTCGCCACTTGTCCAAGGGACGGCACGTACAGCGTCGTAAGATGGGCAGACGCCTCATCCATAACCCCCGGTCGATCCAACTGGTAGAGAACGTGGCTCTCGACTCGTTCATCTTGGGTCCCCGCTGCGTGGACCAACACCACCTCAAGCTCGTCGGGGTACTCGTTCATCAAGGCTAACTTCACCCCGCTGGCTACGGAACGACTATGTAGCTGGCCCACAAGTGCCGGGAAGTCGGGATTTATCGGCGGATGGTGGGCGGCTGCCACCTCAACGGCATCTAGGATTTGCATACCGTCCAGGGCATCGACCTCCAAAGCGGTCAACGTCGGCTCCACGAAGCTCAGTCCCGGAATAACGCGGACCCTGAGTCCTTCCTCCCTAGCCCGACGCAGAATCCCACTCACGGTAGCCTCACCCACCATAGGATGCCCGGGCACGCCGTACACGACCCCCTGCGGGCGGCTTCCCAGGTCCACCAGATCGGCGACGATGCCCTCGTAGACGTCGGCAAACCTCTCCGCCTTATCATAGAGCAAGTCGAAACTGTGAACGTCCAAATGATCCGGCAACCGCTTCACTGTCGGATGCCGCTCCGTCCGCAGCCAAACCTCCGATGCCTCTGTGAGAACGTGCCAAGCCTCACGCGTAACTTGCCCCTCGTCCCCCGGCCCTAATCCCACGATGGTGATCGTCCCCAACGGCCTTCCTCCAGTACTCATGACAAGACAAAGGGGCAAGGCTTGGATGCCCTGCCCCTACTGTTTAGTTGCTACACCTGACCGACCAGCGCAGCTAGGATACCTGCACAGCGCCTCGGGTCGGCTCGCGCCCGCCCGAGCGCCGGTTGTTGACCTAGCGCTTGGTGTACTGAGGCGCCTTGCGCGCCTTCTTGAGCCCCGGCTTCTTACGCTCCTTCACCCGCGCGTCACGCGTCAGATAGCCTCCCTGCCGCAGTGGAGGACGGAACTCAGGATCTACCTCCAGTAGTGCCCGTGCAATCCCCAGGCGGATGGCGCCGGCCTGCCCGCGCACGCCTCCGCCTTCCACCAGGACGCTGACGTCAAACCGATCCGCCGTCTCAGTCACCTCAAGGGGCTTCCTCAACAGCAACACGTCCATCCTCCGGCAAAAATACTCTTCCATCGGGCGGTCGTTCACCACGATATTCCCCTGGCCATCCGGGTAGAGACGCACCCGCGCCGTCGCTGCCTTCCGTCGCCCAACACCCTCATAGTACTTCATCGCCATAATCCTCTCCTCCCAACTACAGGTCCAGCGGCTCAGGCTGCTGGGCTTCATGGGGGTGATCCGCACCAGCATACACCTTCAGCTTCTTGATCATCTTCCGCCCCAGGCGGTTCTTGGGTAGCATGCCCCGGACAGCCAACTCGATTACGCGCGTCGGGTGTTCCTCGAGCATCCTCCTAAGCGAGATTTCCTTCAGCCCTCCTGGATAGCCCGAATGCCGGTAGTACGTCTTCTGATCTAGCTTACGGCCTGTGACGTGCACTTTCTCGGCGTTCACCACGATAACATAGTCGCCCACGTCAGCAGCCGGCGTATAGATCGGCTTGTGCTTCCCCCGAACCACCTGTGCTACCTCGCTCGCCAGGCGACCAAGCGTCTGTCCCTTGGCATCCACGACGTACCACTTTCGCTGGATATCCTCCGGTTTCGTCACGTACGTTCTCTTCACAATCTCACAACTCCTACTCAATGCATGGGTCCTGACTAGCAGTTCTGTCTTTGGGCCCCATCCTCCCGACGGACCCTCTGCCTAGCCCTCGCACCCACCACGCCCGGTTACCCGGCACAATGCGAAGCGCTCAACGGCCTCAGCCACCCCGTGTGGAGCCACCGGCCCCACTCCGAAGAGCCCACCAGCAGATCTCGTCACAGGCCTAATACGTCACCCCCATCAGACACAACCCCTGCGGGGGTGCCGTCTGGCCCGCCTCGCCCCGCTCGCGTGCCGCGAACGCATCCTTGAAATCCGAGACAGCCATCCTCCCCTGTCCCACGTCCAACAGCGTCCCAACAATACTCCGAACCATCCGGTACAGGAACGCATTCGCCTCAATGTCAAACCTCAGCATCGTGCCGCCTGCCAACTCAGACCCGAAAGGCCCGCCCCCATCCTCTTCGCTCCTCCAACCCGCCGAGAAGACCTGCCGAACGGTCACGTCCCCCTGCGGGGGTCGCCCGAAGGTAGCGAAATCATGCTCACCTACCAGGTCCACCGCGGCCGCCTGCATCGCCCCGACATCCAACGCATAGGGCATGTGCAGACTAAAACGCCCTGCCATCGGCCACCGTCGCGCCCCATTGTAGACCCGGTACCGGTACCATCTTCTCTGCGCATCAAAGCGCGGATGGAACTTGCGCGACGCCTCCCTCACCTCACTCACTGCAACGTCGTCGGGCAACACCGCATTCAACGCCCTCTGGAGGGCCTCCACGCCGTGCCGCCAAGAGATCTCGAACGCGATCACCTGTCCCGCGGCATGCACGCCGGCGTCGGTCCGTCCCGCCCCGACAATTCGAACCCCTTCCTGGCCGATCTCACTCAGGCCAGTCTCTACCGCCTCCTGAATCGTCGGCACGTCGACCTGGCGCTGGAATCCCGCGTAGTCTGTCCCATCGTAGGAGACGACCGCCCGGACCCTCATCAAGCCGGCGTGGCCCCTCGGATGCTACACCAGCTCCAGCAGGACCATCGGCGCCGCGTCACCTTTGCGATGCCCCAGCTTGTACACCCGCGTGTAGCCACCGGGCCTATCCAGGTAGCGAGGTGCGATCTCCTCAAAGAGAATCTGAAGCACGTCGACCCAGTAGCCCTCTTCATCCTTCACCCAACGATGTAGCCGTTTCTCTGCCAGCCGCCGCGCGTGAACGCCACGGCTTGGCTCCTCCTCCGCCGCGACCAGGCCACGCTTCGCCAGGGTAATCAGCTTCTCTGCGTATCCACGGACCGCCTTCGCCTTGGCCTCGGTTGTCTCAACGTACCCGTTAAAAAACAACGACGTCACCAGGTTGCGGCGCAGGGACTTCCGATGCGCGCTGTCACGCCCTAGTTTCTTGCCCGCCACACGGTGCCGCATTACACTCCTCCAATGTCATCTAGCAGATCCGCCTCGTCGAGAGACTCTCTGATCTCATCCAACGACTTGGCTCCCACGTTACGGACGGCAAGCAGAGCGTCCTCGCCGCCTTCCTCCAACATCTCCATCACCTCGCCCACGTTCTTGACGCCCGCGCGGCGCAGAGCATTGAACACCCTCGTACTGAGCCCCAGCTGGTCGAGCGGCATGTCGTAGACCTCGCTCGGCAGCCCTTCCTCGGCTTCCTCCTCTTCGACGATCTCGGCCCCTTCATCCTCCAGCGTGAAGCCTGCAATCAATCGTAGGTGCTTGAGCAGAATCCGGGCCGCGTCCTTCAACGCCTCAAACGGCGGCACCCTGCCATCGCTCCAAATCTCGAGCGTCAGCCGATCATAGTCCGTGATCTGGCCCACACGCGCACGAACCACGTCGTACGCCACGCGGCGCACCGGGCTGAACACGGCGTCGATCGGCATCTCGCCGATGATGCCCGTCTCCTCCTCCTCGGCCGGCCGATACCCCCAACCCTTCTCAACCGTGAAATCGATATCGATCGACGACTCATCGTCATCCACGATGAGAAGCTGAAGATCCGGATTCATGATCTCGATCTCCGGTGGCGCAATAATGTCTCCAGCAGTGACCGTCCCCCCACCTTCCGCGTGGAGGGACATGTGCATCGGTTCCTCACCATCCATCTCCAGCTTCAATTGCTTCACACGAAGGATGAAGTGCATCACATCTTCGCGCGCACCCGGAATCGTCGTGAACTCATGCGGTACATCTGAGATTCGAACCTTCGTCACAGCCGCGCCGCCAAGTGACGACAGCAGCACGCGCCGCAGCGCGTTACCTATCGTTATGCCAAACCCTCGCTCCAACGGCCCGATAATAAATCGGCCATACTCCCTGGAGGTTACATCTGTTTCAATTCTCGGCAACACTTGAACTGACAAGCGGCGCCTCCTTGCTAGCTAGTATTTGCTCAAAGACAACAACGTCGCACTCCGCGACTATGGTGCTATGATTCCCATCCCACAGTTGTCACGAAACAAGAGCCCAATCCCTGGTCGTGCCAATGAACAAGACCACGTGATCAACCCAGAGATTTCCGTCCCAACGGCGGGGCATCCCACACGCGACGAGCCGCGTGCACTACCGTGAATAGTATTCCACGATAAGCTGCTCGTTCAGCGTCGTGTCGATATCCCCTCGGGCGGGCTCCCGGAGCATCCGCCCCGACATCGACTTGGCGTCCAGCGTCAGCCAGTCCACGACAGCCCCATCGTCCAGGCCCTCGGCGCGATTCTTGAAGTAGGTGCGCTTCCGGCTCGCCTCCCGGACGGAAACCGTGTCCTCCGGCTTAACGAGGTAGGATGGAGCCTTCAACCGTCGTCCGTTCACCGAGAAATGACCATGTGCCACCAACTGCCGCGCCTGCGCCCGCGAGTCGGCGAAACCCATGCGGTAGACGACGTTGTCCAGACGGCGCTCCAACAATGTCAACAGATTCTCTCCCGTCACACCAGACCTTCGCTCGGCCTTGCCGAAGAAACGTCGCATCTGACGCTCAAGCATGCCGTAGATCCTCTTCGCCTTTTGCTTCTCGCGAAGCTGATGCGCGTAGTCTGACTGGCGCCGACGTCGGAAACGGGCCACCCAGCCGTGCTGACCGGGAGGATACCCGCGCTTCCGCTCAAACGGACACTTCGGGGAGAAACAACGCGTCCCCTTAAGAAACAGTTTCTCGCCTTCACGACGGCACAGCTTGCAGACCGGGCCGGTATATCTTGCCATACTTCCAATGCCTCCGTTACTTCACTTAATCAACACTACGTTCGTCGCCTCTTGGGTGGGCGGCAACCATTGTGCGGAATGGGCGTCACGTCTGTGATAGACATGACCTCGATCCCCACTGCCTGAATCGCTCGAATCGCCGCCTCACGGCCCGGTCCAGGCCCATTCACAAAGACGTCAACCTGTGTCATGCCGTTGTCGATGGCCTCTCCAGCCGCCGTCCTCGCCGCCTGACGCGCTGCGAAGGATGTGCTCCTGCGCGCGCCCCGGAAACCCACAGACCCACCGCTCGCCCACGTCAGGACGTTCCCCTGCTGATCCGTCAACGTCACGATCGTGTTGTTGAACGTCGAGTGAATATGGGCTTGACCCTGCGAAACCCTCCGACTAAACCTCTTTCTCGCCATACACTCCCCCCAATGCCCCGATTGACTACGTCTTCTTCATGCCGCGCCGGCGTCCCTGGCCCGCCACCGTCTTCTTCGGGCCCTTGCGCGTGCGGGCATTCGTCCGCGTTCGCTGCCCGCGGACTGGTAGCCCTCGGATGTGTCGAATACCACGGTAGCAGCGAATGTCCTTCAGGCGACGGATGTTCTGCTGTATCTGACGACGCAGATCACCCTCAACCCGGTACTCCCGGTCAATCGTCTGCCGCAGCCCACTCACCTCCGACTCGGTCAGATCCCTAACCCGCTTATCCGGATCGATGCCCACCCTCTCCAGAATCTCATTACTCCGTGTGCGTCCAATGCCGTAGATATAGGTCAAGCTTACCTCGACCCGCTTATCCCTTGGCAAGTCCACCCCTGCTATACGTGCCATAACTCCTCAACCTCCGTCAGAAACTCGTGCCGTCCGGCGAAGCACGAGACGCTCCGCCACGCGACCAAGATAAGTGCTACCCCTGGCGCTGCTTGTGCTTGGGGTTCTCACAAATCACGTACACTCTGCCCCGTCTTCGAACGATCTTGCACTTCGGGCACATCTTCTTAACCGATGCTCTAACCTTCATCACTTCCTCCTACGGAAACGACCTTGTCCTACGTACAACCCTAGCTGCCACAACGCCGGCCAGCGCGCTACCGCGCGACGCTGGCTGGCACAAGCCCTGCCCAGGCAAGGCCACCCCCAAATCACCAGGCTGTAAGAATATCCGCCCCTTCCTCAGCGATGGCAATCGTGCGTTCAAAATGCGCCGTCAACTTCCCATTGCGGGACGCCACCGTCCAGTGATCGTCCAGGACCCGCACACGCGGGCTTCCAATCAGAACCATTGGCTCGAGGGCAATCGTCATACCCTTCCTCAGGCCAACACCGCGCCCGGGCTTGCCGTGATTCGGCACCTGTGGGTCCTCGTGCATTTTCGTGCCGATGCCGTGGCCCGTGTACTCCCGCACCACCTCGTAGCCTCGTTCCTCCACGTACATCTGGATAGCCGCGGAAATGTCACCCGACCACCCACCAGCCCTCGCGGCTGCGATCCCTGCATCCAACGCCCCCTCCGTCACCGCCATCAGCTCTTCGGCCTCCCGGCTCGCCTCCCCCACGGGCAGGGTAACGGCTCCATCCCCGTGATAGCCGTCCAGAATGGTGCCGACATCGATGCTGATGATGTCCCCCTCCTCCAACACCCGGGGGCCGGGAATACCATGCACCAACTCGTCGTTCACGGAGGCGCAGATTGTCGCCGGAAACGGATGTGCGCTCCCCGGGGGGTACCCCTTGAAAGAGGGGATAGCCCCGTGCCCCCGAACAATCTCCTCTGCCTTCTGGTCCAATTCCACAGTGGTCACGCCGGGCGCAACCCACTCCCTCATCCTCGTCAGGACCTCAGCCACGATCGCATTCGATCGCCGCATCTTCTCGATTTCCGCATCCGACTTCAAGGCAATCACGCCGTCTGCCTCGCCTCCCGGATCGCCTCAACCAGATCCTCACCGACCTCCTCCACCGACTGCTCTCCGTCGATCTCAACGAGGAGGTCCTGCGCGAAGTAATACCCAATCAGCGGGGACGTCTCCTTGTAGTATGTGTACAACCGGTGCTTAACCGTCTCCGGATTGTCGTCCTCCCGCTGAGTCAAGTCGCCGCCACAGACTTCGCAGACCCCCTCTTTCTCGGGGGGCTTGAAGACCAGATTGTAAACCGCGCCACATTCCTCGCACACGCGCCGCGCCGTGAGCCGCCGCATCACCTCTTCATCACTCACCCTAATGAGCGGTACCACCGTCACCCCTTGTCCTCGGCCAGCCAGGGCCTCCCTGAGAGCCTCAGCCTGCGTCAGTGTCCGTGGGAAGCCGTCAAGAATCACGCCCTCCTCGCAGTCAGGACGACCGATCCGCTCCATCACCATGTCAACCGTGACGTCGTCAGGGACTAACTCACCCTTCTCCATATAGGACTGGGCCAACTGCCCCAGCTCCGTCTCCTGACTCAGGTGATGCCGGAACAGATCACCGCTGGATACGTGGGGCGTCCCCAATGTATCAACCAGACGTTTCGCCTGCGTCCCCTTGCCCGATCCAGGCGGGCCTACCATTACCACCACCGTTCCGTTCATCTTACCCCAAGCCTACTTGATGAATCCCTCGTAGTGGCGCATCAAGAGCTGTGCCTCAAGCTGCCGCATCGTGTCCAGCACCGTGCCGACGACGATCAGCAGTCCGGACGACGTGATCAGCAGCCGGGTCTGGAAGAAAAGGTCCACAATGTACGGAAGGACCGCCACGCCGCCCAAGAACAGTGCGCCAACAAGCGTGATCCGACGGTAGACCGCATTGATGTACTCGGCCGTACGTCTACCAGGCCGAATACCCGGGATGAAACCACCTTGCCTCTTCAAGGTGCCTGGTAGGTCTTGCTGTTGGACCATCACGTCGGTATAGAAGTACGTGAAGCCCACCACCGCGAGGAAATACAGCGCTCCGTAGTATGGGCTCTGAGCACTGAAGAAATTCATCACCGCCGCGGCAAACCTCCCCACAGCCGGGCTCTCTGCGCCAGTGAAGAACTGGGCGATCACCGCCGGGAACGTCAGGATCGACTGCGCGAAGATAAGCGGAATCATACCGGCGGTGTTCACGCGCAGTGGAATGTGCGTGCTCTGCCCGCCGTACATCTTCATCCCGCGCACCCGCTTCCCATACTGAACGGGAATGCGCCGCTCGCCTTCTTGGATGACCACAATCACGAACATCGTCAGAGCCGTGATGACGAGGAAAATCCCAATCATCAGCACGGCCATGCCGATGCCGCCCGTCCCAGCCGCCTGCGCCTGCGTCCACGTACTCAACAAGTTCTCCGGTACGCGAGCAACGATCCCGCTGAAGATGATCAAACTCAGACCATTGCCAATTCCCTGCTCGGAGATCAGCTCGCCCAGCCAGATGGCAAACATCGTACCCGCCGTCATCGCCACCAGCACGGACACCGTCGAGACGATATTCTCCGGCGTGCCAAACCCGAAGTTGGGCAGCACAGGAGTAGCGCTCCCGGCGTTCACCAGCCGGATCTGGCCCAGCGCCTGCAACAGGCCCAGCGGCACCGTGATGTAGTAGGTCCACTGGTTCATCTTCTCCTGCCCGGCCTCGCCCTCCTCAGCCAACCGTTCCAGACTAGGAATGATGGGTATGAGCAGCTGGAGAATAATCGACGCCGTCACGTAAGGATAGACGCCGTTCGCCATGACCGAGAACCTCGCAACTGCCCCTCCGGAGAGCATATCCAACAGGTTGAACAACCGAGTGGTACCCCCGGTGCCCGCCAGCAACTGCTGCAGGGCCGCCTGATCCACCCCTGGCACCGGCACGTGGGCCGCCAGGCGGTAGATGATGAGGATCAGCAGCGTATAGATCAGCTTACGCCGCAGATCGGGCAGAGTCAAGGCGTTCTTCAGAGCTTCAATCATCGTTTCAGTCCTCTAACTACCTGTCTATCCTTGAGCGATACCAATCCGGCACTACCGAGTGCGGTGTCCACCCCGCTGCCAGGGAAGCTCCTCCACGACACCCCCGGCCTCCTCGATCTTCGTCCGCGCGCTCTTTGAAAAGCGGTGAGCCTTGACGGTCAGCGAATAGTCGATGTCGCCCCGCCCGAGCACAACCACCAGTTCCTTCCCGCTGTTCAACACGCCCGCCTCAACCAACGACTCCGGACTAACCTCATCGCCCTCTTCAAAACCAGCAAGCACAATGCGCTTGATATTGACCGGCGTGAACTCAACCTTCCACGGGTCGCGGAACCCCGTCCCGCGGGGGCTCGGCACGCGCTTCCATAACGGGTTCTGCCCGCCCTCGAAGCCCGGCCGAACGCCGCCACCGCTCCGAGCATTCTGGCCCTTCGTACCTCGTCCTGCCGTCTTTCCGTAGCCCGAACCGCGACCGCGTCCAACCCGCTTGCGATTCTTCTTCGCTCCCTCCGCCGGCTTCAGCTCATGCAACTTCATGACTGCCTCCAACTACCCTTCGTCACTAAAAACCTCGACCGACACCAGATGACTAACGGTTGCCACCATCCCGCGGATCGTGGGTGTGTTACCACGCTCCACGGTCTGATGCATCTTCTTCAAGCCCAGGGCTCGCACCGTCTCTTTCTGGTGGCGGGGGTAACCAATCGGGCTCTTGGTTAGCTTGATTCGCAATCTCTCGGCCATCATTCCCGGCTCCAGAACGGCTTGACCCTCTCCTCCGGCACGCCGCGCTCCCGAGCAACTTCCTCCACGCTTCGCAGCCTCTGAAGCCCGTCCATGGCCGCCCGAACCACACTGAGAGCGTTGGTGCTACCTAACGACTTGGTCAGCACATCGTCGATCCCGGCTGCCTTCATAACGGCGCGCACGTTGCCCGCGGCGATGACACCAGTTCCGGGTGCGGCGGGTTTCAGCATGACCCTGGCTCCGCCGCAGATCCCCACGACCTCGTGTGGGATGGTGCTCCCCAAGCGGGGCACTGTCATCATATCATCCCGCGCCCGATCCATCCCCTTATGAATGGCATCCGGAACACCTCGAGCCTTCCCGATACCCATGCCCACGCGTCCCCGATTGTCGCCAACCACTGACACAACACGGAACGAAAAGCGGCGACCACCCTTGACCACGTTAGCAACCCGCGTAATATCTACGACATGTTCATCCAGTTCTTCACGATTCGCCATGCTGCCTCCGTTACCTCAGTCGCATCTCTAGAATTCGAGTCCCTTCTCGCGGGCTGCTTCCGCCAGTGCCCTCACGCGGCCGTGATGCTTGTACCCACCGCGATCGAAGACTACCCTCTTAATTCCCTTCTCCAGCGCTCGATCCGCTGCAACCTCACCCACTACTCGAGCTTGCTCGATCTTCGAAAGCCCGTCGAGCTGGCCCCTGATCTCTGGGTCGATAGTCGACGCCGAGACCAGCGTATGCCCCGCCCAGTCGTCGATAATCTGGGCGTAGATGTGCTGCAGGCTCCGATAGACGTTCAGGCGCGGACGATCGGGAGATCCCACAACCTTTTTCCGAATGCGCGCGTGCCGTCTACGTCGAGCTACTTCGCGATCAACTCCTGGCATATCTCACCTTCAACTTGTTATCTAGCCTAGTAGGTACCGGCGCCTATCTTTCCAGCCTTACCGGCCTTCCGAGACACGTGCTCGCCAAGATACCGAACGCCCTTCCCCTGATACGGTTCCGGTGGACGCCACGCCCGGATCTCCGCCGCCATCTTCCCCACCAACTCCTTGCTGGCCCCTCGCACAGTGATGATCTTCTTTCGGGCCTCGACGTCAAACTCAATCCCCTCCGGGGGTGATATGCGCAGCGGATGCGAGAACCCCAGCTGGAGGTCAAGCGACCCATCCCCTTCAAGCTCCACGCGGTAGCCGACTCCGTGAATCTCCAGCTTCTTCTCATACCCTTCCTTCACGCCCACCACCATGTTGTACAGCAGTGACCGCGTCAGACCGTGCAGTTGCCGATGCCGGCGCTGGTCCGTCGGCCGTCGAACGATCAGCTGACCGTTCTCCCTCACGATCTCCATATCCGGGTCGAAGTCCCGCGTCAGATCCCCCTTGGGGCCCGACACACTGACAGTACTCCCATCGATATCAACCTGAACACCCTCCGGAATAGTGACAGGCATTCTTCCCACTCGTGACATGCTAAGTCCTCCTCCAACCAGCTACCAAATGTAACACAGTACCTCGCCGCCCACGCCCAACCGTCGCGCCTTCTGAGCGGTCATCACACCCTTCGACGTTGTCACGATGGCAATGCCCATGCCGCTCCTCACCCAGGGCAAGTCCGTGGCCCCACGGTAAATCCGCCGCCCGGGCTTACTGACCCGCTTCATGCTCCGGATGACAGGGTGCCGTTCCTTCCTCTCACCGACGTACTTGATGTCAATAACCAGGTTCGGCTGTGGGACATCGTCCGTCAAATGATAGTCCTCGATGAATCCTTCCTCTTTGAGGATCTTGGCGATATCCACCTTGATACTGGACGAAGGAATCCCGACCTGCCTGTAGCCGGCAATCAAGGCATTGCGAATACGTGCCAACATATCAGATATTGGATCAGAAATGGTCATTGGATAAGATCTCCCCGCGGCAAACGTCCTACACGCCGCCCTACGCTACCAGCTAGCCTTCCTCACGCCAGGTATCTCACCTTTGAGCGCTAGCTCCCGGAAGCAGATGCGGCACAACTGAAAGCGGCGCATATAGCCCCGTGGCCGGCCACAGCGATTGCAGCGATTGACTTCACGAACCTCGTACTTACGGTCCTTCTCTCGCTCGATCAAAGCTTTTCTCGTCATACTGACTCCTCTATGCTCATGTGCCTACTGACCAGAGCGGCGGAACGGCATCCCCAACAATTCCAGTAGCCGACGTCCCTCTTCGTCCGTCTCCGCCGTCGTGACCAGGCTGATCTCCATCCCGCGCACCTGGTCCACCGACTCAATATCGATCTCTGGAAAGACCAATTGCTCTGTCAACCCCACCGTGTAGTTTCCGCGACCGTCCAGCTTGTCCTTCACGCCACGGAAGTCCCTCTGGCGGGCCAGCGCCACGTTGCACAGTCGGTCCACAAACGCCCACATCCGAGGCCCCCTCAGCGTCACTTTCACCCCGATAGGGTCTCCCTCGCGGATCTTGAAGGCTGAGATGGACCGCTTCGCCCGCGTCACTACCGGACGCTGTCCCGTGATTGTCGTGATGTCCTGCACGGTATGATCCAGCGCCCTCGGATTGTCCAAACCATCCCCGACGCCCACGTTCACGACGACCTTCGTAAGACGCGGCACTTCCATAATATTCTCGTACGCAAATTCATCCATCATGGTCGGCCGAACTTCGTCGCGGTAACGTTCTTTCAGTCGCTGCATCTATCTACCCCTCTAGCTTGGTATCGTCTCGCCGCACTTCTTGCACACCCGTACCTTGCGCCCACCGTCCTGCTGAAACCCAACACGCGTACGCTCGTTGCATGCCGGGCATACAAGCATCACATTCGAGCTGTCGATCGGCGCCTCAAACTCGATAATCCCGGGTTGCACATCGCGACGACCAGCGCGCATCGGGCGCTGATGCTTCTTCACAATATTCACCCCGGAGACGACGACCTTTCTCTTGTCGGGCTTCACCTGCTGCACCTTGCCCCGCAGTCCGCGCCCGTCCCCGGAGACGACCTCTACTGTATCACCCTTTTTTATTCGGTTCACCGTACCACCTCTCAGCCCTGCGTCCTACCTACACAACCTCGGGAGCCAGGGAGACGATTTTCATGAAACCCTTCTCCCGCAACTCGCGCGCCACAGGCCCGAAGATGCGCGTCCCGAGTGGGTTGCTGCTCGTTCCCTCAAGAATCACCGCAGCGTTGTCGTCGAAGCGAATACTTGAGCCATCAGCGCGCCGATGCTCCTTCGCCGTTCGTACGATCACCGCACGCACGACCTCGCCCTTCTCCACCTGGGCGCGAGCCGCCGCGTTCCTGACGCTTGCGATGACGATGTCCCCCACCCCGCCGTACCGCCGGGCACTGCCCCCAGTGACACGTATCACATTCAACTGCCGCACACCGGTGTTGTCCGCTGTACGAATCTGGCTTTCTTGCTGGATCATCGCCCCACCTCAGCGATTTTCGACCGCTCCACGACCTCCTCCACGCGCCAGTTCTTCTGGCGGCTCAGAGGCCTGGATTCGACAATACGCACAGTATCACCAGCGCGGCAGGTGTTCTCCTCATCGTGCACCTTGTACTTCTTGCGCAACCGCATCACCTTCTCGTAAAGAGGATGGCGAGCCGAGCGCTCCACTTCGACCACCGCCGTCTTGTCCATCTTCGCACTTACAACCGTGCCCACTAAGCTCTTCCGCTGCCCTTTCACCGTGCCTCCTTAGCTGACATGTCAGCCGATGACGTGTCAGCCGCTGACGTGTCAGCCGCTGAGGTGTCAGCCACCATCTCAGCGATCAGCTCTCGCTCTCGCGTGATCGTCTTCATCCGAGCGATATCTCGCTTGACCCGCTTGATCTGATTGAAGTCCTCCAAGCGCCCCAGGTTCATCTGGCGGCGCAGCGTGAAGAGCTCACGATGAGCCTCGTCAAGCCGATGCTCGATCTCATCCGTTGTCCACTCGCGAATCTCTCTTGCTTCTACCATGGCTCACTCTCCGCCAGTGACGTCGTCGCGCTTCACGAACTGGCAATCAATAGGCAGCTTGTGGGAAGCCAGACGGAACGCCTCACGCGCCATCTCCTCGGACACACCGCTGAGTTCGAACAGTATGCGGCCTGGCCGTACCACGGCCACCCAGTGGTCCACCTCACCCTTACCCTTGCCCATCCGCGTCTCGGCAGCTTTGACTGTCACGGGTTTGTCAGGAAAAATCCTGATCCAGTGCTTCCCGCGCCGCCGGACGTGTCGAACGATGGACGTCCTGGCGGACTCGATCTGACGGGCCGTGATCCAACTCGGTTCGAGGGCCTGGAGGCCAAACTCTCCGAATGAGACCTCGTTCCCCCGGGTCGCCTTACCCTTCATGCGTCCACGGAACCGCTTACGATACTTCACGCGCTTTGGCATCAACATCGTCTCAACTCCCAATCCATCCTTCGTCGGTTAGACGACGAAGGGCTGTTCCTCTGCCTCTTCCTCAGAAAGGATCTCACCCTTGTAGATCCAAACCTTGATCCCAATATTCCCGTAGGTCGTGGCAGCCTCATCCCGGGCAAAATCGATGTTGGCGCGCAGGGTCTGCAGGGGGACCTGGCCCTCGTGACGCCACTCGCGGCGTGCCATCTGGGAACCCGAGAGACGCCCCTTACATTCGACCTTAACGCCCTCAGCCCCCGCATCCATGGCAGACCGCACCGCGCGCTGCATGGCGCGGCCGTGGTAGATACGCCTCTCAAGCTGAGAAGCAATATTGTTGGCTACCAGCTTGGCATCCAATTCGGGCTGCTCGATCTCCTGCACGTCGATCGATGTCCGCTTCCCTGTCAAATCCTCCAAATCACGCCGGATCTGTTTCACGTTGGAACCACGCCGCCCAATCACAATGCCAGGCTTCGCCGTCCACACCGTTATCGAGACCTGGTTAGGGAAACGCTCAATCTCGATGCGCGAGATGGCTGCCCGCCGTGTAGCAGTCTCCTCGATGTGATCCCGGATGTTTAGGTCCTCGTGCAACAGGTCTGCGTACTCGTCACCTTCCGCATACCAGCGTGACTTCCAATCTCGGATCACTCCGATCCTGAACCCATAAGGATGAACCTTGCGCCCCAAATCCCTCCTCCTTACTCTCTCTCGTCGAGCACGACTGTGATGTGCGAAGAACGCTTACGAACCAGTTTCACGCGTCCGCGCGCACCGAAGCGCCGACGGCGTCCCTTGCCGGGCATGACGCCCGGTCCCTCATCGGCCGTGATCTTCGCCACGAACAACTCCTCGCGTGGAATGCCAAAGTTCTCCTCGGCATTGGCAATCGCGGAGTTGATGACCTTCGTCACTGGTCGCGCTGCAGCGTGCGGCAGAAAGTGGAGGATATTGAGCGCCTCATCGACGTCCAAACCCCGCACCTTGTCAATCACGCGGCGTACTTTGCGTGGCGACATATGGATATGCTTCGCCCGGGCAACGACTTCCGTACCCATCGCCTATCTACTCCCTACGCTTCTTCATAACTCGCCCCTTCTTCTCTCGCCTCCGATGTCCTCGGAAGGTGCGTGTGGGAGCAAACTCGCCCAGCTTGTGACCCACCATATCCTCAGTGATATACGTCGGGACGTGCCGCCGCCCGTCGTGCACGGCGATCGTGTGCCCTACCATCTGTGGATAGATCGTCGAAGAGCGGGACCACGTTCGAATGACCCTCTTCTCTCCCAGGCGATTCATCTCCTCGATCTTCTCTAGGAGTTTCGCACTTACAAACGGATAACGTGCCATACCATGCCTCCTACAACCTCAAGTCCAAGTCCCTATCGCCGTCTCTTGCCACGCCGACGCACGATATACTTGTCGGACTTCTTACTGCGACTGCGCGTCTTCTTCCCCATCGTCCTCTGACCCCAGGGCGTCTTCGGGCTCGGCATACCGATGCCTGTCCGGCCCTCACCACCACCGTGGGGATGGTCCCGCGGAGACATAACCGAGCCGCGGACCGTCGGGCGCCAACCACGCCAGCGCTTCCGCCCGGCCTTGCCCAACTTGATGTTTCCGTGCTCGACGTTGCCAACCTGGCCGATGGTCGCCATGCAGCCGCGCTGGAACTGCCGTACCTCGCCGCTGGGAAGGCGAACCGTCACGTATTTCCCCTCTTTGGCGATGACCTGAGCCGACGTGCCGGCCGACCGCGCGATCTGACCGCCCTTGCCGGGTGTCAACTCAACGTTGTGCACCATCGTACCCGTCGGAATGCGCGCCAGAGGCAGGGCGTGGCCCGTCTCAATCTCGGCATCCTCCCCGCTCATGACTCGGTCGCCAACCTGCAGGCCCAGCGGGGCGATGATATACCGCTTCTCTCCATCGGTGTAAACCAGCAGCGCAATACGCGCCGACCGGTTCGGATCATACTCAATACTGTCCACCACCGCCGGAACACCCGTCTTGTCGCGCTTGAAATCAATCAGCCGGTACTTGCGCTTGTGACCCCCACCGCGATGACGGACTGTGATTCGTCCATGAACGTTCCGTCCCGCGTTCTTCTTAAGTGGGCGCAACAAGCTCCGCTCGGGTTCCGTACGCGTTATCTCGTCGAAGGTCGGATCCGTTCGTCCGCGCCGACCCGGCGAAGTGGGATTGTATACCTTGACTGCCATACTATATCGCTCCCTCGAATACGTCCATGCGCTCCCCTTCGACCAGCGTCACGATGGCCTTCTTCCAGGGACCGCGATACGACCGCCAGCCTCGCTTCGCTGGCATGATCATCGTGTTGACTTTTTCAACCTCTACGTCAAAGATATCTTCAACAGCCTGCTTCACCTCGAGCTTGTTGGCGCCATGATGCACCTCGAAGGAATACTTTCCCTGCTCCGACGCCTGAAAGCGCGTCTTCTCCGTGTCAATGGGCCGGATGATGATTTCGTAAGGATTCATCGCCTACCTACCTAGATTGCGCTCGATAACCTGCAGCGAATCCATCGTTATCAAGATCTTGTCGTGCGACAACAGGTCACGGATGTTGAGATAATTGGCGTTTAATACCTTCACGTCCGGTAAGTTGCGAGCGCTCTTCTCCACGACCTCGTTCCGTCCAGGCAAGAGGAGCAGCACGCGTCCATCCGCACCCAGGGCCCCCAGCGTCGCAGCTACGCGCTTCGTCCGGGGAATATCCATCTCCAGGCCCTTGACCACGACAATCGCCTCATCAGCCGCTTTGGCCGACAGGGCAGATCGAAGAGCCGCCTGCCGCATCTTCCGGGGCATCTTCTTCGAGTAGTCCCTGACCCTCGGACCGTGAGCCACGGCACCGCCGACGAAAAGGTTCGCGCTGCGGCTGCCATGCCGCGCCCGCCCCGTTCCCTTCTGTCGATACCATTTCCTCGTCGTGCGGTTGACCTCGCTCCGCGTCTGGGCCTTGTGCGTGCCCTGGCGAGCGTTGGCCCTCTGCCGCTCAAAAGCTTGATGCATGAGCGGTACGTTCACGGGTGCCTCAAAGATGTCGGCCCGCAACTCGACATCCCCGGCCTTCTCACCCTCCATATCATAAATCGGAATAAGCATCATCAACCTCGCCTCTACTCGCCGGTCAGCTCTCGCCGCGCATCCTCGTAAGCTCGGTCGACTTGCGTGCCCTCTTCACCTCCACAAGCCCACCGCGTGCGCCGGGCACGCTGCCTCGTACTGCCAACAGATTTCGGTCCGGATCCACCATCTCAACGCGCAGGTTCTGCGCCGTCACCCGCTCGTTGCCCATCCGACCCGGCATCCGCTGGCCTTTCCAGACCTTCGACGTGTGTGTTGTCCCACCAATGGAACCGGGCGCGCGGTGACGATCAGACTGACCATGTGTCTTGGGTCCGCCTGAGAAACCATACCGCTT
Source organism: uncultured Anaerolineales bacterium (assembly GCA_964542755.1). Classification (GTDB taxonomy): domain Bacteria; phylum Chloroflexota; class Anaerolineae; order B4-G1; family B4-G1; genus SKLM01. The sequence continues at coordinate 64,460 of CAZIWL010000003.1, forward strand.
GACGCCACCCGCGAAACCGCGGCCCTTGGATACCCCGACAATGTCCACGTGATCCCCGACCTCGAACACGTCAGCAAGAATGCGCTCGCCTTCTACCACCTCGTCATCTTCACCCAGCGGTACCTCTCGGAGATGGCGGAGCGGCGGCAGGTCATTCCTCTTTAAGTGTCCCTTCTGGCCGCCGGTCAGCTTTCGTGCCTGAACCTCCTCGAAGCCGATCTGGGCCGCCCGATATCCATCCCTCTTCACCGTCTTGACCTGCACAACATAGCAAGGCCCAGCTTCGATGACAGTCACAGGGACAGCCTCACCACTCTCGTTGAACACCTGCGTCATGCCAACTTTCTTTCCAAGAATTGCCTTCACGATACTACCTTCCTGTCAATCAAGCTATAACCTGTCACACGACGTCAACCGTCGACAGGGCCTCGCCCGCACCCCAGCCCTATGCCAGCGTGAATGATACGACCACGATTCGTGAGCGGTACAGCCCTGGAGGAGGGAGCAAACCGTCGCTCCCTCCTCCATGACTATCCGCCCCCACCCGACTAAGCTACAGCTTAATCTCGATGTCTACGCCGGCTGGCAAGTTGAGCCGCATCAACGAGTCAATTGTCTTGTCGTCCGGCTCGATCACGTCAATAAGTCGCTTGTGTGTGCGGATCTCAAAGTGCTCGTGCGAATCCTTGTGGACAAAGGTCGATCGTCGAACGGTAAATCGCTCGATCCTTGTCGGTAGAGGAACGGGACCCGATACCCTCGCCCCCGTCCGCTCAGCGGTCTCCACGATCCGCTTAGCGGATTCGTCGAGCACGCGATGATCGTATGCTTTCAGCCGGATGCGGATTCTCTCTTGCGTCGCCATGCGTTAACCTAGTCCAGAATCTCGGAAACTGCGCCAGCACCCACGGTCAGACCACCCTCGCGGACAGCGAAGCGCATACCCTTTTCCACAGCGACTGGCTCGATAAGCTTCACCTCAAGATTAACCCTGTCACCAGGCATCACCATCTCGACACCCTCAGGCAGCGCAATCTCGCCAGTTACGTCCATGGTTCGAATGTAGAACTGAGGTCGGTACCCGGTGAAGAACGCCTTATGGCGCCCACCCTCGTCCTTCCGCAGAACGTAGACCTCACTCATAAAGCGATTGTGGGGCTCGATGCTGCCAGGGGCCGCAATTACCTGACCGCGCTGCACTTCCTCACGATCCACACCGCGCAGCAGGAGCCCGGCGTTGTCACCGGCAATCACCCGCTCCAGCTTCTTGTGGAACATCTCCATGTCCGTCACCACGGTCTTGACCGGATCGTCCTGCAGGCCGACAATCTCCACGTCCGTCATCGGCTCCATCGCCCCACGCGAGACCCTGCCCGTGACCACCGTGCCGCGCCCCTTGATCGAGAAGATATCCTCAATCGGCATCAGGAACGGCTTATCCTCGTCACGCACTGGCGTGGGGATATACTCGTCAATTGCGTGCATCAGCTCCCAGATGGGCTGATACTCGGGCGACTCTGGATCCTCGTTTTCGCTCTGCAGGGCGTTGAGGGCACTGCCGCGAACAATCGGAATCTCATCCCCGGGGAAGCCGTAGCTATCGAGCAGCTCGCGTGTCTCGAGCTCAACCAGCTCCAGCAGTTCCGGATCATCCATCAAGTCGGCCTTGTTCAAAAAGACGACGATGGCTGGCACGTCAACCTGGCGAGCCAGAAGCACGTGCTCCCGCGTCTGGGGCATCGGCCCATCGGCCGCGGAGATGACCAGGATCGACCCATCCATCTGCGCCGCACCGGTAATCATGTTCTTGATGTAGTCTCGGTGTCCGGGGCAGTCGATGTGGGCGTAGTGCCGGTTCTCCGTCTCATACTCGACGTGGGCGATGGCAACCGTCAGGATCTTGGTCGCGTCGCGGCGGAACATCTTCGCATCCGCCTTCGCTACCTGGTCATAGGCCTTGAAGTCGGCCAAGCCCTTGAGACCAAGAACCTTGGTGATCGCCGCGGTCAGCGTCGTCTTACCATGGTCAATGTGCCCGATGGTACCCACGTTTACGTGGGGCTTTTCCCGTTCAAATACTTCCTTCGCCATGTCTCACTCCTTTTTACTAGTGGTGTCTAGTGCTGCTTACCAGCCTCCGCCGTCAATAAGTGCGTCCATTCGCTGCTGGTCAACCTGCGCATAACGTTCAAACTCCATCGTAAACATTCCTCGTCCCTGCGTCAGACTGCGCAATCTGGTCGCGTACCCAAACATCTTCGCTAGTGGGACAAAGGCGCGTATGGCTCGTATGTCACCTGCCCGCGAGGCCATCTTCCTTATCTCTGCACCCCGCGCGTTCAAATCGGACATCACGTCCCCGGTGTATTCCTCTGGCACCACTACTTCCAGGTCCATCAGCGGCTCCAGGAGCACCGGTTTCGCTCCCTCCACCGCCTGGCTGAAGGCCTTTGTGCCAGCCACCTTAAACGCCAATTCCGAGGCAGACTCCTCCAACACCTTCACGTCGAGCAAACGCACCTTGACGTCGACCAACGGATAGCCGACCAGGACGCCGCTCTCCATCGCCTCCTGGCACCCCTGCTGCACAGCATCAGCGAACTCTTTCGCCAATGCCCCGCCCGGAACGCCACCCTCAAAGGCGAATCCCCCCCCGGGGGGTAAAGGCCGCACCTCCAAGGTTACCTCAGCAAAATGGGCACGCCCTCCCGTCTCACGGTCAAAAAGACCGTGCCCCGTCGCCGCCTCCGTGATCGTCTCTCGATAGCTCACCCGGGGACGGCTCACTCGCCCCTCCACACTAAACTCTCGCTTGAGCCGGTCCGTGAGAATCTCCAGATGGAGCTCCCCCATCCCCTTGATCAGGGTCTGCCCAGTATCTGGATCCGTCCCGACGACGAAGGTGGGATCCTCCTCCGCCAGCCGTCTCAACCCCTCATTGAGCCGCTCCTCATCCGCCGCGGACCTCGGTTCCACGGCCACAGAGATCACCGGTTCCGGGAAGGAAATCGACTCCAATATCACCGGCGCGTCAGCCGCACAGAGCGTCTCTCCCGTGAACGTATGCTTCAACCCCAACGTCGCCCCGATGTCGCCCGCCTCTAGCACCTCGACCTCTTCGCGGCGGTCAGCGAACATCCGGAGGAGCCGCCCAACTCGCTCCTTCCGCTCCTTGGCGGAGTTCAGCACACGGGATCCCGCCTCTATCCTTCCTGAATAGACACGGAAGTAAGCCAGCCGTCCCACGTACGGATCGGTGGCAATCTTGAAGACCAATGCAGCCAATGGCGCATCAGACTCCGCCGGTCGCGTCTCCGTGTTCTCCGTGTACGGATTGACGCCCTCAACGGGGGGCACATCTGCCGGCGAGGGCAGATAGTACACCACCGCGTCTAGAAGGGGCTGGATCCCCTTGTTGCGCAATGCGGACCCACACAAGACCGGCTGCAACAATCCCGAGAGTGTCGCCCGACGGAGACCCTCACGCAAATCTGACGGCGGGATGTCTTCCCCCTCCAGATAGCGCATCATCAGCCCATCGTCGGTCTCCACAATCTTCTCCACCGCCCGCTCCCGGGCCTCGAGCACGGTGTCCTCGATCTCAGGTGGAATTGGAGTCTGTTCCGGCGTCGCGCCTAACTCGTCCCCCCACTCAGTCCCCTCCATCTCGAGGAGATCCACCACCCCGCGGAAATTCTCCTCGCGCCCGATGGGCCACTGGATCGCCACGGGGTTCGACACCAGCTTCTCGCGGATGGTCCCAAGGGCCCGTGAGAAGTCAGCCCCTGTCCGATCCATCTTGTTCACGAAAGCAACCAGGGGCACCCCAAAGGCCCGAGCCTGCCGCCAAACCGTCTCGGACTGCGGTTCCACCCCTGCCATAGCATCAAACACCACCACGCCGCCATCGAGCACCCGCAAACTCCGCTGGACCTCCGCTGTGAAATCGATATGGCCCGGTGTGTCGACGATGTTGACCTGGTGGTCCTTCCAGAAGCACGTCACGGCGGCTGCCGTGATGGTGATCCCCCGCTCGCGCTCCTGTTCCATCCAGTCCGTGACGGTTGTCCCATCGTCGACGCTTCCCATGCGGTGCGTCCGTCCGGTGTAGAATAGGACTCGCTCGGTCGTCGTCGTCTTGCCCGCGTCGATGTGGGCGATGATCCCGATATTTCTTAAGCGGTTCAGTGGGTGTCGCTTCGCCATCGTCATCCTTGCTTCTGAATCCTGACCACCCTGACTGACCGCACTAGACTTGTAAAGGTACAAAGAGCGAGGAAGGATACCTACCAGCGGTAGTGAGCAAAAGCGCGGTTCGCCTGCGCCATCCTGTGCATCTCTTCCTTCTTCCGATACGCCGTGCCCGCCTCGCTGGCTGCATCCATCAACTCGCCAGCCAGCTTCTCAGCCATCGAGTGTCCTGCTCGGGAGCGTGCCGCGTCCAGCAGCCAACGCATCGCCAGGCTGGCCTGTCGGCCGCGCGGGACCTCCACCGGGATCTGGTACGTGGAACCACCCACACGCCGGGGTTTGACCTCCAGAGACGGCCGCACGTTGCCGAGCGCCTTCTCTAGAACCTCAATAGGCGGTTTGCCGGTCCGTTCCTCAATCAAATCCATCGCTTCGTACATGATGCGCTGAGCAATATTCTTCTTGCCGCCCATCATCAGGCGATTGATCAAGTGCGATACCAGCAAGCTGTCAAAGCGCACATCTGGCTGGATTTCCTGTTTCGGTAGTTTGTAGTTTCGAGGCATAATAGACTAACCTTCTCTGACTACGCGGACTTCTTGGTGCCGTACTTTGACCGCTGCTGGTGCCGGCCATCCACGCCCTGGGCGTCCAGAACGCCCCGCACGATATGGTATCGCACACCGGGCAAGTCCTTCACACGCCCGCCGCGCACCAATACCACCGAGTGCTCCTGGAGCGAATGTCCCTCACCGGGGATATAGGCGGTTACCTCAATGCCATTGGTCAGCCGCACACGCGCAATCTTGCGCAGCGCCGAGTTCGGTTTCTTGGGCGTCATTGTCCGGACCTGGGTGCACACCCCCCTCTTCTGGGGCGCGCCGTCCGGCTGCCTCGAGCGCGTCTGCTTGAGGGAATTGAACCGATAATGAAGCGCTGGCGCTCTCGGTTTCTCTTCTTTTTCCTCTCGTCCCTTGCGAACCAATTGGTTAATCGTGGGCACCCTTATCCTCCATCAAGTTACTGTCTTCTGATTCGTGCTCTCAACATTTTTCTAAACTCAGAGAAAAGGGCCATCCACCCGTATCGATGGCCCTCCCAGTGATCAAAGCCTCGCTAACCGTCAAGGGCAACAGGGCATTAAGGCTGTTGCCCATCTAACGAGCACATATTCTACCACAAAGCAAGTAGAAGTCAAATCGGCAAACACCGCTGTAGTACCTGCCCCGACGTGTGTCCTGCCCGTCGGGTCCCCTACGCGGCTAGCGCCTCAGGTCAAGCAGCCCCATGCCGATCCGGGGCGGCCGCGTCTTTTCCTCGTCCTTGCCGAACCGGAGCACGTCTCCGTCGCGCGTGATCGCCTCGATGCCCAGCCCCAGGCTCTGCATCTCCTTCACCAGGACCTTGAAGGATGCAGGCACGCCCACCTCTTTGACCGCCTCTCCCTTCACGATCGACTCGTAGACCTCCACACGCCCCTGCACGTCATCCGACTTCACTGTGAGCATCTCCTGCAGGGAGTGAGCCGCGCCGTACGCCTCCAGCGCCCAGACCTCCATCTCCCCGAAGCGCTGGCCGCCAAAGCGAGCCTTGCCGCCCAGCGGCTGCTGCGTGACCAGGCTGTACGGACCTGTCGACCGCGCGTGCGCCTTATCCTCAACCAAGTGGTGGAGCTTCAGGATCGGCCGGAAACCCACCGTCACGGGTCGCTCGAAAGGTTCTCCAGACTTCCCATCGTAGAGGGTCATCTTCCCCAGGATGGGTACCGGCTCACCGAACTCCAAGCTCACGTCGCCCGCCAGCCGTTCGACTTCTTCAGCCTCTAGATCCGATGTGTCTCGGCCGTGATCCTGGAGCCAAGTCCTCAGGCACGCCATCCGTACCCGTTCGTCGGCGGCCTCCCTGTCGCGCGTCGACCGGCCATCGTCCTCAAAGACCAGCAGTGCATCGGGATCGTGCCCTTGTTCCATCAGCCATTCGCGAAGCACCGCGCGCCGAGCATAGACTTCGTCCCGCAGCACCAGGTCTAAGTCGTAGTCGCCATCCTCCAACCACCCCAACACGTACAAGAGCCGGGCCTCGCCCTCGGATTCCAGCGATTCCAGGGGATAGTCCTGCGCCTTCAGCCACGCCCACGCGCGCTCCGTGATCTCGCCCCAGGCTCGATCCACAAGCCAGGCACGCGCAAGATCCGCCTCGATCTGCGTCTCCGTGGCCCCGTCAAAGGCAGGAGACACGGCGCGGAAGCCCAACCGTGAGGCAGCCCAGCCCAGGTGCGTCTCCATGATCTGCCCGATGTTCATACGACCGGGCACACCCAGCGGATTCAACAAGATGTCGATCGGCGTCCCATCGGCCAAGAACGGCATGTCCTCCACCGGAACCACCTTGGAGACGACACCCTTGTTGCCGTGGCGCCCTGCCATCTTGTCGCCCTCAGTCAACTTCCGCAACTGAGCCACGTTGACACGCACCCGCTTCTCAACGCCAGTCGGGAGATCGCGGTGCTCCTCTCGGTCGAAAGCTCGGACGTCGACCACCGTCCCCCGCTCGCCGTGCGGCATGCGCAAGCTCGAGTCCTTCACATCCCGAGCCTTCTCCCCAAAGATGGCCCGGAGAAGCTTCTCCTCGGGGCTCAACTCCTTTTCTCCCTTGGGGGTGATCTTGCCCACCAGGATGTCCAATGGACCCACCTCAGCGCCAACGCGAATCACGCCCTCCTCATCCAGATCCTTCAAGGCCGTATCCCCGACGTGGGGGATGTCCCGCGTGATCTCCTCAGGCCCCAACTTCGTGTTTCGGGCCTCGATCTCATGCTCCTCAATGTGGATGGACGTGAATTTATCGTCGTGCACCAGTCGTTCGCTGATCAGAATCGCGTCCTCGTAGTTGCCGCCCTCCCACGAGATGAACGCACAGAGCACGTTCTGCCCCATACCGAGCACGCCCTCGTCGGTGGACGAGCTGTCGGCCAGGACGTCCCCTCTACTCACCCGCTGACCTTTGTAGACAGCTGGGCGCTGGTTGATGCACGAACTCTGGTTCGAGCGCTCGAATTTCCGCAGGGAATAGGTCTTCAGCCCATCGGCGTGACGAACGATGACTCTCCGACCTGTCACGCTCACGACCTCGCCCTCCCCCTCGCTGAGCACCACCTGCCCCGAATCTCGAGCCGCCGGGCCCTCCACCCCAGTCCCTACGATAGGGGCCTCCGGTGTCAGAAGCGGGACCGCCTGCCGCTGCATGTTCGAGCCCATCAGGGCGCGGTTCGCATCATCGTGCTCCAGGAAGGGGATCAAAGCTGCCGAGACGCCGACGACCTGGTTCGGAGCCACGTCTAGATAGTCGACCTTGCCAGGTGAGACCGTCAGGAAGTCACCAGCGTGGCGCACGGTGACTCGCTCGTCCACAAAATGCCCCGCATCATCCAACGAGACGTGCGCCTGAGCGACCATGCAGCGATCTTCGCGGTCCGCCGAAAGGAACTCGACCTGATCGGTGACCACCGGCTCAACAGAAACTTGTTGGCGCAGGTCCAGAGCAGCGATCCGCTCTGCCAGCTCGGAGCCAAGCTCGGTACCCGCCTCAGCGACGACCTCGCCGCTGTCGCGATCGGTCACATCCTCCCGCAGCGTATGGCCGGTCAACGCCTCCACGGTGGGGTCTACCCTGCGAATCACCTTTCGGTACGGGGTCTCGATGAATCCAAACGGGTTGATTCGGGCATGCGTCGCCAGCCGAACGATGAGTCCAATGTTCGGACCCTCCGGCGTCTCCACCGGGCAGACACGGCCATAGTGGGTATAGTGGACGTCACGCACCTCAAACCCCGCATACTCACGCTTCAAACCTCCGGGGCCCAGCGCTGAGAGCGTCCGTTTGTGCGTCAGCTCCGCCAATGGATTCGTCTGCTCCATGAACTGGGACAGGCGACTGGAGCCAAAGAACTGCCGAATGGCGGCGACGAAGGGGCGTATGTTAATCAGATTAACCGGCGTCATCGATTCGGAGTCACGGCTCGACATCCGGTCGACAACAATCCGCTCCATGCGGCGCAGCCCAACGCGGAGTTTGTTCTGAACCAACTCGCCCACCGTCTTGATCCGGCGGTTGCCCAGGTGGTCGATGTCGTCCGCATCCTCGACACCGTTATTGATACGAATCATATGTCCCACGATGGCCACCAGGTCTTTCTTCGTGACCATGCGATGGTCGAGGTCCACGTCAAAATCGAGCCGCTGATTCAGCTTGTACCGCCCGACCCGCTTCAAATCATACCGCCGCGGATCGAAGAGCTGCTCCTCCAGATACTCACGAGCATTGTCCATCGTGGCAGGATCACCGGGCCGCATGCGTCGATAGAACTCCAGGAGCGCCTCATCGGCGATCGAGCCCTCATTCTTCGGCGTCCATTCAGGTTCCTGCCTGAAGGTCGCCGGGATGTATTCATGATTGGGGTTACTGTCCGAGTCCTCAAAGAGTTTCAGAAGGGTGTCGTCACTGCCATCGCCCAGGATGTCGTCACCCGTTCCGTCGTCGACCGCAGCAAGAGCGCGCAGCAGGATCGTGACCGGGAGGATGCGCTTCCGATTGAACCGGACTGTCAGATAGCCCGTCTTACGCGAGCCGAACTCCAGCCAGGCGCCCCGGTCGGGAATCAGCTTCGCGGTGCAGAGCCGTAGACCAGTCGAGTGGTCCTCCTCCAGGTCAAAATAGACCCCGGGCGAGCGAATCAGCTGACTGACCACCACCCGTTCCGTGCCGTTGATGATGAACGTGCCGTTGTCCGTCATCAAGGGAAAATCCCCGAAGAAGACCTCCGACTGGATGATCTCACCCGTTTCCCGATTGCTCAAGGCCACGTCGACATACAGCGGCGCAGCGAACGTGATGTCTCGCACAATGCACTGCTGCCTGGAGTACCGCGGTTCCTGGAAACGATAGTGAAGATCGAATTGAGCCTCCCGTGCAGCCGTACCCGGCAGGTACATCTTCAGATTGCCGTTGTAACTCTCAATGGGGGAAATCTCATCGAAAAGCTGAGCCAGACCCTCTTCCTGAAGCCAGTTGAAGAACTTGAACTGGATCTGAAGCAGCGGTGGCAGTGCCTTTGCGTCGGATATTCTCGCATAGGACTTACTCGCCGTATAGGACATTCTTTAACCTATTCCTCCCCGAGGTATCATAGATCTAAAACGCAGACTCTTTATTATAGCAAGGACGAGCGCATTGTCAAACGAGGGCACGCAAGCCCTGCCCTTCCCAACTCAAATCAACGCGCCCGGCAACCCACTGGCAACTCGTTTCCTCCCACGGTTGCCGCCCACACAATGTGCAAAGTGTCACGCTCTCCGGGTATCATCAGTCACTGGTCGGGAGCCCCCCGTCGGGTATCATGGGTGGCGAGGTAAGTGGCTGACAAAATCAGTGCACGACACCTCTCCTCCTTTCCTTGGCGGTAGACCCCCTGGTTCTCCAGGGGGTCTGCCTTTTCATGGGCCCGAACTCTGCCCGCCTCCAACAAGCCGCCCCCTCTTCCTGCGGTTCACCGGGCTCCAGCCGCTGGCCCCTCTCATTCTGATGACCCTCAGTGAACCGTGTGAACCGAGACTCTGCGCTTCAAGTCTCGCTTCATCTGGATCAGAACGCGCACCTCACGAAAACCCTCTCCCCGCAGGGCGGCCAAGACGGAATCCTCCGAATCGGGGACCGCGCTCGCTATCAACCGTTCCGATCCTGCAAACGTCAACAGCCCCCGTCTCACCAGCGCCGTCGCAAGTCCCTCCTTCGCCGATGGCGTCAGGAGAGCCTCCAACCGGCAAGGGAGCCCACTAGCCCTTTTCACTGCCCGCACGGCACCTCTGAGCTGGTCGTCCCCTGGGACCACCCACCAGACTTCATCCTCGCACCGAAGCCAGTGGTCAATCCTCCGAGCCCAGCCTGGTCGGTAATCATCAGCCATCGTCTCGAGCAATGGACGTTGCTCCTCCGGGATGACCTGCTCCACGAGCCGGACCAGTGCGTCCGCATCCTGTCGGCCCCCTCTTCGCATCACGGCGTGGTCCTGACGCAGCCCCCTTCGACTCGAAGCGCCTCGAACCGAGGCGCCCTCCCGGATCAGGTGATGCGTTCTACCCACCTCACGAAACGAGAGCCCCTCGTACATGGACCGCGCCACGTCGTTGTCCGCCCGCACCTCCAACCCAACCCACCCCGCCCCGCGCCGAGACACCGCTTTGATCACCCGCCTCATCAGCGCCCCGCCGATACCCTGTCCTCGATAGTCTGGATGCACCACCACATTCCCGATCAAATACCCGCCACCATCCCGGGAGCGTCGCACCGATACATTGCCTACAATCTCCCCGTGAGAGACCCAGACCAACCCCGGCGCCATAGCCGCCTTGCCCAGAAGCGCCCACAACCCCTGCATCAGCGGTCCGCTCGTCGCGAATCGTCGCATTCGCTCCAGCGTCGCCCGCCCGGCGGGGTCCAGCCGATCCCCGAAAGCAAGGCCGATCAAGTCCACCACGTCCTCAAGATCACGAAATGGATCGAGAGCCCGGATGCCCCCCTCGGGGGTCCTCCGTTCACCACGACTGCTCAAACCTCAGACCTCGCCGATCAATCCAGCACTTCATACCTGGCTCAACCGTCTTCACGGTGTGGGATAGAGTTCAGGAATCCCCACACCGGGCAGCAAGCTCACGCCACCCTGGGCCCGGACGGCCCCCTGGTCACCGCCCAGCGGAGCGAGGCCAGATCAAGTCGCAACTCGAATACGCTACCGCCCGCGGCCATGATGTTCCAGCATCGTTCCGCATCCTCCGTCCAGCGTCGCCCGACCCCCTCTACGTCCAGCCAGGTTCCCTGCCACGTGAACCGTCGCGGTTCGATCCGCCCATCCTCACCAAACACCGCCTCGACTGCCGCTGCCCGTCCTTTCAAAGGGATCCCTCCAGGTACCGACGCAGCATATCCAGGGCAGCTTCCGCCGATGCCGCCTTGTTCTCCCAGCGGTCGCCTTCGAAGACCTCCGATTCCACCCACACACCATCCCCAGCGACGAGTCCCAAGTAGACCAGACCGACCGGCTTCTCGGGGGTGCCCCCCGAGGGTCCGGCAATTCCCGTCGCCGATATCCCAATGTCGGCTCCTACGACCTGGCGCACACCCTCGGCCATCTCCCGGGCGGTCGGTGCGCTTACGGCTCCGTGCTTATCGAGGGTCTCCCGGGAAACGGAAAGCAGCGTCTCCTTCACATCATAAGCATACGCCGTAATCGAGCCGCGGAAATACCGTGAGCTTCCGGGCACTTCCGTGATACGATGGCCAATCAACCCCCCCGTACACGATTCCGCCACAGCAAGTGTGAGCTCCTGGTCCCTCAGGAGTCGCCCGATGATAGCTTCGAGGACGACTTCGACACCGTCTGGGCGTCGTGACATCAGCCCACCTCCCCCGTGTTCGCGCACGACAGCGTGTTCGGCCGCGCTATGGCCCACAAAACAAAACCCCACCAGAGTGGTGGGGGAGTGTCTCTACATGGCACAACCCGCTGGCTCCATCCGGCCCCACATTGACAACCAACGCTCTCACTGCAACGTGGGTACCGCCAAGCTTATGGGAAGTACCCCCAAGGGGATTCGAACCCCTGTCGCGGGCTTGAAAGGCCCGTGTCCTAACCAGGCTAGACGATGGGGGCGCCTGCAACGAATTCTACCACAAAGAAGACAGCCGTCAAGCACCAAAGGAGCACGGTCTGCACGAACGAGTTGTCGTCCCGACCGGTGCGATGCACCTTCCAGGTGCACGGCACCTCACGAGCGTGTGCTTGCCTCGTATGCCATGCACAACAGTTCAGTACACGGGCGCCAACGGTCTCCAACCGGCGACCATCTACGCGACAAGTCGTTAGCGAACCCAGGAGCACGCGCGCGTCAGGAAGCAAGCTCGCCGCGTCGCTCTTGTCCGGCCCTCGCTCGCCCCAGCAGAGGAATCCCGGCAAGTTGACCACCGAGAAACGAAGCGACCACAGCCGCCAGCCCGCTGCGCGGCACCCTGGTTCTCCGGCCGCTGCCGACACCATTCGGGAGCTTGATTGATGGCGGTGTCGGTGCTCCATCGGACAATCCGTCGGAACTCGCCCAAGGCAAGCTCCGATCAGCCGATTATGATGACGCAGGGCAACCCGACGGCCCCTTTCATGGCCGCCTGCCCCTTCCTCGCTCCTGCTCCCAGGTCTCAGCGAGGCCCTCGTAAAGGCTGGGACTGAATCCCGTGATGGACAGGAAACGATCCAGCAGCGCCTGTTCCATCTCGCTGTCTCGAAACTCCACATAACCCGCGTGGACCAGGCCTCGGTCGTAGCTCAACGCCTTCTGCAAGGCGCCCAGCATAAGAGAGAGCTGATCGGCGCCGCCGTCCAGGTTCTTGCTGATCAGTGCCAGAAGCCGCCCGTGCGCCATGGCCTCCAGAAGCATGACCTCCTCAAAACAGACGTCAATACGCGCCAATCGACGCCCTAGATCCCGACGCCGCTCTTGACGCTCCACGTCGTCGTACGCCGGAGCCAGCACGCCCAACAGCCATTCCTCAACCAGAGCGTGAAGTCGCCCGGTGAATCGCCCATTCCTCAAGAGCCGAGGGACGCCGTCAAGTTGTGTCACGCCTTCGACGAGCAAGTCCACCAGCTCGTCCTTCTCGGGCGCCAGCCACTCCCAAAGACTGGCGAGTCCTTCATCATCCCTCTCGTCCCATCCAATGCACGATTTGGCCCTATCAGCCCAGCTCATCAGCCCTCCAACCGTCAGCCTCGTTGTGTCATCTGGATTAACGCAGCGCCACAGGGCAATCCCGCACCTTGTCGTGGAGGGGCATCGGCCTGCGCGAGATCAACAACTCCGCCACTTAGGATACCACACCGTGGCCAGGATGGGCGTTTCGAAGGGATTACGAATACGTTACAGAGATGTTGGTCGGGGGAATTCGAGCAGGACGCCGGCACGCCGGTAGGGCATAGTCCGTGCAGTGCCTATGAGGAAACGCCCTCGGATCTTGAGTGACGAAAGCCTGCAAACACTAACCCACGAGCTCTGGTTCTTCGTCCCCGCGCTGGCGATCCGACGCGAACATGTAGCCAATCCCGCGCACATTGATCACGTACATGGGATCGGCCGCATCCGGCTCCAATTTCTTGCGCAGCCGTCGTATGTGCACGCGGATAATGGCACGGGCTCCTTCTGTGTCCGCATCGTAACCCCTGGTGCGCCTGACCAGGTCCTCGGGGCTCCACACCTCGTCCGGAGCCTCCATCAGGCAGGAAAGCACCTTGAACTCTGTGGGCGTCAGATCCAGAGGTTCCCCCCGCCGCGTGGCTATGTGCTTCTGGAGGTCGACCACCACGTCTCGCACGCGGAGAAATCGATCCGCGGTCTGGTCACTGATTGCCTCGACATCCTCCGGCTGCTCCATAGCGTCCAGGGCAGCCACCGTCTGCTTCAATTGCTCCACGAGCAGCAGCCGTCTCTGCTCCTGCTTGCGCTTGGAAAGCCCCTCCTGCACACTCTCGAGAATCCTGGGGATGGGACAGGGCTTCAGTAGATAATCGTGCGCGCCCTTGCGTATCGCTTCGATCGCCGTCTCCATGGTTCCGAATGCCGTCAGCAGAACAACGATGGTATCCGATGAGGTCGCGTGAATGCGCTCGGCCACCTCCAACCCATCCATGCCCGGCATCTTCAAATCCAGAATGACCAGGTCAAACGGCTCGCGCTTGTCCAAGAGGCTCATTGCTTCTTCTCCACTGGCCGCTGTATCAACCTCATAGCCCTCCAGCCGCATAGCGTCCAGCAGCGAGACGCGGGTCACCGCCTCATCGTCCACGATCAAGATCCGCGCCGCTCGATTCTGGTTGAGCACGATCCCTCCTCCCGCCAAACGCGTCAACCGGCACCGTTGACCGGGAGCCTCACTACGAACGTAGCTCCCTTCCCCGGTCGACTCGAGACGTCAATCGTCCCACCGTGCCGCTCAACAATCCCATAGCTTATGGCCAACCCCAGTCCAGTTCCATCCGACTTCGTCGTGTAGAACGGCTCAAACAGGTGCTCCAAATCCTCGGCGGGAATGCCCACGCCGCTGTCCCGGACCGTCAGCACAATCTGGTCACGTTCGTCACCGACCTCCGTCTTCACCCAGAGATCACCCCCCGAAGGCATCGCCTCGGTGCCGTTGATCACCAGGTTCAACAGCACCTGACTGATTTGATCCGCGATGAGCGGAACCCCGGGCAGGTCCTCCGTGAGGTCCGTGTGGACCTCGATCTTGCCGTGTTGGATGCGTTTGCGGGCCAGAGCCAGGACGTTCTTCACCACCTCATTTAGATCGGCGACGTCCCGGCCGCCTCGCGAGGGGCGGTAGAAATCCAGCATCCGCTGCACGATTTCGATCAAACGCTCAACCTCATTGCGTGCCATCCCCACGTATTCATCGCGCCGCTCTTGACCCAGACCTTCATGCAGGCTCAGATGGAGACTATTATGGATGCCCTGCAGCGGGTTGTTGATCTCGTGCGCCAACGACGCCGCCAATCGCCCGATAGCCGCCATTTTCTCTGCCTGCACCAACTTGGCCTGCGAACGCTCTAGCTCCGTCGCGAAATCCGCCACCTCCGAGTAGAGATTTGCGTTCTCAACGGCCACAGCAACGGAGCCCGCCATGGCGGTCAGCAGTCCAACATCCTGTCGACTGAACGCCCCGTTCAAGTCATTGACCAAGGCAATGGCTCCGATCGTTCTTTCTCGGATCACCAGGGGCACGCACAGAATCGACTCCGGCGTCACACCCGGCATCTTCACACCCAGCTCACCGGGATACTCGGGATCACGCTCCACGTCGTTCACGACCTTGGTGACGCCGGTCTCCACCACCTCACCGATCACGCCCCTATTCAAGTGCAGTGATTCCTCATCCAGCTCACTCCTGTGAGAGGTGAGCGTCTCCCGACAGATCAAGGAACCTGTGTGTTCGTCGACGAGTACCAGGCACCCCGCCTCAACCGGCATGATCTCCCGGATGCCCGCCATAGTTGCCTCCAGGACCTCGTCCAGATCCAAACTGGAGGTCACGACGCGGTTGATATCCACCAGGGCCGCCAGCTCCTGGTTTCGCCGCCGGAGAGCTTGCTCGCTGCGCCGGACCCGCATCACCGCATCGATCCGCGCCAGTAATTCACGGGGATCGAACGGTTTCGTCAGATAGTCATCGGCCCCCATTCCGAGCCCCAGTGTCTTGCTGCTCACCGAGTCAAGCGCTGTGGTAAGGATGAAGGACGTGTGTCGAAGATCCGGATCCGCTTTGACCCGCGCGATGACCTCGTAGCCATCCATCCCGGGCATCATGATATCCAGCAGCACCAGGTCAATGGGTCGATCGGCATCGGTCTCTGCACGCAGCGTCTCGAGCGCTTCCTGACCAGAATAGGCAGAAAGCACAGCCTCAGCGACACGGTTCTTCCGCCCCAGCATGGCCAATAGAAGGTCCACCATGCCCGGATCATCCTCTACAATGAGGATCCGCGGCGGCCGACGTCCGAGTCTATCCTTGCTGACCATAGTCCGTGAAGATGCCGCTCCAGTTATCACTCAGTCAAAAGGTCACTCAACCAGTCACGCTACGCTTATGCCGAGTACCCACAATCGAATCCAGTACTCCGGACGCTACCTCCCACTGCCCGGGCCAACTGTCCTCATCCGCTCCACGTTCCAGAGCTCACTCGGCGAGGTAGGGTCCATCTGAAGACCTGTAACGCCCGGGCGCGCCAGCCCGATACGCAGGCTCATGAAGAGCGGCAGGGCCGGAAGGTCTTCAGAGAAGACAACCTGGGCCTCTCGATGATTCCGCATATACTCCTCTGAACCCGGCAAGCCGCGTAGGGCGGAAAGGCAGGCTGAATCGTACTCGGGGCTGACGTATCCCGTGATGTTGCCCCCGACCCAGTTCTCCGCTTCGGGAATCTGCGACGAGAGATACCGCTCGCACGGCGGCCGGTCCTCCAGCCACCACGTCGCCTGAGCCAGATCAAACCGACGCCCGAAAAGTGGGCCCTCAGGCCCGTCGGCGAACAGCTCCCACCTCGGGAGTGCCTCCACTGTCACGCTCACGCCACAGTCGGCAAGCTGGGCCCGCACCATCCGGGCGACCTTCTCGTCTACCTCGCTGTCATCCATACTCACAAGCACCACGTCAAACGGCTGCCCGTCCATAAGGTCCGGCACGTCCAACGCCTCCCGTACCCCATCGCCGTCCGTGTCCCGCCAACCGAGCTCGTCGAGCAACGCCCGTCCAGCTGCCGGGTCGTAGGGATGCTCTGTCAAATCCTCGACCGGATACAGCGGATGATCTGGGGCCGCATACGACTCGGGTACTATGCTGCGCCCAAGAGCCACCTCGTCCTGCAGAGCCTGGCGATCAATACAGGCTGCAATCGCTTCTCGGACCTGCCCACGCGCGAAGAAGCTCGGCCGCCCGTAACCCTCGCTGGACTGGATACCGAAACTCAGCCGCGCCATCCCCTGTCCAGGCGCCGATACGACCGTGAGCACTCCTTCCTCCTCCAAGCTCGTCAGGAGTGGCAGCAACCCCTCAAGCTCCGCATCGGATGTGCCGACGTCGCAGTCCTCGGCGATCACCCCTGCAGCAACCTGGGCTGCGTCCGGTTTGAAGTGGAAGACCAACTTGTCCAGGTACGGCAAACCCGCCTCGGCCCTGAAGTAGTGGGGGTTTGGCGAGAGCTCGATGCGGTCGCCCGGGATCCAATCATCCACCACGAACGGACCCCAGCCGAGGGGTTCGCGACGCGCACCATTGTAGCCCGGCAGCTGATGCGACGGGATGTCATCCAATTGATGTCTCGGCAGCGGCGGGAAGAAGCGCAGTCCATAGGATGCGTCTCGAAACCCGGGGAGTCCCGTCCACCGTGTCTGAAACTCTTCGACGGCCTCGTACGCTGCCGTTCGCTCCACCACGTAACGGAACCCAGGCGTGCCCGGGTCGCTCGCCACCTCGAAGCCAAATGCGGAGTCCTCCGCCGTCAGAGGCTCACCATCCGACCAGCTCACGTCCTCCCGCAGGGCGAACGTAGCTTCCACGTGCTCCATTCTCACCATCCCGCCCTCAAAGACGACCTCGCAACCGGAGGTGTAACAGCCCGAAGGCCGGACCCGCACACCCTCCTGGAGCTCAACCACATCACCCTCGGCATCTACCACGATATCGCCACGGCGGACGAACGTCGTCCTGGTGAAAGCGTCGCCATCCTGCAACGCGGGGAGCTTCTCAAGAATAATGGGCTGGTGGTCATAGTCACGGTGGTCGATCGGTCCGTCGTAGACCGCCTCCATCACGTGCTGGGTACTGGGAAGCTGGCTGGCGCCGTACAGGTAGAGCGTGTCTGGCTCGCCCACCACACAGATGTGCAGGGCCTGGGGTTCATCGCTACCCGACGATGCTGTCGGGGTGGCGGTCTCCTGAGGCGTAGCAGTTACCACCACCGTCTCCGGCGGCGACGTCACAGTGACCGTGACGACCCGAGGAGCACAGGCGGTGACGAACAGAAGCAATATGCCAATGATATGTAGGGGCTTGTGGCACAATGTCATGTGGCCTCCGTCGACAGTATAGCATCACCCTGCAGCGCGCGCAACCTTCTTTGTGCCCTGCAGAACAGTCGCAGAGGGGTATCGAGGAGAATGTGAGGCTCGGCCCGCCAGGGGGTACGGCGGCTTGTCGCTGTGTGAGGCTACGCTTCTCGGGAGCAGCAACCCATGGACGTACGGTCCGACAGAAACGGACCGCCCTCGCGGGTCCCTGCTCGGTACTCCCGCGGGAGTGTCACGCCCGGCCCACCAGCTGGGCCAATCGCCGCCTCCACGAGAGCCGCCGCAGCGCCCGTGCCGCTTCCTCTACACCGTCGAAGGTCATCGTCTGACGGCCGTAGACGTCGAGGTGGTAGTGATTCAGGAGCAGAGAAACCGGCGCACAACCCTCAGGTAGGTGGGAGGACAGCGCCGCGGCCCGTTCCGCCGCTGTATCCGCCGCAGCGGCCCCGGCCCCCAGTCGATCAAGCGCCCGGTCGATCTCGGCGTAGGCTCGCTCCAACGGCGTCATCCTGGTCCAGTGCGCCCATCGCTGGAGGAACTTGGGCGGCCGCCATCCGACGCGGCGCAAGCCACTCTCAATAAGCACGGGCAGAGCCGGCATCCGCTGCCGCCGTCGCATGCGGACTGCCAGCACAATTAGAGCGAGGCCGGATAGGCCAACACCAGCCCAGATCAACGGTCGCCTCGTGAGCCACGATCCGGACGAGGAGGTCAGTACGCCCTCACCGGATACCAGGTCATCCATACCCTCCAACTCCGCCAGCCGCTCGCGCCAACGATCCTCAGTATCCCCACCCGGTGGGACACGGAGACGGCCGCCATCCTCACTCTCAATCTCACCCAGTGGCCGGCGGATCGGATCCTCGGACACTGTCGGCTCAAACTCCACCCATCCGAGTCCCGGGAAGTAGACTTCCGGCCACGCATGGGCGTTCTTCTCGAGAACCACGTATGTGTTCGTGCCCCGCTGGCGCTCTCCCTGTGCAAACCCAACAGCCAACCGGGCCGGGATCCCCATCAAGCGGAGCAGCATCACTTCGGAGGAGGCATAGTAGTTGCAGAATCCGACGCGAGCATCAAAGAGAAACCAGTCCAGGGGATCCTGGTCTGCCGAACGCGTCTCCGTAATCGTCTCACTGTACTCGATGTTGGCCCGCAGGTAGCGCGTCACGGCCGCCACCGCATCGTACGGTGTATCCGCCTCACCGGCTATTGCCGCCGCCAGATCCCGCGTCCGCTGCGTGACCGTTGCCGGGACCTCCAGGTACCGCTCTGTAATCCACTCCGGATACACCGTCCCCGCGTCACGAAGCTGTGAAATCGTCATATCGGAGACGGATGAGCGAACCACGTACGTCTCCCCGGCGGCTAGCGGCGGCGATGCGTGCACCGAGGCCACGTCGACGGTCCCATCCGGATTGATCGCAAGATCGAAGCGGGCGCGCCGGCTAACGGCCTGAGGCTGGGGTGGCACATAGAGCGTCATCAACGGATCTGGAGACGTAAACGTGAACGTGAGAGTCCGGCGCCCGTCCAGCGGGGGAAACCTCAGCGTCCGCTCCCCGGGGCGGATCTGCTCGGTGGACGTGAGAGCCTCGGTTTGCCAGCGCCCGTCCTCATACCGATCATAGGCTCGCGCGCGCCAATAATACCGCATGCCAGAGGGTGGTGGAGGAGCCTGCACCGATGCCACCAACGCGTCCGTGAGCTCGCGCCCCCTTCCCAGGGCGAAGTCCTCCCCATAGTAGTCGGCCGCCGTGATCGTCGGGCCCTGACGCCGCAGTGAGGCAAACAGCTTCTCTGAGCGCCGCTCCAACGGCGCCGTGGCTCGATCCCAGATTGCCCTCGCCGTCGGTAAGGCATCCGCCATCGTCGGGACCGACCAGGCGAGTAGGATAAGCACGACGGCGATCCCCGCCATGGCGTAGCTTAGATCAAGCCCAACCAGGGGCGGGATCCGGGCCTGATCGGCCTCCCAGTCGCGCCGCAGCCGCAGGAAGGTGACTCGCGCCACCAGGAGAAGGGCAAACAGGAAGTATCCCGCAAGATACCAGATGCCCCGGGCCCGGTATGGGTCCGATGTCTGGATCAGCAGCACCGCCAGACCAGGGGGCAGAATAACGCGCCAGGGACTGGCCCGCCGGGTGAGCGCATACGCAGCGTGGACGCTCAGCGTCCAACCCAGCCCCGCCATCGCGAATAGGAAGAGCGCGGGATCGTGCACCGGTTCTTGCTGGACGAAGCGTACCAGTGTGTGGATCAGACGGCCCGCCAGCACCACCATCCGGTCACCCCACAGGGCGTCATCCGAGAGATGCGCTATGGTTCGCCCTAGCTGCCAGGGCACCATAAAGACGCCGTACGTCGCGCCCAGCAAGAGCACCATCGCCGGGTGGTAGGTGCTCTGTCCAAGAGCCAAGCCAGCAGCCGTGCCGAGGATGACCAGGGTGTACACCACGTTCAAGTACTCAACCCACTCCGTAGCCATCAGACGACCCGTGGCCATCAGAAGCGCTATCATCAGTAGTGCTGCCGCTGTGCTATCCCACCACCGTCTTTCCCGCATACGCGACTACCCTCTCACCATAGGGCGCCCCACCGGACCGCGGCCCAAGCGTGCTCCCCCGCGCACGGGCCCCAGAGAATCGCTGCTCAGGGCCGAGGTCAGCTTTTGGCCGTTCCTCACTTGGCACACGGGGACACCAGCGGCGGTCACCGCCCGTGCAAGCTCCTCCGTGCCTGACCGTCCTCCAAACGACCCCGCATTCAGGAGCACCACCACAGGGCGAAGCCCCCTCTGGGAGAGAAGATCGGCCGCCAGTCCCACCTCGTCAGCCACGGAAGGCGTCACCACGACGACCGTGCTGCCCCTGGGCATGTGTTGAGCGTGCGCCGTCAGGAGGGCAGAGATGGGAAGCGTCCCCTCGGCCCGGAGCGGCGCCAGCACCTCCAGAATCTTTCCCAGCTGCCGGCCGCCCCGATCTGGCGGCAGGAGATCGGGCGTTCGCTGACTCGGACGGTAGTAGCTGATCAAGCCGACGGCTCGACCTCGCCTCAGAAAATGCCGTGCCAGGCTGGCGACAATACTGACGGCGTACTCCTCCGTCGAAGGAGGAAGCGTGACATCCTGCCACGGAGTCCAGATGGCCTCGACGGGTTGGCTGGGCACTGAGTAAGTCTCCTTCGCCTGGACGCGACTTTGGGCGTCGAGGAAGATCCATGCCTCCGCCATGGGGTCTAGCTCGAACTCCTTCACAATCAGCCTATCCCTGCGGGCGGAGCTCAACCAGTGGATCCGATTCATCGGATCGCCGGGGACGTACTCCCGAACACCAGCGGCGTTCGGTGTCACTTGATGCGTCCGAAGTTGGAGCGCCTCGCCGCCCGGCAGCAGGCCGGGGGGGCTCGGAAACCCTTCCACGTCTACCATCATTGGATACACCAGGAGGGAGCCGCCGGACCCGACCTCACGGCGGACTGGGAAGAGGCCGAAGAGATCCCCGGAGACGATCTCCGTCGGCCCCAACGTGAAGATGCCGCGCTGCGTCAGCCGAGTCCGGGCGCGGTAAGTCCTCTGCTCCCGCCCCCCGATAAGGGTCAGCACGCGCGAACCGCGGGAACCCGGCAAGTCAGAGAGATCCCGCACCTGGATCCAGAGTCGCGGAAGACGCCCCTCATTTCTGACGGAGAAGCGCTCCTCGAAGATCGTTCCCACGTGGGCCCGCAGGGTGCGGGTCGTCCGGGTCACCTCCACGCCTCGCAAGGACAGTCGCGACCAGATCCAACTCACCACCAAGAGGGCGGCCCATAGATAGCTGAGTCGTGCATAGACGCCGAGCCCAGTCAGCGCGAGTGCGACCACGCTCAGGCTCAGTAGGAGCAGTACGATTCTCAGAGATCTAGACACAATGTCCCTCGATCAAATTCTAACAGGATTGTCAGTGACCCGCTAGGACACCTCAGACAGTCCCACGTCGGCCGCTGTTGAAGCCAGTTCCGGTCACCCTCGCTCAAACCTAGTAGTCTCTCTCACGTCCAATGATCATTAGCGCCAGGGAGAGCGTTCGACCGACCTTTTCCAGCTGTGTCGCCGACACCTGTTGCGCCAAGTCCCCCGAGGTGCTCGAGATGACTTGCGACTCACCCCAGCTCACGGTCACGTGGGGCACCTCCTGCCCTACTATGTCTTCGCCCTCCTCAAAAACGACACCTAAGTCCACGGGGGTTCCTGTTCGACGCGCCTCCATACCCGTTTGTCGCGCCGCTCGCTCCATGAGACCCGCCAGGCGCGTGCTGCCGCCGCCGGATATCAACAACGGCCCACCGTCTCCCTTTCCGTGACCGCGCAGGATGATCGCCCCCTCAATCTCAAAGTTGTCCAAGAAACCAGTCTTAGCCCCTAGAAACCTCTCGACGTCCTTGATTGGATCCACCCGTTCTCCGCCCTCAAGACCCTCACCGCTGTAGGCCACAAATAGAAATGAGCGGTAGGGCTCATAACCTGACGTCTGCATGGCGCGCGCGACTTCGAGCATCACCCCGACACCTGATGCCTGATCGCCAGCTGCCAGGTGGCTGGAAGTCCCAGATGGCCGCGCAGGCGGCGCATCGTACTGCGCCATAACCACGATCAACTCGTGGTCAAGCTTGGCAGCATCGGCTCTCGGCGCTCCCTCTATGCGGGCAGCTTCCCCCGGGAGGTGACCGAGGACGTGCCGAACCTGGACACCTTCGTGCCTCGACGCGTCTACGGTCACGGCGGCGTCCGTCCCAGTCCCGATGTTCAAGACTTCGTCTACGCCAAGCCGGTCGACGCGATTCTCCAGCTCGCCAGTGCTGAGGGAGCTAGCCTCCAGGATAGCATCCGCAGTGCCCCGGGAGATCCACAACATTGGTCGGCTCCAGGATCGTCTGCGTGAGGACAACGTCGTGCGCCGCGACAGCTGCGCAGGATCATCCGCCAGGACCAGCATGCCGGCGCAGCGGATGGATTGCAGAAGCTCAGCATCGTCTGGCGAAGGGACAAGCAGCACGTCCCCCGCGACATCAAGGCTATCGAGAGCGCCGTAAGTGCTGAACCTAGCGCCGCTCGTTCGGAGCTCGCCGAGTGCAACGGCCCGAACTTCTCCCTGTGCCTTGCCCTCGTTCTGCATGAAGCTAGGAAACTCAGTGAAATCCTCACCGTAGACGAAGCGTCGTTGTTGTCCTTGGATCTCGAGTCGCGGCGGTCTGTCCAGCGTTGAGAAAGAGCGAGTCCGGTACTGGAAGAACGTCATTTCCTCTCCCGCCGGCTGTAGACCAACATCTGCAAATTGTTCAGCGATGTGATAGGACGCGGCATACATGCCCGTCGTCCCCAGTGCACACGTCTGAAACACTGGAAGCGCTAGAGCCTTGACGTGACTGGCGGCCCGTTCGCCCTCGAAACTTGCCGCTTGCTGCACGTAGAATGCCGCAGGCCCGGAATGGGTCCTCACCCATCCCCCGACGACAACCGTGATGAGTACCAGGCCCACAGTGTATCGGTTGACAAGCCGGGTCAGGCCAAAACCAACCTGCTCCATCAAACGTCGCACGCCTTCACCGAAGAGATTGAAGCCAAGGATGGCAACGAAGAATGCCAAGGACGGATAGACCGCCATCCAGGGATAGGATCGAGCATATCGTCTGACATTGCTCAATAGGGCTCCCCACTCTGGGACGTCCGAGTAATGGTAAGGCGGGGCCATCCACTGCAGGTCGGCGAACGCCCCCCCGCCAATGAAGATGCCCACGAAGCCCAGCTCTCCTAGGAGCATCAGTACCGCGCCCATTTCCAGGGCCGTCATTGAAATGAGGGCGGACAGCAGGTTAGGGAGTACGTGGCTCACGATCAGCCGCGGCAGCGTCAGCCCAACGGCAATTGCGCTTTGAATATAGAGCTTGGGCCGAATGCTCATCACCTCGCCCCGGACAAACTGCATGACCTCCCCCCACCCCACCAGGCAGAGGGCTATCACGAAGGGACGGAAGCCCTGTCGAATACCCAGCGCCAAGACAAATGTCATCGCAAGAAGCAGCGTAGGAAAGGCCGCCATCGTCTCCGACAGCCCCATTATTGCGCCGTCGATCCAGCTCCCACTGCACCATCCGGCAATGGCGCCGAAGAGTAAGCCTACACCAACCCGCGCGGCCACGGCGAGCGTCGCCAAGAGGAGCGTCTGCTGCGCACCGGCGAGGACGAGGCTCAGGATATCGCGTCCCAGAACGTCCGTTCCCCAGGGGTGCTCACCGCCTGGCTCAAAGGGCGGCATCGCCAGCTCTCCCCCGTCGTAGGTCAAGCCTTTCGTGCTGTATGGGCTGTGCGGGGCCAACCAGGGGCCCATCAGGAACACCACCAGAAGGACGCCGACCAATGCTGCACCGACGACGAACGGAATGTTCCTTACCGTCGCCCGCAGCCACGATCGAATCCGCTCGGCCCGGTACCGTGCCGGCAGACCATCCATGACCTCTCCTCTGGTCTCCAGGAGGGGCTTTGCCGGACTGTCCTTCCTTTGTCTCATTCCGACGAGACGCCTCAGGGGGTTGTCTCGAAACAGGCATGCCAGGTCAGCAGCCACTGATCGGAGTTCGTCAACCACATTCCAGCGCAAGGTGTTCCGCCAGCTATCGTGCGACATCCGCAGCCGCGGATCGATGCACCGATACGCGCCATCGAGGCCGATATTGACAAGGACGAACAAGGTTCCCAGGGCCAGGAGCAGGGCCACCGTCAAGTCGTCCTCCCCCTGGGAGATCGACTTGAGAAGCGTGAATCCCGCCCCTGGCCAGCCGAAGAAGAACTCAACGATCGGAAGGCTGCTGAGCGAGAAGCGCAACGACATACTTAGCGTCGTCAGGATGGGAATGGCGGCGTTCCGGATCACGTGCCGAGCCATCACCAGGGATCGGCGGATCCCTTTGCTTCGCGCCGTCCGAACGTAGTCCTGCTCCAGCACGTCGCTGATGGTAACCTGCGTCACGCGGTACAAATGTGCAATCGGCCGCGTCGCCAGGACTAGCATCGGCAGGATAAGGTGCCTGTCCCACCCAAATCCACCCACCGGCAGCACACGATGGCCGAAGAGTTTGGTCGCGCGGATTGCGCCAAGCTGGAGCAGAAGTGCCGCGAAGAAACTCGGGATGGAGACCCCGACGATTGACACCAGGGTGGTGACTATCGACCATCGGGACTGTCGATGGGAGGCAGCCCATACCCCCAGTGGTGTGGCGACTAGCCCTGCCAATGCCAAAGACGCCGCCAGTAGTCCTAAGCTCTTGGCTACCAGGCCGGGCAGAACCTCTGCAATGGGTACGGAGGCTTGCGTGATTCCAGCGGCGGTTGACCTGCCGAGATTACCACGGGACAATCGCGCCACATAGTCAACCGTGTCCAGGGCTGCCCGGCTCAAAGCCACGGGGAACGTGTCTCCTCGCGCCATTCCGAGACCAAGGTGGGCAAACAGCACGATAGCCAGAAGCACGGCCGCGAATTGAAGAAGCTGGCGGGCAACCATCGCAGCTGCATCGGCCGGCAGGGAACCGACCCGCAGGCGACGTATCGGGCTCACAAGCTTGCCCAGGCGAGACTGGGGCCGGTCCACAGAATCGGTCACGGCTCTCCCCGGTGTACGTCTAGTACTGTCTTTCTCGTCCCAACGTCATCAGCGCCAGGCTGGCTACTCGGCCGGCCCGTTCCAGCTTCTCCGAGGACACCGTGGTGAGCGTGTCTGCCGGTCGATGCGACGTGGCCTCCCACCCCTCCCAGCGGAGCCCCACCTTGGGTGCCTCCTGTCCGCTCTCGTAACGGCTCTTCTCCTCGAACACGATCCCGATGTCGACCGACCCGCCCCCTCGCTTCGCCTTCACACCCATACGAGCAGCGCACGTCTCAAGGAGATCGGCCAGACGCATGCTGCCCTCCGCAGAGATCATCAACGCGTCACCGCCTCCCGCACCCACCCCCCTCAACTCCACTACAGCCTCGATGTCGAAGCTGCTGGAGAAGCCCTTCTTGGCCTCAAGGAACCTCTCAACATCGGGAGGATAGATCCACTCGCCGCCCTCCTGACCTTGTGCGCTGTACGCCACGAACAGGAACGTCCGGTACGGCTGATAGCCAGAGGCCTTCATAGCCCGGATGGCCTCCAGCATCACGGCGACGCCGGTTGCGTTGTCATTCGCCCCGGGATAGGGGAGATCGTCGGGCGTCGCAGGCGGGGTATCATAGGGCGCCATCACCACGATCATCTCATCGTTGAGACCGCCGTATCGGCTGTCGGACAGGCCCGTCCAACTCCCGATAACGTGGGGCACCGGAACGTTCTCGACCACGGTACCTGCGACCTCCATCGACGCTTCAACCCCGGTATCCACCTCGAAGACCTCGTTGACGTCCAAGCTCTCCTCCACGTCGTGCAGCTCATCGACCGTGTAACCCGACCGTGCCAGCAGCCGCCCCGCCACCGCCTCAGAGATCCACAGTCTCGCGATATCCTGCCCTCGCGCGGAGCCGGTCCCAAACATGAGATAGTGCGGATCGCGCGAAGAGAGCGTACGCCTGCGGTCAACCTGCAGGTCTCCATCGCCGATGACCAGAATCCCGGCGCACGGCACGCGCCGCAAGAGATCAGCTTCCCCAGGGGATAAGGCTAGCAATACCTCATCAGAATAGTCCAATTCTTCTAGGGACTTGTAGCTTCTGATCATAGCCCCGTCCCGCGTGACGGGCCCCAGGAGAACCACCCTGACCCGCCCCTGGCCTCGTCCCAGGTTTCGCCCAGGGCTGACGTACTCGACGAAATCCTCGTGATATGTCAGAGGCGGACCATCATCCTTTAGGACAAGACGTGGCACCTCGTCGAGGCGCTCGAATGAACGATTCCGGTACTGGAAGTACGTCATACCTTCCCCAGCCGGCTGGATACCAAGGTGGTCCATCTGATCAGCGATGTGGAGCGCGGCTCCATGCATACCGGTCGTACCCAGGGCCCGCTCCTCGAAGACAGGGTGCGCCAACGCCCTCGCCTGGCTCAGTGCCGCTTGTCCATCAAAAAACCTGGCCTGATCTTGATAGAATGCCGTCGCCCCCGTGTTCGCCTGGACCCAGCTTATGCCCACCACGGCCAGGACAGCCGCCGCGATCGTGTAGCGATTGACCAGACGATTGATGACCACCCCAATGCTCTCCACTAGACGGCGGACACCCTCTCCAAAAAGATTGAAGCCCAGAATCGCCACGAAAAAGGCCACGCTGGGATAGATCGCCATCCATGAGTAGGAGCGCGCATACCGCCGGACGTTGCTCAGCATAGCGCCCCACTCCGGCACGTCCGAGTAATGGTATGGCGCGGAGAAGGTATCCAGCTCCGCGAAGGCTCCACCCCCAATGAAGATGCCGACGAAGCCCAGCTCGCCCAGAAGCATCAGGACGGCTCCCATCTCCAGCGACGTGATCGAGATCAACGACGAGAGGAGATTGGGCAGCACGTGGCTGATGATGATGCGAGGTGTCGTGAGGCCCAAGGCCACGGCGCTCTCCACGTAGAGCTTCGGGCGGATAGCCATCACTTCGCCTCGTACGAACTGCATCACCTCTCCCCAGCCGACAAGACAGAGGGCAATCACGAAAGGCCGGAATCCCTGCCGGATTCCCAGAGCAAGGATGAACATCATTGCCAGAAGGAGCGTAGGAAACGCGGCGATGATCTCCGACAAACCCATCAGCAACCGGTCGATCCATGTGTCACTCCACCAGCCTGCGATTGCTCCCAACATGAAACCCACTACCACCCTGGCCGCAACGACCAACACGGCAAGGAGCAGCGTCTGCTGGGCGCCCGCGAGGATCAAGCTCATGATGTCGCGGCCCAAGACATCCGTTCCCATCGGATGCACATCGTCAGGCTCAAAAGGCGGGACACTCAACTCTCCGTCCTCGTAGACGAGCGATTGAGTCGTGTATGGACTGTGGGGCGCAACGGATGGCCCCCAGATGAAGACCACGACGAGCACCCCGATGAGCGTAGCTCCGACGACGAAGGGCACGTTGGTCACGGTGGCCCGGAGCCACGAGCGTATCCGTTCTGCCCGGTACCTCGCCGGAGAGACCTCCACCGCGTCACCTCGGTCCTCCAGCACCGCCCGGAAGGGGCTCTCCCCTCCAGCGTCCTCGGACTGGAAGAGCCGCGTCATCGCGTTGTCCTCAATGACCGCCTTCAGCGAGTGGGCCACCGACCGCAAGCCCTCGATCACGCTGCCACGCTCCGCCTCCGCCCGACTCTGCGTCGCCTCCCGCAGACGTGGATCGACCACTCGATAGAGCACCTCAAGGAGCAAGTTGACCACGATGAATACGAGGCCGAGGCATAGAACCAGGGCCACCGTCAGGTTATCATCTTTTCGTGAAATAGATTTCAACAGCGTGAATCCAACGCCTGGCCAACTGAAGAAGAACTCGACCACCGGCAAGCTACTTAGAGAGAAGCGAAGGGACATGCCGATCGTCGTCAGGATCGGGATGGCGGCGTTTCGAATCACGTGGCGGCCCAAAACGATCAACTCGCGGAGTCCCTTGCTCCGTGCTGTCCGCACGTAATCCTGCTCCAGGATGTCGCTGATTGTCACGTAGGTCACCCGATAGATCTGGGCGATGGGCCGGCCCGCCAGCACGAGGGCAGGGAGGATGACGTGACGATCCCAACCGAATCCTCCCACTGGCAAGACCCGGTGACCCAGCACGCGCGTGAGCCGAATCGCGCCAATCTGGAGAAGCAAGGCAGCGAAGAAACTGGGTACCGACACACCCACGATAGAGGCCAGGATGGTCAGCAAAGACCACCCCGATCGCCGCCGCGTGGCGGCCCACAGTCCCAACGGCACGGCCACGAGCGTCGCGAAAGCCAACGAAATCCCAAGCAGGCCCAGACTCTTCATCACCATGCCGGGAAGCACGTCGGCAATGGTCACGTACGCCTGGGTGATGCTGGCGGCCTCCGACCGTCCCAGTTGTCCGTGCCCGAGCCGGCTCACGTACTCGGTGGTGCTCGCTACCGAGGTCGCCACAGCCCCCTCAAAGCTCTCGCCCCGGGCCATTGCTAACCCCAGGTAGCTGAGGAAGATCACGGTCAATAGCACCACGATGCCGAAGATCAACCGCCGGCCCACGAACGCTCCAATGCTCAGCAGGGTCTCGCGCCGACGTGTCTTTGGCGTCGTGGTAGACTTGGGGATGTCGTCCTTGTTCTGGCGCCTAGTTTCTTCACTCATCCGGTTTCTGTCCCTCGTTCACCGTCTCTTTCATCCGTCGCGCCCCCCAGGGTGGTCGGGTCACAGAGCTCACGCTCAGCGAGTTAACCGCCACCGGTATCATGCCCCGAAGCAGGCCAAACATCAACTGCACCGTCCAAGGCGCCTCAGCACCCGGTCGAGTGTTCATGCCCCATCAGACGACGACTACGCATCAAAGCCGAACCCGAACGCTCCGCACACGCCTATGCTAGACCCGCTATCAAGAGAATACTGCCCTCAGGGACCTCAGGTTCACTGCTGGACGAAGCCGTGGAGTTGAACGAAAAGGGCACGTCGTGGTATAGTATGTGTTCTACTCGGTATTCTATTGGAGGAACTATGCGAACTAGACGCGATCTACGCGCCGTTCTACTGGTATTGGGCATCGTCACCTCGGTTGTAATGAGCGCTTGCTCGAGCCCTTACGAACGAAGCAACAAGCCCGCCGGCGATTGGAGCCGGGGTCTTCTCCTCGGTGAAAGCAACGTCAAGCAGGCTGTCGCGCTCCAGATGGACGCATCTGGACACGCTCACCTCTTGTGGGTCGAGGCACTGTCAGATGACGTCCGAGGACTCCACTACGCACAGATCGACCGAGGAGGCCGGGTCGTCATCGATGCAAGCCTAACGGTTGACCTGCCTTATCCTCGTAACCCACAACTGCTCCTCGGTCCGGACGGCACCCTTCACGTGGGGCTTCTTTCCAGACAGAACGACAACTACATGCTGTACCATGGCCGCTTGACCAACAGAGGCGAGCTTTCAGATCTGATCGCCCTGTCGCGGAACACCGAAGATGTCGACAGTTTCCAGCTCATTCGATCCTCGGCTGACGAGGTTTGTGCTGTCTGGGCCAGCGAACTCGACGATGGTCAATCGGGTATTTACCGGGTGTCCCTCGTCAGCTCGGGCTCAGGAGAACCCACGCTGCTCGTTCCGGACGGCGCTGACCCGTTTGTGCTGGTTGAAGGCGCCAGTTCGGACTCCAGTGGAGAAACCCACCTGGTGTGGACCAACCGAACTGACTTTTCGACCAGACAGATCTACTACGCCACTTTGGAGGATGGAGAGGTAACGCCCCCAGGCGGTTACCACGTGACAACCTTCGACTACGCTGAATCCGCCACGTATCAACCCCCGATCATTGGACTCGATTCGGAACGCGTCTACCTTATCTGGTCGGTCCAGAACCTGGGCGGGGGTATGACGCCGACCGCGGCAGACACGTACTACATCAGCTTTGCCCCGGGTCAGCAGCAATACGTGGCCCCAAGGACGCTCAAGCTGTCAGCGGATCACCGACCTGGGTACGACGATCACCGCGGGCATTACACCATCTCGCGGCTTGCCCCCGTGTCACCCGATGTCCGCAGCACGGACTACATCAATGCGCCGGCGGTGGTGACGCGTCGAGAATCCGAGCTCCCGATGGTGGTCAGCTTGATCATCGAGAGTGCGTCCAAGCAGTTCATGCAGCTCGCAGTGACGATCCTGGCGGACGGTGAAGCCGTGGGCTACCAGATTGCCAACGAGACCTCCAACGCCTCCGTCCTGCCGAGCCTGGTCGCCGACGATGACGCCAGCCTCCATCTCGCTTGGCTGGACACGGCCGGATTCCGACGCTACAAGGTCTTCTATGCAACCACGTCCCCCGAGGCTGCAGAGTGGCTGAACCGCACCACCGTCGAGGACGTGGGCGAGCAGGCCGCGGACCTCGCGTGGGGCATCCTGTCAGCCATCGGTTTCCTGCCGCTGACCCTTATGTGGAATGTGCCCGCCCTGGTGTGGCTGGTCGTCTTCTATCTCTCAGCACGGCAAGAGCATCTGGACGAACTCGGCGCCAGAATCGCGCTTGGTGTGTCGTTCGCGCTATATCTCATTGTCAAAACACTCTTCCTTCCAGGTCTCCTCTCGACCGGTACGCCGTTCGTCTACCTGGTACCTCAGGAATGGACGCCCGCGCTGAACACCATCATACCCCTGGCCATTCTGGCCCTGGCCATCGTCGGGCTCATCATCTATCTCGTCCGCTCCCCACGCACTGAGCCACCGACGATGTTTAAGGGATACCTCGTCTTCGCCCTAGTCGACAGCGCCCTGACAGCCATCCTCTACGCACCGCGATTCTTCAACCCAAGAGGCTAGCGGGTCGCGACGCCCGGCCACCTCAGCCACCAGACCTCCACCGCGGCAGCGCCTGACGGAGGTCTGGTGCTCCATCGATCCCCGGCATACCGGCCGCTCCCCTTCATCCATCACGGCCCGAGCAGGGCCTCGCGATCCAGCGGGCCCTCTAGGCGCGCCTGAACCGTGTCTGCCGAGGGCTGTCCTGCGTCTGAGCTGCAGCACGCAACAGTCAGCGCTGCGCGCCCCCGGGGCACCCCTTCAGCGTCCACGACCTTGGCGAGCACGCGTGAGATGCTCGCCAGAAACACACAGGCAGCAGCCATGCGACAGATCCCAGAAACGCCTGGAGGCGACAGCGGGTGCACCTCCACCCGGTCGCCTCCAGTCTTGTCCGTCCCCTATTCCGTTCAGCCGAGCCCTAAGTAATCAACCAGCCACACGTCATGCAGACCGTGACTCCAGCCCTCCGAAGCGCCTCTGGCCCTCGGCCCAGACAACCTTCGTGCCCGCGTCTTACTAACCTAGCCGCGACCCCTCAATCGGGGATCGAAGGCATCCCGCAGACCGTCCCCCACGAAGTTGAACGCCAGCGTCGTCACCGTCAACGCAATGGCCGGTGGCCACAGAGTATGTGGATGAGAACGCATCGATCGCTGCGCCTTATTGACCATCATGCCCCAACTCGGGAAAGGCGCGTTGACCCCCAGCCCAATATAGCTCAGGAACGCCTCGTAGAAGA
Source organism: uncultured Anaerolineales bacterium (assembly GCA_964542755.1). Classification (GTDB taxonomy): domain Bacteria; phylum Chloroflexota; class Anaerolineae; order B4-G1; family B4-G1; genus SKLM01. The sequence goes on from CAZIWL010000003.1 coordinate 96,488, forward strand.
TATAGCCTGGAATAGCCATCGTCTCGGCAATAATGCACGGCCCCAGAATGTTCGGCAGCAGATGCCGGAAGATCACCCGGGTGTTAGATGCTCCGATGCTCTCCGCAGCGAGGACGAACTCCTTCTCTCTGTTCGCCAGCACCTGGCCCCGCGCTATCCGCGCGCGATTGATCCAGTAGAAGGCGCCGATGGCGACGAAGACGAAGAACATGCCGCCCATCTGCTGATCGATCCGCACCAGAGGCGCTGCCACTCCCCCGCCTCGCGCGGCCACCGCCTTGAAGTACACCTGAAGCAGAATCACGAAGATCAGCGAGGGGAAGCCGTAGATGATGTCGACCACGCGCATCATCAGATTGTCCACGACGCCGCCCAGGTAGCCTGCGATCAAACCGTACGTCACACCAATAGTCAGACTAACCGCAGCTGCCACGAAGGCCACCGAAAGTGAGATCCTGGCACCGAAGATCACGCGGCTCAGAATATCCCGCCCAAACTGGTCAGCCCCCAGCAGGTACTTCGCCCCCGGCTCCTGGTAGTTGTCCGGTAGCTTCTGCTCGTCGATACCCTCTGGCGCCACCAGCGGCGCGAAGATGGCCACGAGCGTCAAGAGGATGATGAAAAGCCCGCTGCCCACCGCCACCTTGTTCTTCAAGAACTCACGCCAGGCATCCCCCAAGGGACTCCTGGGCTTGCGCGCCAGGCCCGACGGGGCCACAGTTCGCTTTCCGCCTGCTTCTGCCATCTTGTTCTCCCCCTAATCCAGTCTCAGCCGTCCATCACACCTGAGTCGTTACCGCGTCTGGACGACCGTAACGCTAGTGCCATCCGTCACCCCAAAAACGACAAATGGCCCTGGCTCTCTAGGAATCAGTCGTACCGAATGCGTGGGTCCAGCCAGGCGTACGTGATGTCCACGAACAGATTGGCCGACACCAACAGCAGGGCGTAGACCAGCGCCGTGCCCATCACCAGGGGGTAGTCCCGGTTGCCCACGCTGTCCACGAAGTGCCTGCCCAGCCCGGGAATACCGAAAATCGTCTCAACCACAAATGTACCCGTCACGACGGCAGCCAGCACCGGTCCCAAGTACGTCACAACCGGGATGAGGGCGTTCTTCAGGGCGTGCCGGCTCACGACGATCATCTCGCGCAGACCCTTGGCGCGGGCCGTACGGATGTAATCCTCACCCATCACCTCAAGCAAGCTGCCGCGCGTCAATCGGGCGATACCGGCCGCGTAGGCCGTGCCCAACGTGAACGTCGGCATGATCCAGTGCGCCGGGCTCTGCCAGCGTGCCACCGGGAGCCAGCCCAGCTTCAGGGCAAAGATCAGGATCATCACCGGGCCGAGAACGATGTTGGGCACAGAGCGGAAGAAAATGGCGATGAAGGTAGCCCCATAATCGATGCTCGTGTTCCGGTAGAGCGCAGCGAGCACGCCTGTCGGTATGCCGATCACCACAGCCAGCACAATGGACATGACCCCCAGTTGCGCTGAGACCGGTAGAGCCTGACCGATGATGTCGTTCACTGTCTGCGTCCGGTACTTCAGCGAAGGGCCGAGGTCAAACTGGACCAGGTTCCACAGATAGCGCAGATACTGCTGCCAGAGCGGCTCATCCAGGTTGTACTTCGCCTCCAGATTGGCACGAATCTCCGGCGGCAGTGTCTTGTCGCCAATGCGGTCGAAAGGCCCGCCCGGGATGATCCTCACCAGCGTGAACGTGAAGATCGTCACCGCCAGGAGGACCGGGACAAACTGGAGAATCCGACGAATGATGTACTGGATCATTTCGTTCCTCTCTCGGAAAATCGAAGAGGGCTGAGCAGCCCTTTTGAAGGGGCTGCTCAGCGAATCGCACGAGCTAGTGCTCGCGCAGGGTTACGACACTGCGTCAGACTACTGAGTAGCCTCTAGCTTGGCCTCCCAGTCGATCGTCCACTTGTCCCAGTGCTCACCGGCCAGCGCCTGGTACGTGCGGTTCACCCACGGCTTGGTGAGGTCGACGACGGTGTAGTAGTAGATCGGCGCGTAGGCGGCCTCTTCCTCGACCAGGATGCGTTCAGCCTCCCGGTAAAGCTCAGCACGCACATCGGGATCCGTCTCCCTGCCGGCCTGCGCCGTCAGCTCGTCAAACTCGCTCGGCTCACAGGCGCTGCAGGTCTCATCCACACAGTTGCGGCGGAGGCGGTTCGCGCCCTCCTCGCAGTTGAAGACCTCGTGGACCCAGTTGTTCTGGTCCGCGTAGTCGGCGCACCAACCGAGGCGCCACACGTGCGGCATCTCAGCTAGCGGCGTGGTCTTGTTGATGGTGTCCAGGTAGACGCCCCACTCCTGATTCTGGATCTCGATGTCGACACCCAGCGTGCTGCTCCACATCGAGCCGATGGCCTCAGCGATGGCCCTGTGGCCCTCGCTGGTGTTGTGCATCAGCGTGATGGTGGGGAAGCCCTCGCCGTCCGGGTAGCCGGCCTCGGCCAGCCACTCCTGGGCCATCTCAGCGCCCATCTCGGCGTCGAGTGCCCACGGTGCGATGTCGGAATCCGATGCCACGTTGCCGAAGATGCCCTCGGGCGCAAACGTGTTCGCAGGCAGCTGTCCACCCTTGGTCACGTTCTCGATCAAAGAGACGCGGTTGATGGCTGCAGAGAACGCTTTGCGGACCAGCGGGTCATCAAACGGCGGCTTGTTGTTCGTGAAGCCGTAGTAGTAGGTGCATAGGTCTGGCGCGATGGTCAACTGCTCGCTCAACTCCGGGTCCTCGCGGATGCGGTCCATCTCCTCCAGCGGTGGTCCAGGATAGGCGTTGTCGAGCTCGTTGTTCTCGTAGAGCGCCATAGCCGTTGAGGCCTCGGTGACCATGATAGCCTCGATGCGCTCGATCTGCACGCTGTCCGCATTGTAGAAATGCGGGTTCTTGACGAACGTCATGCTATCCTGATGGGCCCACTCGTCCAGGACATAAGGCCCGTTCGTGACGATGAAGCCAGGCTCGATCCAGCGGGCACCCCACTCCTCAATAACCGGCTCGTAGACCGGGCGGGCGACCCACATGCTGGCGATGCCGGGGAAGTAGCCGGCGGGCTGGCGCAGCGTAAACTCAACGGTGTAGTCGTCGACTGCCGTGACGCCAACCGTCTCGGGATCGTCGGTCTCGCCCGTGTTGTAGTCCATCGCGCCCTCGATGATGTAGAGGACGTAGGCGTAGTCCGAACCGGTCGCCGGGTTCAGCGTCCGCTTCACGGCGTACTCAACCTGATGAGCGTTGACCATCACCGGGTTGCCGTCTTCGTCGGTGACGACCTCGGTCTCACCCGTGGCGGGATCGTGCCGCACCCACGGCACGTCGTCGCGCATATAGAACGTCCAGACCGTGCCGTCCTCGTTGCTCTCCCACTCGGTGGCGAGCTCGGGGATGACTTCGTTCGTCTCGTCGTCGAAGTCGGTCAGACCCAGGAACAGCTGCTCGTCCACCAATACCGACGTGGTGTCCGTGCTCAGCGCCGGGTCAACCTGAGGTGGCTCTGTGCTCAAGTTCCAGTGCATCGTCACCGGTTGCTCCGGTTCCTCGACGGGCTCCGGCTCCGCCGTGACCTCGACCACCTCGGTGACGATAGCGGTCTCGATGACCGTCTCGCCCTCGCGCTCGACGACTCTGGTGACCTCACGCTCGATCACCTCAGGTGTCGGCTGCGCACAGGCGGACAACAGAATGCTCCCGATCACTGCAACCACCAATGCGATAGACCACTTCTTGTTAAGCATGTTCTCCTCCTCTAAGTGAGTCTTGCTATAACAGGTATACGTCTCGGCTTCTCAGATGTTTTCTCTTCTCGCATCGTCTAGTCCACATCACCCCCTTTGATCGGCCACCACCCGCACCGGAGTCCAATGGGATGACGGCCTCGTTTGCCTACCCGATTGTTGCCGTGCCCTCCTGCTCGACGACGTGGCAGGCACAGTAGTGATCGGACTCCACCTCAATCA
>CAZIWL010000004.1:0-12142 GCA_964542755.1 uncultured Anaerolineales bacterium
AGATGGACATGGAGGAGACGGGCGTGGAGAGTATCGGATAGGCGGCAGGCAAGACCATCCAGTGCGTCGCTCTTCGCCCGGCAGAGACCCCACCGATGTCGGTGGGGTCTCTGCCTATTGGTCTGCCTGGAACACGGCTAGACGTGTGATACGGGCCTCGTGCCACGACGGCCCACCTCTCAGGCAGCGCTCCGTCTGTCCAGCGATGAGGTGATGAAGGAAAGGCCCGTCGGTCAGCCCTGATCATGCTGTGAAGGCGGAGGGCCTCCCTCCACTTGGGGCTGTGGAGATCGGCTGAGTGGGGCACCCACGCTGCGCACTTGACATGGCGGGCTCTGTGTGATAAAAAGGGGCATCAGGGGGTGGGCGAGGCCTGCCTCGGACCGATCCGTTATCTATGAATGGCCTAGTTGGCAAAACACGGTGTCGTTTGCATAGGGTCACTCCAAGCCGGCTTCTTCTGGTAGCCGGCCTGTTTGTGCTTCTAGTCAGTTGGTCCCTCGTCGGATGCGCTGGAACCGGGCAACAGACGGGCACAGAAGAGGGGGCTGCCCAGGCGATTGAGAACAAGGGTTCCGACACCCTGGTGAATCTCGCGCTGGCGTGGGCCGAGACGTATATGGATCAGCACCCGGACGTGCGCATCTCCGTGACGGGCGGCGGTTCCGGTACGGGGATAGCGGCCCTGATCAACGGTACGGTTGACCTAGCCAACGCCTCGCGTCAGATGAAGCTTGAGGAGGTGGAGGCAGCCGAGGCCAACGGTACCACGCCGATTGAGTTTGTGGTGGCCCGCGACGCCATCGCTGTGGTCGTCCATCCTTCCAACCCGGTGGAGACGTTGACCTTCCAGCAGATCGCCGATATTTACACGGGTAGGATCACGAACTGGGAGGAGGTGGGTGGGGATGACCGGCCCATTGTGCTTCTCTCACGTGAGTCAAACTCAGGTACGTACGTCTACTTCCTTGAGAACGTGGTTCGAGAAGGGCAAGGGGACGACCAGGCACTCTTCTCTCCGGGGACGCTTCTGATGCCGTCGTCGGAGGGTATTTCGGCGGAGGTGACGGAGAACCCAAATGCCATTGGCTACGACGGATTGGGCTACGTGACACCGGAACAGAAGGTGGTGGCCGTATCTGACGATCCAGAAGGGCCGTTTGTTCTTCCCTCGGTAGCGACAGTCAATGATGGCTCGTATCCCATCGCGCGGCCCCTCTTCATGTATACCGCCGGTGAGCCGAAAGGTTTGATCGCTACGTACTTGGACTGGATCCGGGGCGATGGACAGAGGCTGGTGCCAGAGCTGGGATTTGTTCCGCTGGAGTGAGGAGGCGTTTTGAGCAGACGTCTTGGAAAGCCGTGCCGACAACGTTGTAGGCAGATCGCGAGCCGACGGAGGGATCGATCGTGGCTGACGAAAAGGTCCTGACCAACGGTCAGACCCGTCGGGCTGAGTTCGTCATAGAGGCCATCGTCCGGGTCCTTGGCTTCTCAGCTATCGGATTCGTGACATTGATCTTCTTATTCCTTCTGCGGGAGGGGGTACCTGCCTTCCTGGAGATCGCGCCGGGCAACTTGCTCGGTTCCCGCTGGTACCCTACGTTTGGGCTCTTCGGTATGCTGCCCTTGATCCTGGGGTCGCTCCTGGTGACGGTGACGGCCATCATTATCGCCCTCCCGCTGGGCGTTGCGACGGCGGTCTTCGTGCGGGAGGTCGCTCCCAACTGGGCCCGAGGGGTCCTGAAGCCCATGATCGAGGTTCTGGCGGGGATTCCATCGGTGGTACTAGGATTCTTTGGCATGACGCTCGTGGCCCCGCTGATCAGGCAGAGGTTAGGGACGCCCACGGGCTTGACCGCCTTCACCGGGGCGGTGATCCTGGCGTACATGTCGCTACCAACGATCATCAGCGTTGCGGAGGATGCCCTGGATGCGGTGCCCAAGTCCTATCGGGACGGCGCGCGGGCAATGGGGGCCACGGAATGGCAGACAATCTGGCGTGTGGTCGTCCCCGCTGCTCGGTCCGGTGTCGTCACGGCTGTGATGCTCGGCCTGGGACGAGCGATCGGGGAGACGATGGCCGTGATGCTGGTGACAGGCAACGCGGCGCGCATGCCCCTGACGCTGGATTCGCTCTTCCGCCCTGCCCGCACGATGACGGCCACCGTCGCTGCCGAGATGGGCGAGGTGGCCCAGGGGAGCGTTCATTATCATGTGTTGTTCGGCATTGGATTGATTCTCTTCATTTTGACCTTCGCGATTAACTTGACGGCCGCCGTGGCCATCTTCCAGAAGCGGCGCCGCGGGGGCTTGCGCTGATGGATCGCTACCAGATACAGCGCGTCGGATTCGTCGTCCTTGGGCTGGTTGCGGTGATCGTCGTGGCCCCCATCCTGGTCGTCATTGGCGCCATAGCTGTGAGGGGCATCGGGGCCGTGGATTGGGTTTTCTTGACCCAGATGCCGCGTGACGGTATGCGTGCAGGCGGCATCTTCCCGGCGATTGTCGGAACAGTATGGCTGACCCTGGGGACCGCACTGGCAGCGATCCCTGTCGGAGTTGGAGGGGCCATATACCTCTCCGAATACGCACGGGACAATCTGCTGACGCGGGCAATCCGGTTGGCGATTATCAACTTGGCCGGTGTCCCATCGGTAGTCTATGGCCTGTTCGGCCTGGGGCTGTTCGTCCTCTTTCTGCAGTTTGGCACTTCGATCATTGCGGGTTCGCTGACCCTGGCGATCATGACGCTGCCTATTATTATCAGTACGGCGGAGGAGGCTCTGCGCGCCGTACCAACGGAATTCCGGACGGTCAGCGCCAGCCTAGGCGGGACACGATGGCAAGGTATCAGGCGTGTCGTGCTTCCACAGGCGATGCCGGGGATCATCACCGGCGTGATTCTTGGGCTGCTGCGCGCTGCCGGGGAGACAGCGCCCATTCTTTTCACCGTCGCGGCGTTTTTCCTGCCTCGCTTACCCCAGTCGCCCTTAGACCAGACGATGGCATTGCCCTATCATCTGTATGTGATCAGTACCCAGGTTCCGGGCATGCCTCCGCAGATTCAGTATGGAACTGCACTGGTCCTGCTGGCGCTGGTGTTGTCGCTCAACATCGTGGCGACATTGATTCGCCGATACTACCGACGGCGGCGGGAATGGTAGTTGGAGCCTTCAAACCGGAGGCGCCTTCGCCGTCCAGGGTGTGTCGGACCCTCTGGCAGGCTGAACGGGCCGCTGAGTCAGGAAATCGCCGCTGAGAGTTATGCCAAACGAGACCAAGCCGAAGATCCGCATCCAGAACGTGAGCTACTTCTATGGCAAGGAGCAGGCTTTGAAGGATGTCTCACTGGATATCCCGGCGAACGCCATCACCGTCCTCTTCGGACCGGCTGGAGGCGGCAAGACGACGCTCCTCCGGCTGATCAACCGCTTGAATGACCTGGTCGACGGGACGCGAATGGAGGGGCGAGTCTGGCTGGACGGACAGGATCTGTACGCGCCGGAGGTTGATCCTCCCACATTGCGGCGCCGGGTAGGCATGGTCTTTGCGCTTCCTCTGCCCCTGCCCGGCACGGTCCGAGAGAACGTGACCTACGGCCCGATTCTGGCGGGGATCCAGGACCGCGTTGCGTTGGACGAGATCGTTGTGGAGAGCCTCAAGCGGGCAGCGCTCTGGGACGAGGTACGGGACCGGCTTGAGGAGCCAGCTTCTGACCTCTCGGGCGGGCAGCAGCAGCGACTGTGCATCGCCCGCAGCCTGGCACTGGAGCCTGATGTGCTCCTGCTGGACGAGCCAACGTCCGGGTTAGACCCCATTTCGACGGCCAAGGTGGAGGCAACGCTGGCGCAGCTGAAGGAGGACTACACGGTCGTGATCGTGCCACACAGTATTCAGCAAGCGGCGCGGATCGCCGACTGTGCCGCTTTCTTTCTAATGGGAGAGATGATCGAGTATCGACCCGGAGAACAGATCTTCATCAACCCCGTCGAGAAGCAGACCGAGGACTACATCACGGGACGGTTCGGATAGGACGGTCATGGAGAAGATCAAGGTAGAGCACCTCGATTTCTACTACGGCGAGAAACGCGCCTTGAAGGATGTATCGATCTCCATCAGAGATCGGGAGATCACCGCGCTCATCGGGCCGTCGGGATGCGGCAAATCTACATTCCTTCGGTGTCTGGATCGCATGAACGAGACGATACCGGACACCCGCTTCGAAGGCACAGTGCTCTTGGATGAGGAGGACATTTATGCGCCGGGCACGGATGTCGTCGATCTGAGGCGGCGCGTGGGGATGGTCTTCCAGCGCCCGAATCCTTTCCCGAAGTCAATATACGACAACGTGGCGTTCGGCCCGCGCATCCTTGGTTGGGATCGAGAGAGCGATCTCGAAGAGCTGGTGGAGAAGAGTCTTAGATCGGCTGCGCTCTGGGACGAGGTGAAGGACGATCTCGAAGAGGATGCCCTCAGCCTCTCTTTGGGTGAGCAACAGCGTCTCTGCATTGCCAGGGCGACGGCCGTGAAGCCGGAGGTCATCCTGATGGACGAGCCCTGTTCAGCTCTCGATCCAATCGCCACCCTACAGATTGAGGAGTTGATCAAGGAACTGAAGAAGAACTACTGCATCGTGATTGTGACGCACAATATGCAGCAGGCTGCGAGAGTCTCGGATCGGACAGGACTCTTCTGGCTGGGAGAGTTGGTGGAAGTTGGCGACACCGAGGTCGTCTTCACGAATCCGGGTCGACAACTAACTGAGGACTACATCACGGGACGCGCCGGCTAGACCGGATGTGGGGCAAGGTTGCTCCCACTCGGTCGATGGGAGTTGGGAGGAGGGCCTAGATGAGATCTGAGATGCTAACCCTGGCAATGGCGCAAATGGATGTCCCGCAAGGACAGCCGGAGGAGAACCTTGCGCGGGCGCGAGGCTTTGCCAGGGAGGCGCAAGGGGCCGAGGCTGATCTGCTCCTGCTGCCGGAGCTGTGGCTCCACGGCTATGATCTGGAGCACGCGGAGGACTGGGCCAGTCCGTTGGGTGAGGGGGGTTTCGCCGAGATGGCCAAGATGGCGCGGGAGTTCGATCTGTACCTAGCGGGTTCAACTCTTGAGCGGCATCAGGGTGGAGTCTCCAACACGGCCGTGCTCTACAATCCGGAAGGTGAACTTCTCGGTTCATATCGGAAGATGCATCTGTTTCGATTGATGGAGGAGCACCGCTACTTGACGCCCGGGGACCACGCGACTCTCTGCGAGACGCCTTGGGGCCCAACTGGACTGGGCATCTGCTATGATCTCCGGTTCCCCGAGCTCTTCCGGACGATGGCTCTGGCCGGCGCCAAGTTGTTCCTCATCCCTGCCCAATGGCCGGTTAAGCGGCTCGAGGCATGGCTGCTCCTCGCACGGGCGCGCGCGGTCGAGAACGAGCTCGTTGTGGCGGCCTGCAATCGGGTGGGTGCGGACGAGGATGTGTCGTTTCCCGGTCGCTCGATCGTGGTGGATCCATGGGGGAATGTCCTTCTCGAAGGCGACGAGAGGGAGGGACTGCTTGTGGCCGAAGCTGACCTACGTGAGATCGAGAAGGCGCGGAGGTATTTGACTGTGTATGCGGACAGGCGGCCTTCGGCTTACGTGGTTGCATAGGGTGATAGGGACGAAGCCATGGATCTAGAGAGGGTTCTCGATAGGGCCGTTGCCATCGCACAGGAGGCAGGTGAACTCGTGGCGCGCGACTTTCCGATGGGGGCCATGGACCAGGTTGGGTTCAAGGGCTCCGTCAACCCTGTCACGGCGACGGATGCTGCTGCCGAACGGCTGATTCGGCAGCGGCTTCGAGATGCGTATCCTCGACACCGAATCCTGGCCGAAGAAGGCGGCGGGGACGCGTGGCGTGAGCCCGGGCCACCGATCTGGCTGGTCGATCCACTGGACGGCACGAACAACTTCGCCCATGGATTCCCCCAGGTAGGCGTGTCCCTGGCTCTGGTGCAGGAGCAGCAGCCGGTGCTCGGCATTGTGCACGATCCTCTTCGTGGAGAGACCTTCACTGCCGCAGAGGGATCAGGGGCGAACCTGGATGGGCAGCCCATCCACGTCACCGAGGTCGATGATCTGGCAGACGCGTTTCTAGCCACGGGGTTCCCGTACGACCGCCGGACGGCACGAGACAACAATGTTCAGCGTCTGGACCACTTTGTGCGCCGCAGCCAGGGTGTGCGCCGGGCGGGAGCCGCCGTTCTGGACCTCTGCTACGTGGCGTGCGGTCGGTTTGATGGGTTCTGGGAGATTCGGCTCCATCCCTGGGACGTCGCCGCGGGCGTCCTCATCGTTCGGGAGGCGGGTGGATGCGCGACGGATTTCACCGGGACGCCGGATTGCGTGTCAGGAAGGCAAATCGTCGCTTCCAATGGCTGTATCCATGGGCAGATGCTGCAGGTGATCGCAGAGGGTGCCGATGCCCCACTTCCCGAGCCCATGGAGGGCGAATAGCTGTTGGCTCGGCGCGCCCCTTCAATCATCACACTCCCGGCTCTCCGCGTATGTCCCCGGATGCTTCAGAGTGCGCCAAGGGGCCAGGAACTCGGGGTTGGTATTGACCTGTCGCGGTTCCTGGGTTGGGCGGATCGATTCGGCGTGGGAGACCCGCAGGACGAAAGGCCCCCATACATTGAGGGCGGCTTGCAGCGACCGGGTCGTAGCGCACGGGACTTGGGCCGTGCGCCGGCATGTGCCCGCCCTATGTCTTGTGTAGCCATTAGTAGGTGCCTACGACGCTCCCGGGTGCGCTAACGACTTGTCGCGGAGAGGGTCGCTGCTTGGAGACCGTGGGTGCCCGTGTACTGACCTGTTTTGACTGGCATTCGAGGCAAGTACAGGCTCGTGAGGTGCAACGCACCTGGAAGGTGCATCGCACCGGTCGGGGCGACAACTCGTTAGTGCGCTCGACGCTCCCCGTTTGCTGGCGGAAAACGCGAAACCATGGCAGAATACCAGGCTGGAGCCGAGGGCCGCAGCACGCTGCAAGCGCCTGCTGGCCCCTGTTTGTATGCGGCCCCACGACGAGGGACAGGATCATTCACCCTGCGTTTGACGTCCATGTTGATCTGAGCGCTGAGCCCGGTTCGGTCGCCGACCGGGGAAGCGTGTCTCAGGCTGGGACAGCGCGAATGCGGGCGTGTCGTTTAGCCGGAATTACTAGCAAGGAGCAGAAACTATGGCACAATTGACCGAGATTCGGTGGCACGGTCGAGGAGGGCAGGGCGTTGTAACGGCTGGTGAGCTGCTGGCCGAGGCCGCTCTGGACAGCGGGCAGTACTTCCAGGCCTTCCCTGACTACGGGCCAGAACGCATGGGGGCACCCATCCGGGCTTTCACCAGGCTCAGTCCAGATCCGATTACGATCCACTCGCAGGTCGAGGAACCGGACGTCGTCCTCGTTCTGGATCCCACGCTGTTGGGGGCCGTACCTGTGACCGAAGGCCTGAAGGAGGACGGTATCCTCCTGGTCAACACGGGGATGAGCCCCGGGGAAGTGCGCGAGAAGCTGGGCTTCCACATCGGCAAGGTTTTCACGGTGGACGCCAGCCACATTGCCATCGAGGAGATGGGGCGAGAGATCACGAACACCCCCATGCTGGGCGTATTCGCTGAGGCGACCGGCCTCGTGGAATTGGATCACCTGGCCGAAGAGATCAGGGAATGGTTCGGAGGGAAGCTGTCACAGAGGGCGGTCGACGCCAACGTGCGCGCGCTTCGACGTGCTGCCGAAGAGGCGAAAGAAGGATAGCGATCTGCAAACTCGAGATCGCGTGTTCGGACGAGCGATCTTCCGTTTTCACGGAGTACCTGAAGGAGACTAAGGTTATGTCAGAGTTGAAGGGCTGGAAAGAGATTCCCATCGGGGGGATGATCTTGGAAGCAGGCAATGCCGAGAAGTATGAAACGGGCGACTGGCGCGCGTTCCGTCCCGTTTTCGGCGAGGCCGAGTGCATCAACTGCTTCCAATGCTGGCTGAACTGCCCCGATTCCAGCATTCTGGTCGATGCTGAGAACGAAGAGATGGTTGGATTTGACTTGAAGCACTGCAAAGGCTGCGGCATCTGCGCCTCCGTTTGCCCCGTCAACCAGAAGGTGCGCAAGAAGGCCGAAGAGAAGGTGGCGAAGGACGACCCCCATCTCTGTATCCGCATGATCGAGGAGGGGAAGTTCCAGGAGGTGGGCGATGAGTAAGTTTCATGCACTGGACGGCAACGCGGCCGTCGCGACGGCCATGCGCCAGATCAATCCAGACGTGGTGGCTGCTTATCCCATCACTCCCCAGACTGCTACGGTGCAGACTTTCTCGGAGTATGTGAATGATGGATTGGTCGACACAGAGTTCGTGACCGTGGAAAGCGAGCACAGCGCGATGAGCGCCTGTGTGGGCGCATCCGCGGCCGGCGCGCGGGTGATGACGGCCACGTCGGCCAACGGCTTGGCCCTGATGTGGGAGATTGTCTACATCGCGGCGTCATCCCGGCTGCCTATCGTGATGAGTCTGGTGAACCGCGCCCTCTCCGGTCCCATCAACATTCATCCCGATCACTCGGACGTGATGGGCATCCGAGACAGCGGCTGGATCATCTTGATGTCGGAGAGCGGTCAGGAGGCGTACGATAACATCATCCAGGCCATGCGCATCGGTGAGCACGCCGATGTCCTGCTTCCCGTTGCGGTCTGCCAGGACGGCTTCATCACCGGTCACGGGCTCGAGAGGGTGGAGATCTACGACGACGCCGACGTACAGGACTTCATAGGGGTCTACAAACCCCAGTGGCCGCTGCTGGACCTGGATAATCCCAAGACGTACGGGCCGCTGGACTTCTACGACTACTACTATGAGCACAAGCGACAGCAGATCGACGCGATGGAGAAGGCCAAGCCGATCGTGCTAGAGGTCGCCAAGGAGTTCAACGAGCGTTTCGAGCGCGACTATGGGCTCTTTGAGGCGTACCGCCTCGACGACGCGGACGTTGCAGTGGTCGTGGCCAACTCCACGGCCGGCACCGCCAAGACCGTGGTGGATCAGTTGCGCGACGAGGGCGTAAAAGCTGGCTTGCTCAAGATCCGTCTTTTCCGCCCCTTCCCGGCAGAGGAGCTGACTCAGGCGTTGAGCCATCTCGACGCGGTGGCGGTGATGGACCGGTCCGTCTCATTTGGCGCGATGGCGAACGCCGGGCCGCTGTATCTGGAGCTCCTGGCGGCGCTCTCGGCCAACGGTGCCGGCGTGCCCATGATCGACTACATCTACGGGCTGGGTGGGCGTGATATCCTGCCTCGAGAGATCGAGCGCGTGTTCCGCGATGCCGTGAAGCTGGCCGAGACCGGCGATGTGGAGCGCAAAGTGACGTTCTTGAGCGTGCGAGAGTGAGGAGTCTATGATGGCGACGAGATTAGCACCGAAGGAATTGGCGAAGAAGCCGGAGCGCCTCGCACCTGGGCATCGTCTGTGTGCCGGTTGTGGCGCTTCGATCATTGTGCGGCAGATGATGGCGGCGATCGATGATCCGGTCGTCGTGGCGAACGCCACGGGCTGCCTCGAGGTAGCCACCACCATCTATCCGTACACGGCGTGGCGCGTGCCGTGGATTCACAACGCGTTCGAGAACGCAGCCTCGACGATCAGCGGTGTCGAGGCGGCTTATCGGTCGATGGTGCGCCAGGGCAAGCTCGAGGAGCAGAACGTCAAGTTCATCGCCTTCGGCGGTGACGGCGGGACGTACGACATCGGGCTCCAGGCCCTCTCGGGCGCCGTTGAGCGTGGCCACCAGTTCTTATACGTCTGCTATGACAACGGCGCGTATATGAACACAGGGATCCAGCGGTCGAGCGCGACCCCTTTTGGCGCCCACACGACCACATCGCCGGCCGGTGAGGTTGTCCCGGGTAAGAAGCAGTTCCGTAAGGATCTGACCCAGATCATGGCGGCTCACGATATTCCCTACGCGGCCCAGGCGTCGCCCAGCAAGTGGCGCGACCTGATGGAGAAGACGCGGAAGGCGGTCAATGCTGGAGGGGCGGCCTTCATGAACGTGCTTTCTTCGTGCAATCGTGGTTGGCGGCACGGGACCGACGAGACCATAGAGGTGACCCAGCTGGCCGTGGATACGTGCTACTGGCCCCTCTACGAGGTCGAGGAGGGGGAGTGGCGCTTGAGCTACAAGCCGCGGGAGAAGCTGCCCGTGGAGAAGTGGTTGGAGCGTCAGGGCCGCTTCCGACATCTGTTCAAGCCTCAGAACCGCCATATGATCGATAAGATGCAGGTAGAGGTCGACCGGCGGTGGGAGGCCTTGCTGGAGCGCTGCGGAGAGGCCTAGCGGCGGCTTCGTTGCGCGTCTGGGCGCCCCGTGGTGAAACTGCTGCGGGGCGCTTCATTTGCCTACGGACGTCACCGCAACTCCTGATTCGACAGTCGAGAGAGCACACCGACATCATGTCCCCGCCAAGATGTTCTGCATCATCAACGCCAACTCCAACGCCGCCCTTGGAGGAAGCGCGCCCAGCCGAGTTGAGCATGGGACGGGTGATCAGCGCCTGGTGGCCCTTGGCATTGAGCTGGCTTCTGATTGCCCTCGAGGGTCCGAGTCTCAGCGCCGTCGCTGCGCGTTTGCCCAATCCTGAGATCAACCTGGCGGCGTTTGGGGGGATTGTCTATCCGCTGGCCTTCATCATCGAGGCGCCCATCGTTATGCTGCTGTCGGCCTCGACGGCTCTGAGCAAGGACTGGGATTCCTACCGGAAGCTGAAGCGGTTCATGATGGTGATGGGGGCGATATTGACGGTCGTCCACATACTCGTCGCCTTCACGCCAGTCTATGACCTGGTCGTCGTGGAGATGATCGGTGCGCCGGCTGCCGTCGTGGAGCCAGCCCGCGTGGGTATGATGATCCTGATTCCATGGTCCTGGGCCATCGGCTATCGTCGGTTCAAGCAGGGTGTGCTGATCCGCTTCGGCCACTCCCGCTCGGTGGGCTTGGGCACGTTCGTGCGCCTGGCGGCAGACGGTATTGTGCTGGTGGTAGGTTATCTGGTTGGGACTATCCCTGGCATCGTTGTAGCTGCCTCTGCCCTTACTCTGGGAGTGGTGAGTGAGGCGATCTTCGCGGGGATTCGCGCTCGACGTGTGATCCGTGGAGAGTTGAAGGCGGCGCCTCCGGTCCAGGTTCCCTTGACATTGAGTTCTTTCGTCGATTTCTACACGCCTTTGGCCTTAACGTCGGTCATACGGCTTTTCGCCGAGCCGCTTAGCAGTGCTGCCCTGAGCCGAATGCCCCGCGCTCTGGACTCTCTGGCCGTCTGGTCGATGGTGACAGGCTTCCTCTTCCTCCTGCGGAGCGTGGGCGTGGCCTTCAACGAGGTGGTCATCGCCCTGCTGGACGAACCAGGCTCATCGCGCACGCTACGCCGCTTCATGGTTGTGCTGGCTGTGGTGGTGACCGCTCTGCTTCTGCTGGTGACGGCGACACCTCTTTCGATGATCTATTTTGGTCGCATCGGCGGCCTCCGGGCCGAGCTAACCCATTTCTCGAGCCGGGGCCTGTGGGTGGCCTTGCTGATGCCGGCGGTCGAGGTCGTGCAGAGCTGGTTCCAGGGGCTGTTGGTCTTCAGCCGCCGTACGAAGCCGGTGACGGAGGCCGTTGCCATCTACCTTGTGGTCGCGAGCGCCATCCTCGTGGGGGGCGTCGTCTGGGGGGATGTCGCGGGTCTGTACGTGGGCCTGGCTGCCATCACTGTGGGGCGGTTAATGCAGACGCTGTGGCTCTGGCACCGGAGTCGGGGGGCGAAGGACCGGGTGGAGCTCCGCGACAACGGTCCCATCACCCTTCAGGCTGCCGACGCCTGCGCTCGGTAGGCTGCATACGGGCGTTGCCCGGGCGTTGCCCAGGCGTTGCCCGGGCGCTGCTCGGGCAGCGCTGACGGGTCCCTGCCCCCCCTCCTCAAGCTCACCCTACCCGGATCCTCCGTCACCGTCGGTGGCTCCCGGGGAGTGCGCAGATCCGCGTGAAAGCCCTGCGTGGTCAGTCCGCGGGGCCTGAGGGTGGGCGTGCCCTAGCGTCCAGTCCACCGGGCCTGGAGCTTTCCACTCCTCATCCGC
>CAZIWL010000004.1:12242-85482 GCA_964542755.1 uncultured Anaerolineales bacterium
GCGTCACTGATCCCGCCCCCGAATTGCGTGGGGACCGTGAGAGGCGTCAAGAGATGAGCTGCGGCGGCGGGTGGAGCGGATGCTTGCCTGGGGCGACCACGGCTGCCGACACCTGTCGAATGGTGAGGTTCCCACGATCGCCCGCAGTGTCAAAGCCCTATGGCGTGATGCCATGCCATGGACGGTGACGGCAGCCGTGCGGGGCACGTCGAGCCCACGGCAGAGGCTTGAGCCGCGACGAAGCTACCTACCGTACCGTTCGAACAGCTCGTGCCTTACGGGGCACGAGCAGATATGGGAGTACCCGAAGGTGACGTCGTAGGGGCAGTAGGCTTGCCTGGTCTTCTCGACAAAGAGAACGTCTCCGACTTGGTCGCGGACGGCGCAGACGCCGTTCGTAGCGTCTGAGAGACAAGCGAATCCTCGCCAACACTTGTCCGTCTTCTGACGGGTCTCCTCTGATACCTCCAGTTTCACAGTCACGATCCTCCCACCGGTGAGGTGGTCACCCTCTTGCTGCCTTGATTCTGCCCGGCGCGTGTCGTGTCTCTGAAAGAAGTATACCACATCGTCCGGCGTTTGTATGTAGTGAGGGTTAGATACCTTTGTGGCGATTCTTAGATTGTTCTTGTGGCGCAAATTGGATTTGAGCCCGGGAATCGCGTCAGAGGGGGACGGCGTGCCCCTATCGGGCGCGCGGGCAGCTGCGCAGGCCGGTCAGACCGTCGACGCGTTGGGGGAAGGCCGTTTGCGGGCTCCGAGCGATGTCTTCCGGGGATTCCGCGGCACTTGAAAAAGGGTCGCCACACCGTCGGAATGGTTGGTTGACACGGCTCGGGACGGGTGGACGGCCTCCATCGGGATTGGTGATCGGCGCGGCCCGAATCACGCAGCTGGCGCCGCCTCCGATTTCCGGGCGGCAGAGATGATTCGGCGCAAATTGAGCGAAATCGAAAGAAAGCGAGCACGATCGAGCAAAACCAAGCAATTACCTATTGACAGGGGCCTCAAGATGTGATAGACTAGGTGGCATGAGTGGGGGGCCTATACTGACCGTGGAGAGACGTGGCGCAATCGCCGATGTGGTGGTGGAGCAAGGAGCTGCCCGGGTATCTGAGCTGTCGGAACGGTTCGACGTCAGCCCGGCCACGGTTCGCCGTGACCTTGAGGCTTTGGAGGACGGGGGCAGGCTCAGGCGCGTCCACGGTGGCGCGATAGCAGTGGATGATCGGGCAGGAGCGGAACCGGCTCAGGCCTCGCCGTCGGAGCAGACATCAACTCCGAGGCCCGATGGCGCCGCGCGAATCGGAGAGACGGTTGCAGAGATGATCGGCGAAGGAGAAACGGTCTTTCTGGGGCCTGGTGCGCTTCCCTTCGAGGTGGCGCGGAACCTCAAGCATCACCCCACCATCACCGTGATCACCAACGGATTGGACATCGCCCATTGGCTGGCCACGAACACGCGGCACCGGCTGATCATTACGGGCGGTCAGTTCGAGGAGCGGAGCATGGGACTGGTGGGCCAAATGACGCGGCGTGCACTCTCGGACTTGCGGGCTGACCGGGTGATCGTGGAACTGGACGGCGTGAGCCCGGTGGAGGGATTGACTCAGGATAGTCTTCCACAGGCGGAGATTGCTCAACTGTTGATTGAGACCGGGGCGAGGGTGGTGGTCCTTGTACCGGCGGAGAGGGTGGGGCGTGTGGCTGCTACCCTCGTCGCGCCGGTGTCGAGCGCCGATGCTATCGTGACGGGACGGGAGGCTTCCGCAGCTTACCTGTGGGATCTGAGTGAGGTGGGCATCGAGATTGTTCTGGCATAGTCCGGGGCAAGACAGACATCGCTAGACAAAGGAGTGGAGCAGATGGCAAGCGTAACCTACAAAAACGTGACCAAGCGATGGGGCGACGTCGTGGCGGTCAAGGATCTGGATATTCACATCGAGGACAAGGAGTTCCTGGTCTTCGTAGGTCCTTCGGGGTGTGGAAAGTCTACCTCCCTGCGGCTGCTAGCGGGGCTCGATGAGATCAGTGAAGGGGAGATCCTGATCGGCGACCGCGTCGTCAACGACGTACCGCCCAAGGATAGGGACATCGCCATGGTGTTCCAGTCGTACGCCCTCTACCCGCACATGAACGTCTACGACAACATGGCGTTCGGCCTGAAGCTGCGGGGCACACCGAAGGAGGAGATCAAGCAGCGTGTGGAGAAGGCGGCCGACATCCTCGGCATTCACAGCTTGCTCGATCGGAAGCCGAAGCAGCTCTCCGGTGGCCAGAGGCAGCGTGTCGCGGTCGGGCGAGCCATCGTCCGTGAGCCGAACGTCTTCTTGATGGACGAGCCGTTGTCGAACTTGGATGCCAAACTACGCGTCCAGGCGCGCGCGGAGATCAGCAAGCTTCATCAGCGTCTGGAGACGACGTTCATCTACGTGACGCACGACCAGGTCGAGGCGATGACGATGGGCACGCGTATCGCAGTGCTCAACGACGGGATTCTCCAGCAGATCGACACGCCGCAGAACCTGTACGACCTCCCGGCGAACATCTTCGTGGCAGGTTTCATCGGCAGCCCAGCGATGAACTTCTTCGATGGCGAGCTGGTTGAGTGGGATGGCAGGGTCGCGGTGAAGACGGACGAGTTCATGTTGGCTATCCCCGAGAGTCGAGCCGATACGTACCGACCGCATTTGGGCGAGAACATCGTCCTGGGCGTCCGGCCTGAGGACATCCATGATCCAGATTTCGCGCCGCCTGAGATCTCGCAGCAGTTGGTAGAGGCCGAGGTTGACGTCACGGAGCTGATGGGCGACGAAGTGGTGGTCTACCTCATATCCGAAGGAACGGAATTCCTTGGTCGCTTCGATCCTCGGACCGACGCCCGTGTCGGCAAGACGATGTCCGTGGCCTTCAACATGGACCGTATGCACATCTTCGACAAGACGACGGAGAAGGCAATTCGGTAAGCGGCACCTCTCCTTCTTGACACAAGGTAGAGGGATCGCGGGCTCGTTGACCCCGGGCCTGAAAGCAACGGCCGGGACCGGGGTCGCTCCCGCGACGTAGGATCGGCGAAGGAGCGAGGCCGCCACGCGCGGCCTCGGTTGTTGTGCGTCACCAAAGCGCAAAAATGTGTGCAGGGGGCGCGAGGGGTTCATGGGTGTTGATTCGAGCTGACTGGGGAGGGGAACTGTGGCTGACCTTGAACTGATGAGTAGACTTTCTGATGAAGAGGAGACGAAGATCTTGCTGGTCGTTCTGGATGGGTTGGGTGGGCTGCCCATGATCCCGGAAGGGCCCACCGAGCTGGAAGCGGCCCGGACGCCGAATCTCGACGCACTCGCGGCGCGGTCGATATGTGGCTTGAGCACGCCCGTCGCGCCCGGTATCACGCCGGGCAGCGGACCGGGGCACTTGAGCCTCTTTGGGTATGACCCCATCGAGTGCTTGGTCAAGCGGGGCGTGCTTTCGGCCCTGGGTATTGGATTTGACCTGCAGCCCGGGGACCTGGCAGCCCGCGGCAACTTCTGCAGCGTCGACCCGGAGACGGGTGAGATCACGGATCGGCGCGCCGGTAGGATTGGCTCGGACCTGGGAGCTCGTCTTTGCGAGAAGCTGAACGGGGTGCAGTTGGAGGGTGTCGATCGCGTGTTTGTGGAGCCGGTGAAGGAGTACCGCTTCGCGCTGATCCTGCGGGGCGAGGGCCTGGAGGACGGTCTGACGGGCACCGATCCTCAGGAGACGGGCGTGCCACCGCTGCCCGTGAAGGCGACGCGACCGGAGGCAGAGGAGACAGCTGAGCTGGTGAATCAATGGCTCGAGAAGGCCCGGGAGGTGCTGGCGAAGGATGCCCAGGAGAACAACCACCCGGCCAATAGCTGTAATCTGCGCGGCTTGGCCAAGGAACCAGGGCTGCCGCAGATGCCAGACGTGTACAAGATGCGCTGTGCTTGCATCGCCACGTATCCGATGTACAAAGGGGTGGCCAGGCTAGCCGGGATGGACATCCTGTCGACCGGCCCCACCATTGAGGAGGAGGTCGCGACGTTGAAGGAGAGTTGGGAGGACTACGACTTCTTTTTCTTCCACGTCAAGAAGATCGACAGCCGGGGGGAGGATGGCGACTTCAACGCCAAGGCGGCGGTGATTGAGCATTTCGACGAGGTTCTGCCGGATATGCTGGCGCTGGAGCCGGACGTGGTCATCGTGACGGGGGATCATTCCACGCCGGCGCTCTGGAAGAACCACAGCTGGCACGAGTTGCCCGTTCTTCTCTGGTCTCGGTACGTCCGTCGGGACGATGCTACGACGTTCGGCGAGCGCCCCTGTATGCGGGGCGGGCTGGGTCACATCAACCACGTGGATCTGCTGCCGCTGGCTATGGCCAACGCCGGGCGCCTCGAGAAGTACGGCGCCTAGAGCCGCCCGAGGCCCGTCGGCAAGACGCAGTGACTGGTCTTGCCGACAACCCGCGAGCTTGTGCTCCTCGGACGATGGCTCCAGACGGCCTCTTTCCGAGGAGCTCTCTCTTGTCGTGCCGATGACGTCCTTTCATTAGGACCTCTACACGTCTCACCGTCGATCTTGTGTTCCCCGGACTCTCCCCCGGTTCCCGCCGGGTACGTGGCACCTTCCAGAAGGCGCCAAACGCTTTCCGCCCCGGGCGCTACGCGCTTCCCAGGATGGATCCCCACGAGAGGATAAGAAAGCTGTCTGCAGGCGCCGGATCTCCGTCGTGTCCGCAGTCCTGGTTCCCTCCCACTGGCCCGGACCAGGGAGGCGGAGAGGTCGATGGTCCCTCTGAGGCCAGGGCCTTGTTCGCGGGGATGATTGACAGGCACGTGTATTCTGCTATAGTGTCAACCGACGCGGATTTGGGGGGGATTGACCTTGAACCAGCACACACCAGCAAGGCGAAGCGTGGAACCTTTGATCATCGGGGCTCAGGAAATCGGGGTTGCCCTGAGCGATCAGCACGTGGCAGCCTTCGAGGTCTGTTACGATGAGTTGGTGGCATGGAACGAGCGTTTCAACCTGACGGCGATCACCGACTGGAAGGGTGTGCTAATTCGCCACTTTCTCGATTCATTGTCGTGCTTGCAGGCGATTCCTCAGAACGAGCTGGCGGCGGGTGCCCGAGTGATCGACGTGGGAACGGGCGCTGGTTATCCTGGAATACCGCTGAAGATTGTCTGCCCCGGCATGCGGTTGACGCTGCTGGAGGCGACGCACAAGAAGGTGATGTTCCTCGAGCACCTGATTGACCGATTGGGGATGGATGATGTGGTCGCGATTCACGCTCGGTCTGAGGAGCTTGGCCGGGACGTGGTCCACCGGGAATCGTATGATTGGTCTATCGCTCGGGCCGTCGCAAAGATGCCGACGCTGGCGGAGTACTTGCTGCCCCTGGCGCGCGTGGGTGGTGCGATACTGGCTCAGAAGGGTGAGGACGCGGCGGCCCAGGTGCAGGAGGCGGATGAGGCCATAGCTACGTTGGGCGGCGAGGTGCGGCAACTTGTGCCCGTCGAGCTCCGTGGGTTGGCCGAGACACGTTATCTGGTGGTCATCGACAAGGTGGCCCCGTCGCCGGAGAAGTATCCTCGCAGGCCTGGCATGCCCAAGAAGCGTCCGCTGGTATAGCTGGGGTTGCCTGGGCCTTCACGCCGGTTGGTTCACGGTCGGTGGACGAGCCCTCCCTTGACCACCCAGGTCACAGCCTTCTCCAAGAAAGGACCACTGAACATCTCCAAGTCAGTGGCTGTCAGAATGGCCTGCTCCACATCGTTGACGTGCTCCAATAGGTAGGCCCGCCGAGTCCTGTCGAGCTCCGCCAGGACCTCGTCGAGGAGCAGCAGGGGGGTCTCCCGGGTCTGATCCTGCATCCACCTCAACTCAGCCAGCTTCAGGGAAAGAACCGCGGTGCGTTGCTGTCCACGGGAACCGTAGGTGCCCAGATCGACCTCGTGGGTGCCGAGCGCCGGGCTCCCGGCGACGAAACAAAGCTCGTCACGATGAGGGCCGAAGACGGTCATCCCGCGCGCGATCTCCTCGGATCGACGCTCGATCAAGGCCTCCTCGTAGGCGCGGGCCAATCGGCTGGAATCGGCGTCGTCACGGGGGATGTCCGGCCCGGATACATCCATTCCGACCTCAGCCCGAAGGATTCTGGGCGCGCCCGGATCGAAGTTTGGGACGTAGTCGAGGCGCAGCCATTCCGCGTCCCCAGTCAGCTGCTGGTGGATGCGCTTGACCCGGGAGGACAATCCATCGAGGAAAGCCCGGCGGCGTGTGGCAATCTTTGACCCTGTGCGAGCGAGCACGCTTTCGAAAGGGCTTAGCTGGGCTGGATTGCCTCCTTCGTCCCGAACGTGTCGCAGAGCGGCGTTCCGCTGACGGAGGGCCTTGGTGTATCGGCTCAGGGCCTCGCTGTACGTCTCGTCCACCTGGGAAATGGCATCGTTCATATACTGCCGCCGTCCGGACGGAGATCCAGCGACCAGGTCGACGCTCTGCGGCGTAAAAAGGACTACGTTGAGCTTTCCGCTCAGGTTTGATTGTCTTCTCTGCGACCGGTCGACGCGGATGGTCTTCTGCAGCCGGTCCGTTCCGTTGGACAGCTGGCGCTTCTCCAGAACCATCTCCAGCTCGATGGTCCGCTCCCGGCGCTGTACCTCAGCCCAGGCGCGGGCGTAGGGAAGCCCCTCGGCCTCAGCTTGCCAGCGGATTAGCTCCCGGTCCGAAGAGGCTAGAGGCGAGGATCCCGCTGCGAGCAGATAGATGGCCTCGAGCAAGCTCGTTTTCCCCTGAGCGTTCCCTCCGTGGAGAAGGAGAGGGCTCTCTGGAAGTGCCAGTTCGAGGCGTGCGTAGTTACGGAAATTCGTCAGACTGAGATAGCGGATGTGCATAAGGACATTGTACAGTGGGAAAGGGGCCGTGGAAAGGACGAGGCGGGGAAGCCCTACGGGGGATTGAACTCGGCGACGACCAGGCGATGATCCGAGGCCAGCGCGTCCAGGACCTGCACGTCCACTGGCTCGAGACCTCTTGCCAAGACATAGTCGATTCGCTCGACCGGGTCCGTTGCCGGGCTCGTGGCCCATCCTTCGCGGGCCACGGCGTCGTAAGGATCTTCGAAGTTCGCCTCTCGCAGGGCTGCGTAGGTTGGGGAGTCAGGCGTGGCGTTGAAATCGCCACCGAGCACAGCCGGCGAGGCTTCGCCGATGAACGCCAGCACATCTTCTAACTGGCGGGCCCGTTCCAGGGGCTCCAGGCCAAGCCACGTGCCGTAGGCATCGACGATTGCCTCCTCGTCCGCGGGCACCGCCTCAGGATCGGACGGGCTCAATCGCACGCGAGCGTGCACGATGGCGCTTTGCTCAAGCCGGCTCGCGAGATGCTCTGTGTCGCTTTCCGTCACCGGGTAGCGGGAGAGGATTGCAACCCCGGAGAGATCCTCGAGCGCAGGTCCAAAGACGTGTTCCATGCCGAGGCGGCGCCCCAGCCAGAGCGCGTCATCCACGCCGTAGCTGGTGATGCGACCGGCGTCAACTTCTTGCAGGAAGACGATGTCGGCGCCACTCTGCTCGATGGCACGGGCCTGGTCCTCCAGGCTGTACCGCCAGTGGGTGTCGTAGCCGTAGTGGATGTTGTAGGTTGCGACCCGAAGCGGACCTGCGTGCGCTGTCGTGAGAGGGGCGGGGCCCGGCAGGGCGAAGAGCGCGGTCACGCCGACGGCCAGCGCAGCGGCGCCCCACGCGGCGAATGTGGCAGTCTTCGTCGGGAGCTCTGGACGCGAAGCTCGACGGCCCGGCGTGGGCACCAGGAGCATAGCGATGGCGAGGAGAAGGACGTAATCCCCTTTTTCCCGGAAGGCGGGAAGCGTGTACGGATACGTAAAGGCAAAGGCCAACGCCACGTTGAGGAGGAGGAAGACGATCATACCAAGGACGAAGGGCTCGAGTGTCCTGCCACCCTCCCTGGACCGCGTGGTGGACCAGATAGAAGCGACAAAGGCCAGCTGGGCGATGAGCATGGGGCCGAGAATCGCCAGCTGATAGAACTCGTGGTCCGTCACCCAGCCTATGGTCAGGGTGGCGACGAAGAGGGCAAATCCGCCCCACTGAGCTGAACCGAGAAGCGGGAAGACGGTGGCTGCCATCAGAAGCGGAGCAACCAACGCATACCTGGCCCCCGTCCACCGGGCCAGGGCATTGGGAAAACCGAGCAGTGAGGTCTCCAGGAAGAGGAAGGCGCCCAGCGTTAGTCCGCTCAAGGTGCCGATTCCCCTGCTTGGGGCAGGCGTCGGATCTGTCGCGGGCCGAGCATGCGCGAGCCAGGCGGCTGCCCCAAGGCTGACGGAGAGAATTGCCTGGACGGGTAGCCACGAGCGGCGCAGGGAGATGTCGTACGTGTTGCCTGCGACGCGCAGAAGCTGCGCAGCAGCCAGGGCTATTGCCAACGCCGTGGCAAACTGGATAGGCCTACGTTTCAGTAGCGTGACCGCGTAGCACCCACCGGCAGCCGTCAGGCCCACCGCGCTCCATAGCTTGATCGACGGGTGATCCAGGGTCAGCGTGAGCCGAGATGCCGACGCCGCGACAGCGCCGACGAGCAAGGTGAGCCTCTCTACTCGGCGGGGCAGGAACAGAGGGGCCGCGAATGCCAGCAGGACGCCGCCTACGATAAGGACTAGGTTAGAAAGCCCGAGGGTAGCGGCGAACACCGCATCGTAGATCACCCCGAATAGGCGCGAGAAGAGCACGATCAGGCCTTGCAGCAGGAAGAGAAGGACTGCGGTGGCTTCGACCGAACGGAGATGACGGGGTTCAAGCATGGCTCGTTATCTCAAGCATGGCCACGGCGACGCGGGCGGCTATCCGGGCGTTGTTGACGAGCAAGGCTTCGTTCGCGTGGCGCGCCGCCCCGCCGGTCAAATCGACGATACGAGCCAGCAAGAAGGGAGTGAGGTCCTTGCCTGTCACGCCCTCGGCCTCGGCGCCCTCAAGCGCCCGGGCGATGGCTCGCTCGGGTTCGTGGATCGGAAGCGCGGCCGGACCGGGCACGGGTACGCATACCAAAAGAGCTGCCGGGAGGTCGAGGCAGCTGCGGGCTGCGGCAAGGCGGGCGACTTGAAGAGGATCGCTCGCGGTGACGTCTACGGGCAAGTCCGAACGCCGGCTGTAGAAGGCGGGAAACCAAGGGGTCTTGTAACCCACGATCGGCACGCCCTTCGTCTCTAAGACCTCCCGCGTACGGGGAAGGTCGAGGATGGCCTTGGCCCCGGAGCAGACCACGACGATGGGCGTTCGAGCCAAAGCGGTCAGGTCCGCTGAGACGTCCTCGGGGTGATTCCGGTGGACGCCGCCAATGCCTCCGGTGGCGAAGACGGTGATGCCGGCCAGGTGGGCTAGGTGCATCGTCGCCGCGACGGTAGTACCGCCGGTGAGGCCCTGCGTCAAGGCGGCGGGGAGGTCGCGCAGGCTGAGCTTCGAGGGCTGTTCAGGAGAATCGCTGGATGTGGCAGCGGCTAGATGTTGGAGGTCGTCGTCCGATAGTCCCACCCGGGGCTGTCCTTCGATGACGGCAATCGTGGCTGGGAAGGCTCCCTCATCCCGCACTGCCGACTCCATGCGGCGCACGACATGCAGGTTGGAGGGGTGGTCGAAGCCGTGAGTGATGAGAGCCGATTCGAGGGCTACGACGGCCTCTCTCCGCGCAAGGGCGTCGCGGACGGCCGGGAGGAGTGCAAAGGGAACCACAGGTGGAACTAGTCCAGAAGACTCGCCGCCAGCCGGGCATAGACGGAGGCGGCGGCATAGACGTCTTCAACGCGGACGTGCTCGTCAGCGGTGTGAGCGAGCTCCTCCTGGCCCGGGCCGAAGCCAACGGTGGGGATGTTAGCTTGCCCGGCCGTATAAACGCCCTCGGTCGAGAAGCCCCACCGTGTGACCTGAGGTCGGCGCTTCAGCTGCGCATGAGCGGCCTGGACGGTCACCTGGACGAGTGGGTGGTCTGCAGCAATGACCCAGGCGGGATAGAACTCGCGGGTCGTGCATTCGTACCCCGTGTGGCTCGTGGTCTGATATCCTGTCACTTCAACGTCAGCATCGACGCCCTCTCTAGCGATGACACGCTGTACCTCGGATACCGCCTTGGTCTCGTTTTCGCCGAGCGTGAGACGACGGTCAATGATGAGCGTGCAGCGGTCAGGAACGGCGTTGCGGCTCCCCGCACAGGACGAGATCTCGGTGACGGCGAGGGTACCGGGGCCCAGGAAGTCGTCCTGGCCCAGCTGCTCGGCCAACAGCTCCAGCCCAAAGACGAGGCGGGAGGCGATGTAGATCGCGTTCTCGCCCAGCTGCGGGCTGGCGGCGTGGGCCGACTTCCCGTGGGCCACGACGCGCATCTCCAGGCGCCCCCGTTGCCCACGGCTGACATTGAGGTTGGTCGGTTCGCCCAGGACCACCCAGTCGGGCGTGATGTCGCTCTCCTCCACCAGCGTACGGGTTCCCAATCCCTCGCAGGTCTCCTCCTGGACCACACACGCCACGACAACATTCCCCCTCAAGGCCGTGTCCGACTCCGCGAGGAGCTTTGCGCCGTAGACCATCGCCGCCAGACCACTCTTCATATCGCAGGACCCAAGGCCGTAGAGCGTCCCGTTCTCGATGTCGGCCCCAAACGGGTCGCGGTTCCACGTAGCCTCGGCACTGACTCGGATCGTATCCATGTGAGCGTTGAGCATCAGCGTCGGCCCCTCTGCTGGGCCGACCCGACCGACGACGTTGCCGATGGCGTCGACACGGACATCATCAAATGCGAGATCCTTCATCTCACGGACGATGCGCTCCGCCACAGCACCCTCCTCGCACGAAGGGCTGGGTGTACGGATCAGGTCCCTGACGAAGGTCAACAGAGCAGCTCGTTGGCGGGAGGAGAGTTGGAATGGTCTCATAGCTCAATCTCTAGGCTGGATCTTGGGTTTGGTGTGTAGCCAGATGATACTACGAGTTGGGGCGAGAGACAAGCGACGGCGGACACACAACGTGTCCACGCCCCCTCGTCATTGAGCGTCGGCCGAGGCGCCGTCGGAGTTTCGGCATACTAGCTTGACACAGGCTGCTGCTGTGCTATCATAGTTGTCGTTGGTTGCGGAATGCAAACTGTAGCGATTGATTTCAAATGCACCACCGGCCCCCGGTGTGGACGTCGTATGAAGTGCGCTATGGTCGCGCTTCATGGTCGAGGCTGCACTCGGGAGGTCGGACGGTGCTTTTTTCGTAGATATGGATAGAACAGAGGAGTATGAGGATGAATGACCACTTGAGAATCGTGCCCCTGGGAGGACTTGGGGAAGTTGGAAAGAACATGATGAGCATCGAGTACGGTGGGGAGATCCTGATCATCGACGTGGGAATGATGTTCCCCATGACGGGGATGCTGGGCATTGACTATATCCTGCCCGACTGGAGTTACCTGCGCGATAAGAAAGATCAGGTCCGGGCCGCGATCATCACCCACGGGCATATGGACCACATTGGGGCACTGTCTCACTTCCTGGAGGAGTTCAATGTGCCGATCTACGCCACACGCCTGACGCGTGGGCTGATTGAGGTCCAGCTCCAGCAGCGGGACATGCTGAAGCACGCGACGGTTCATACGATGTCGCCGCGTGACGAGCTTGAGATTGGTCCCTTCACTGTCGAGCCTTACCACGTCTGTCACTCGATTCCAGATACGGTAGGTCTGGGTATCACCACCCCTGAGGGATTGATCGTGCACAGCGGGGACTTCAAGTTTGACCATACGCCGGTGGACGGCTGGCCGACGGACTACGCCAAGTTGGCGGACTTCACCGGGCGCGGCGTGTTGGTGCTCCTATCGGACAGCACCAACGCGGATACACCAGGGCGGACTTCGTCCGAGGCTGCCCTTTACGACGCCTTCCATCAGATCATGCGCGAGGCACCGGGTCGACTTATTGTGGCCACCTTCGCCTCGCTGATCTCACGAGTCCAGCAGATTGTTGACGTCGCCGCGCAGCATAACCGAAAGATCGCCGTGGCCGGCAGGAGCATGGTGAACAACACCGCCATGGCCCGCGAGCTCGGCTACCTGGACATCCCGGACGATATGATCGTGCGCCTTCATGAGGTGGATAACGTGCCGCCTGATGAGCTGGTGATCATGGCCACGGGGGCACAGGGGGAGCCTATGGCGGTGCTGAACCGCCTGGCGACCGGTCGCCACCACACCTTGAGGATTCAGCCGGACGACACGGTCGTGCTATCGTCGCACACGATCCCTGGCAACGAGGAGATGATCCACGAAGTGATCAACCGCCTGTTCCAGAGGGGCGCCGACGTCTACTACGACCCGGTCGCGGACGTTCACGTCTCGGGCCACGCCAGCCAGGAGGAACAGAAGACGCTGATCAATCTGCTCCAGCCCCGATACTTCGTGCCGATCCACGGTGAATTACGCCACATGAAGCAGCACGCGAAGCTTGCAAGGGAGGTCGGCATTCCCGAGGAGAATATCGCCGCGGTCGAGAATGGTTTCACGCTCAGCTTCAAGAACGGCCAGATGACCATTGGGGAGCGCGTGCCCGGCGGGTACGTCTACGTGGACGGCACGCTGGTGGGCGAGATTGGACCTCGCGTGATGCGTCAGCGCGGCGAGCTTGGAGAGGCCGGGTTTGTGACAGCGGTGATTCCCTTCAATCCGCGGACGGGGCGCCCCAGCGGACACCCACGCATCATCACCCGAGGCTTTGTGTTCAAGCCGGAGGCCGAGGATTTGCTGACGAGGGCGCAGGACGTGGTCCGGTCAGCGGCGATGGTGAGCCCGGGGACCAAGCCGGCAGATGTAGAGCAGAACATCGAGCGAGCCCTCTCGAATTTCCTCCACCGGGAGACGAGGCGCGATCCGGTGGTGACGGCCGCTGTGGTGGAGATGACGTAACGTTCATCCTGGGCTAAGTCCGTGTTGACAGAAGGGCAAAGTGAGAAGGCTGACCGCCTGCGTCAGTTGATCCAGCGGTTCGAACGGGTTGCCGTCGCCTTCTCGGGCGGGGTCGACAGCACGCTGCTGCTGGCGGCGTGCCTGGAAGTGTTGGGCTCGGAGAACGTCCTGGCGCTGTCGGTGACGTCCACGCTGGTGCCGGTGGCGGAAAGCGAGCGAGCTGTCGAGCTTGCTGCACGGCTCGGTACGGAGCACCGCGTGGTGCCCTTTCGGGCTTTGGAGCTGCCAGGGGTGGTCGCTAACCAGCCGGACCGCTGCTATCACTGCAAGAAGGCCCTCCTATCGAAGCTGCTCACGATCGCAGAGGGCGAGGGGTACAGTGTTCTCCTGCGGGGCGCGAACGCCGACGATAAGGGTGACTTCCGGCCCGGGATGCGGGCCGGGGTCGAGCTTGGCGTTCGTGCGCCGCTTCTGGAGGCTGGTCTGACGAAGGTTGACGTCCGAGCTCTATCAAGGGCGATGGATCTACCGACCTGGGATCTTCCCTCGATGGCGTGTCTTGCCTCGCGCATGCCCTATGGGGTGCCGCTCACCGCGCAGGCGCTTAGGCGCGTCGAAGCTGCCGAGTCGGTGCTGCGGGATCGCTTCGTCTTGGGACAGCTCCGGGTCCGTGATCACTTTCCGATAGCGAGAATCGAGATTCCCGGCAAAGACATCGACCGGGTGAGCCGGAGCCCCGTCCGGGAAAACGTGGTCCAGGCGCTTCAGGCGCTGGGCTACCGCTACGTGACCCTCGATCTGGAGGGATTCCGGAGCGGCAGCTTGAACGAGGTGTTGAACCAGAAGGCCTGATAGGCGCTCGGCCGGGCTGCCCCGTCGGGCGCATGGGATGCGCTTGCTGCGGATCGCACGGTGAACTCATGTAGGTCCGGCGTCCGGGGCTCCGTATTTGCTTGGAGGCACGGGGTCCGCTTGGACTGTGTGCAGTCCACAATGGATGGTCGCCGCAGGCATGGGGAGCCACCAAGGCGTTGACCATCCTCATAGGGTTCTATCCGTCTCTTCCCCAGTTATCTTCTGGTCCGCCTGTTCTACCCACGCCTTGGCACCCTGCCCAAACGGCCGCGCTATCGATTGGGATCGGAGAGTCGCGCCGAGGAGCCGATAGGACGTCCACCTGCCGGGTGACAGTGAACACGCCCCGTGCCTTGCTGGACGCCTGGCTTTTCTCTCCGTACCCGCCGCGACTGCAGACAGTTGGATGTCAAGGGCCGGCGCGTCTCTCTTCGGCTTATCTCCAGACACCGTCGAAGGATCAGTCAAGCATGGCCTTAGCTCGTAGGCCTTCACGATCCAGGAGACGAATCTCGTCCCGATCTACTTCGATGAGTCCCTCGCGGGCAAGCTTATGGAGCGCCCGGTTCAGGACGTCGACCACGGTGCCAAGTCGTGCGGCGATCTCCGCCTGGGTGGCCCACGGACGGCGCCGCAGGGTCTTACCCTCGGCCTGATCTAAGAGGCGTCGCGCCAGTCGAGCCTCCACGGTCCTCAGAGAGAGATCCTCCACTATTGAGACGAGGTGGAGGACCCGTTGAGCGAGGCTTTCCATGACCCGACGCGCCAGCATAGGATAGTCGTCCAGGAGGTGACGGATGGTGCGGCGGTCGATCAGCCAGAGCGTGGAGGACTCCAGGGCGATAGCGGTGGCCGGGTTCCGATCACCGGCGAAGACGCCCACTTCGTTGATCACCTCTCCCGGTCCAATGAAGCGGAGCACCTGCTCGCGGCCGTCGGTTGAGGTCCGAACGGCCTTGAGCCAGCCGTCCTGGACGAGGTAGAGGCCGGGACTTGGCTCGCCCTCGAAGAAGACGATGTCGTCCGCCTGATAGGCGCGGCGCACAGCGGCATTTGCCACCACGTCCAGGAGGTCGGAAGGCAGGTCAGTGAAGTATGAAACGGATGAGAATACCTGGTCGGGTGTGGACTGGTTCGTCGTTTCGGGCATCGGCTCTCCTATGAGTTAGCGAGCACGGCAGACGACATGGAGCCGGTCTGGCGCCGTGATCCGCTAGCCGAGTTACGCTTGTGCCTGCGGGAAGTCTGGCCCCAGGGGTCTGGGGAGCCGACGGAGCCTCGGGTTTGGGGCAAGGGGGGCTGCTCCTTGGAGGTCCAGGCACCCGACGGCGGTATCACTCGGCTGCGTCCTGCGCATCGGCGAGCAGTCCCAGCTGCTCCAAAGCCTCGATCATCTCTGGCCAATCGCCGCGGCGGACGACCACCGCTGTGGGACTGATGCGCTCCTCTACCAGATGCGCCACGCGCCCCGACGCTAGGGCCCGCTCCATGATGGCTTCGTTGGTCGTTCTAAGGAGCACGGCCTGGTGCAAGCTCGCCTCCGTACCGCGTTCGTCCCACTGGGTCAGGGCTTCCCTCATATGGCGGGGCACGGGTCCCTGAAGGTGGTCCTCCAGGAATGTCAGCACGCGGGGGATGGTGATACGCTGTTCTTTGGCCCGCTGGAGAGATGCTGGGGTGAGCCGGTAGCGGTACCGTTCACCACTGTCGAGCCATTCGGCCACGCGGCCGACCTGGAAGCGCTCATACCTGCGTCCGATGGGCACCAGTAGCTGGAAGCCCGAGCGCAGGCGGATGGTCGGCGGCTCGGTAGGGACGGGCTGCTCCCTGAGACCTAGGATAGCCGCTCCTGCATCGCTTAGGCGGAAGGCGCGGGGGGACTGACCGGGCTTTTCTGTACCAAGGTCGATGAGGCCCAGCCAGAACAAGGGCCCGGTGAGCAGGTACCGAATCAGTCGACCCTCGACTGCGTCCCAGCTCTCGAATCCTGACAAGTATGCGCCCGTGACGTCGTCCTTGATGTACCATGTCTCATAGTCCCCCGTCGGACGCTGGAAGTCTGGATCGACCCGCTTGATCTCTCCGACAAAGCGCTCGATCTCGAGCCAGGACGTGGGCGTGCAGGTGGCGAGATGCGCTAGGATTGCCTCGCGGGCGAGAAGTGGGTCGTTCCGCCACGCTCCCGTATCCTCAGGCTGCAAGGTAGGGACGTGAAAGAGATCGTTCCACGTCGGATCGTCCCGCCAACTCACGTACATGAGCCGTCGCTGTTCGTTGGGCTGACTGGTGAGCCACTCAGTGACTGCGTCGGGTACCAGGCTGGCCCTTCTGGCATTTTGATCGGTGACCCAGCCGATCCGACTGGCGAGGTGGCGGAGGAAGTGGAATCGATCTCGAGTCTGGTGCAACAAACGCGGCAACAGCTGCTTGTTGTGCCGGGCGGACCACGTTCCTTCAGACGAGTAAGCTGGTTGATGGTTGTGGACGTACGACAGGAATGTACAGGCATCTTCGAGGAGCTCGGCCCCCGCCGAATTGACGATGGGAGGAGGCGAAGCGGGGTCTAGCGAGAGGGCCGCCGTATCCTCCGCCGGCGCCGGGAGAAGGTCTAGGATCTCCGCAGGAATGGCGACGGCCTCGTAGGCCCCATCAGACCCCTCGGCGAAGGTCTTGAAGAGGAAGCCGCTGTACCAAAGGGCCTCGGCAGGGGAGACAGGGTTCTCCCAGGGGTGCTCCCTATCCATGCGGCCCGGTCCCATCACGCGGATGTCTCCCCATTGACGGGCGAAGACGCGCTGCGGCAGCGTGCCTCCGCCGGCGGCGACAGTGCGCAGGGCTTCGCGCTGGTCGTTGGTCAGCTTTGCTCGGGCTGCGGCGACGGCCTCGGGAGAGGGCATCGCCTCTGCCAATTGTAACGCCATCTCACGGCGGCGGTGGCTCGTCAGAGGAATCTCCCAGAACTTGGCAATGACGTCCAGACGCAGCCGCTCTGTGTCCAGCAGGCTCTGTTGGAGTACAGGCATGGTTCAGACATTATATACGGAGGGCGAGAGAAGGAACAGACGGTTCTCGTTATGGTTGCCGTTTGATGTGCGAGGGCTATAATCTGGTGGGCATGGTCCTGGTGGGCATGGTCGCTGTTTGTTGAAGGTGAGGTGTGGTGCGATGAATGAGGATCGACGGTCGATGGAAACGCAGCGAGAGGAAGAGGCGACGGTTCTGACCTGGCTCCGGGAAGGACTGCGGGATTTTCGACTGGCCTGGCGTCTGTTCGTGGACAACCGGGTCCCCTTGTGGACCAAGATCGTCCCGCCGGCGGCCCTGGCCTACGTCTTGTCTCCGATCGACATCCTGCCGGATTTTCCCCCGATGGGGCTCAATCAGGTCGATGACCTGGCAGTGGTCATCCTGGGCGTGAAGCTATTCATCGAATTGGCGCCTCCAGAGGTGGTCCGCGAACACCTGGAGAAGCTGGGTGCACGGATTGAGGAATGGCGTGTGGTGGACGAGGACGAAGGTCCCGTGGTGGAGGGTCACTACGAGATTCGAGCGCCCAAACGTGATGACGGGAAGGGCACGCGGGCTGTGGACTAGATTGAGCGGCCGCGCTGGCTGCTCAACCTACGGTGCCTCCCGTCCGACGTGGTAGAGTTGAGTTCCGTGCTTGTCGTAGAACGTGAAAGCGAGGGTGGGCGGGGTCTCCCCGGACGAAGGGGAGACCATGATCTCGAGAAAGCCCCCACCAGGCTCCTTCTGCTGATAGAGTTGGGAAATCCTCCCCTCGGGATCGGTGGATCCTTCATCCCCGGGCTGCGGGCCTAGACGCGAGCTGCCGTCCACCAGGGCGCCAGCGCTGAACTCCTCGAAGCCCGACGGATGGATCGAGTGGTACTGCCAGTGGCGATCCCCGCAGACAAAGTAGACCTCTTTCTCGTCGAGATCCTGGTCGAGTAGCCAGTCGAAGAAACCTTCTCCCTCGTCCCGAAAGCCGAAGGGGTTTGTGTGGTTATCTCGCTTCCTTCGATCTCCTGCCTGCCCTACGGGGTTGCCGCCAAACAGGGGGGCCAGGAATCCGCCCTGCTTGCCGGTCCATGCGTCGTCGGGACCGACCATTGGCGTGGGGGAGATGATAATCTTGAATGTCGCGTCGCTCTCCTTCAGCGTACTTTGCAGCCACGCCTTCTGCTCCTCACCCCACATGGTCTTGCCAGGCCCCGGATCGGCTATGTTGGGATCTCGGTGGTCACGTCCCTCGAGGAGCCAGATCTGCAGGAGGTCGTTGATCCGGTGGGTCCGGTAGGTGACGGCGTCTTGAACAAAGGGGTCGACAACCGGCACCTGCTCCAGGAAAACGCTTGCACCGACCTCAGGTAGCGGCTCGATGGTTCCGTAGGGATCGGCGTCGTCGTACCGGTAGTCGTGGTCGTCCTTTATCCAGTAACTGGGCACGGCCCGGAAGAGGGCTCTGAACCGCGGGGTGGCGAACTGCTTGTGCCACTTGGCGCGCATCGATTCTTGCTTTCGAGCACGGCCCAGGGCAGGACAGTCGTAGTAGACGCTGTCCCCGGTGCTCACGAAGTAGTCGGGCTCCCTTGCGACGATGGTCTCCAGCGAGGGGAAGCCCAGTATCCTCTGCCGGAAACGGAAGTCCCTCAGTACTGTGGCTCGGAAGCTGTAACGGTGCATGGAGGTGACGGCGATGAGCCGCGTCTCGCGGGCGACGCCCCTTTCGTCCAGGGTGCGAAACGTGCCGGTGGGCCCCGCCTGGGCGGAGGACGGGTCGGGCCCCGAGAGCATCCTGTAGTAGTAGCGCGAGCCAGCGTCAAGGCTTTGGATGGCTTGCTTGACGATGAAATCGCCCTCATCCGTGGCTTCCGTCCAGTCGGTGAGGAGAGCATCCTGGAAGCCCGGGTCCTTCGATAGGGCGAAGGCTGCCACGCCGGGTTGTCCCTGTACATCCCCGAATGCGGCCGTGGGTTTGGTTGCCAGCCGGGCGCGGAGAATGACCGAATGGCGTGTCACCTCGCCAGCCATCTCGCCCTGCCAGTGCAGCGTAGGCTGGAGCGCGCCGCTCACTGACGGGTCTTCTCCCTGTGTCCCCGCTTCTGGCTGGCCAGGGGAAGCGCACCCTAGCAGTAGGGCGATGGAGATGAAGAGTGTGACGGGTATCGAGGGATATCTAGGTTGGATTTCACTGGACATCGACGGGGGCTCCTTGGATGTCTGGGTCAACCACGACTGGGAAGCCAACGCCACCATGGCGAGAGATGACAACCTCCGGCTGGTGCGTGCTGCGAGCTGGTCAGCGCCGTCGAAAAGCTGCTCCTGGTCGTCGAAGATGACGGGCGGGAACCGGCTCTGGCAGGCGGTCTTCGGGCCGACCAGGTCCCGGAGGGGCGGTACCCGATCGGGGCGTTCAGTGTGCCTCGAACCGCCGCCCTGAGTTCCGCAACGGGGGGCGGCGGCTTGACGTCACTCTCGGCGATAGCGCGCCAGGCTGTCGGGAGGGTCAGGGGCAAGTGGCGGTCCTCAGTCCGTCGGAATGCGATGGGTCTCATAACGCTGCGCTCGGTGTGCGCTGGTCGGATAATGGGAGATTGATTGACGAACCAACGGGCCGGATTGTACGGTCTTCCCGAGCCATGTCAAGGCGTGAGCCTTGCATGGAGAAGCAGCCCAGTTGTCAGGGCGGGGGGGTAAGAGTATACTCTTTCCGAAGGGGACGGTCAGCGGCAAACCTTACGTGAGGATGCGCGCGATCATCCGTGCTGTACCTGCAACTCTGCGTCTCCGGCGGTTCCGTGTCGATGCTGCCCGTGTCGTTGCCGGTTGACCGCCGTGCTTCGACTCGATATCGAAACCGTTTCTGAGACGGGCGGGGCACTGAGGCTTGAAGCGGATCCGAGTGGTGAGAAAGCGAGGTAGATTGTGCCTGGAGGATACTTTGGAAGGGTGCTCGTCGTTGACCTCTCGCGGGGAGTGCTGGGGGTCGAAACGTTGCCCGAGTCCGCCTACCGGGACGTCCTGGGCGGATACGGGCTGGGCGTCAAGCTCCTTTACGAGCGGATGCCGACTGGGGCCGACCCGCTGGGGCCCGAAAACATCCTCGGATTCCTCCCCGGCTTGCTCACGGGTTCTGGGGTCCTGTTCGGAGGGCGGTTTATGGTGGTGGCCAAGTCCCCGCTCACCGGGGGATGGGGTGATGCCAATTGCGGCGGTCACTTCGGCCCCGTCCTTCGGTCCACAGGCCTGGACGGCGTCCTTGTGAAGGGTGTTGCCGAGCGACCGGTGACCTTGATGATCGATGAGAACGGCGCGTCGATCGAGGATGCGGGACCACTCTGGGGCCTGGATACGTGGGAGACCGAGGAACGGCTCAAGGAGAGGACAGGCCGCGGTGCGCAGGTGGTGACGATCGGGCCGGCCGGGGAGAACCAATCGTTGATCGCGGCCATCATCACGGACGGGGGCCGCGCCGCGGCCCGCTCTGGCCTTGCCGCTGTGATGGGGGCTAAGCGGCTCAAGGCCGTGGTGGCCCGGGGCAGAGAGCGGGTGCACCTCCACGATAAGGAGACACTGACCGAGGTCAGCCGGGACTACGGGCGCATCTTCAAGAAGCCATCCTCACCCGTCTCGAGGGTGCTCTTCGGGTGCACGAAGACGTTCGCTCCCGTAATCAGAGTGATCGGGATCAAGCCGTCGGGCCCGGCAGATACGATCATCTACCTGTACAAGAAGTATGGTACCAGCGGCGCCACGGCCTTCACGACCGAAGTGGGGGATGCCCCGGTCTGGAACTGGCGGGGTGTAGGTGCGCGCGACTTCCCGCTCCGCCAAAGCAAGCGCGTCAGTGACGAGGCGGTGATCAAATACCAGGTGAAGAACTACGGGTGCCGCTATTGTCCCGTGGCCTGCGGTGGGATCGTCCACATGGACGGGGAGCGGTACCAGGTGGAGGAGGCGCACAAGCCCGAGTACGAGACACTGGCGGCTTTTGGGCCGCTGCTGCTCAACGATGACCTGGAGACCATCGTCAAGGTCAACAGCTTGTGCGACCGCTACGGTCTGGACACGATCTCAACGGGTACGGTAGCTGCCTTCGCGATGGAGTGCGCCGAGTACGGCTTGATCGATCGGGTGCTGGGCGACGGTGTGGAACTCTCCTGGGGCAACGGTGACGCTGTGGTCCATCTGGTCGGATTGATTGCGCGTCGTGAGGGCATCGGCGATCTTCTGGCGGATGGAGTGAAGCGGGCTGCCGAGCGGATCGGCGGAGAAGCCCCTTCCTTCGCGATGCACGCCGGCGGGCAAGAGCTGCCGATGCACGATTCGCGATACGAGCCGGGGCTGGGTTTAGCTTACGCCGTGGATCCGACGCCGGGCCGCCACAACACGGCGAACGGCGGCATCCTGGATGCCCCGATCTTGCGAACGATGCTGGCCGATAAGGGGCTTTCGCCGCCCAAACGGTATGCATATGAGAACAAGGGCACGGAGTTCGCGTTGCTGAACCGGTACCTCCAGGTGTTGAATTGTGCCGGGCTGTGCATGTTCTCGCTGGTGATGAGCGAGCCGCCGCTGCTGGACTGGCTCAACGCCGCGACGGGGTGGGGGTGGAGCCTGGAGGATATGCTCGAAGCAGGCCACCGCATCCAAGTGCTGCGCCACGCATTCAACCTCCGTGAAGGTCTCCCCGCGACTGGCTTCGAGCTGCCCCCGCGAGCGCTAGGAAGGCCTCCGCTCGAAGAAGGACCTCTGCGAGGTGTCACCCTGGACATGGAGGCGATGAAACGAGACTACTTCAACTGCATGGGCTACGACCCTACCGGCGTCCCCACCCCGGAGCTACTTGCGTCACTGGGGCTGTCGACCCTCCTCGAGGATCTGTAGGAGACGGAGAGATGGAGCTAATCTACGACGCAGACGCTGATCTGGGCCTTTTGGACGACAAGACCATCGCGGTCATCGGCTACGGGAACCAGGGCCGCGCCCAGGCCCTCAATCTCCGGGACAGCGGTCTCCGGGTCATCGTGGGTAACCGGGATGATGCCTACGCGGAGAGGGCGCGATCCGATGGTCTCCGAGTCGTGGCGATCGAGAAAGCTGCCGTCGAAGCCGACGTCCTCCTCTTCTTGATCCCTGACGAGGTCATGCCAAACGCATTCGAGCGGGATGTGGTGCCTGGGCTCAAGCCCGGGGACGTGCTGGTCTTCTCCTCGGGATACGCGATTGCCTTCGGCCTGCTCCGGCCGCCGAAGGACATTGACGTGGTGCTCGTCGCGCCCCGGATGATCGGCCAAGGGGTGCGCGACCACTACGTGGCCGGGAGCGGCTTCCCATCCTTCTTGGGCGTCGAGCAGGATTACACGGGCCAGGCGAGGGGGATAGCCCTGGCCATCGCGAAAGGCATCGGTTCGACCCGCGCTGGTGTGGTCGAGGTGTCATTCGCGGAGGAGGCAGAGCTGGATCTCTTCACGGAGCAGTGCTTCGGCCCCGCTTTCGGAAGGGTGTTGACGACTGCGGTCGAGCTGCTCCTGGAAGAGGGGTATCCGCCCGCCGCGGTCCTGCTGGAGCTCTACATGTCGGGTGAGTTCGCCTACACGATGGCGAAGATCGCCGAGATGGGCATTGTAGAGCAGAGCCAGCTTCACAGTCGGACGAGCCAGTACGGATCGATGACCCGCGGCATGCGGTTCCAACTACCGGGGCTGCGGGAGAAGATGTTGGAGGGGCTGGAGGAGATTCGAAGCGGTGCGTTCGCGCGGGAATGGGAGGCTGAGCAGGAGGAAGGGGCGCCCACGCTCGACATGCTGAAGGCATCGGCTCGATCGCTGCCACTCTACGAGCTTGAGCGGGACCTGCGTGAGGCACTCCGAGGGAGCCCTGGCCTGGGCCCCCAGCTGCGCCGAAGGGGCGTAGCTCCTGACCGCCGTCCAGAGCGAAAGAGGGACCGGGGGCTACCTGAGCGCATATTCGGCTTGATTGGGCGGTTGCTGGGACGCGGGAGACGAGTTGAGGGTGGGTACGAGGCATTGGATTCCCTCCCCGCTGATGCAATGAAGCTTATCTTAGAGCGCTTCGTGGACCTCGCCATCGATGATCCCGCCCTGCGTGGGTTCGCGGACGGGCGCAAGGTGACGACCCAGTACGTGCTGCGTGACTCCGACTTGTCGTTCTACTTAACCTTCGTGGAGGGCGGCGTGAAGGGTGGCGTCGGGATGCCCCCTGAGCCGGTCGAGGTCCGGTTGGAGATGGATGCGGAGGTGTTGGATGGGATGCTGACGGGCACCATCAACGCTGCTCGTGCCGCGATGTCGGGGAGGGTGTCCTTCGAGGGCGATACCCGACGCGCCATGACGGTACAGAGGATTCAAGGCGACCTGACCAGGCTCTACCGACAGGCACGGCGCGAGGCGCTGAGGCATGAATAGGGCCCGGGCAGGGACGCCAGCCGGACCGCACGTGTCAGGGGCGAAGCACGAGCGTCATCGATAATGGACCGAGATCAGAATCACTTTTCGCCAGGTCCAATTGGAGAGGAGACCGTAATGGATCTCGTACCCGGAATTGACGTCTCCAGGTGGCAGAGAGGGATCGATTGGGATCGGGTGGCCGAAGGCGGCCACCACTTCGCGGCTATCCGCGCCACCATCGGAAACTACTACACGGACCCGCGATTCTACGTCAACTGGGACGGGGCCCAGGAGGCCGGGCTGTTGGTCTCCGCCTACCACGTGGTGGCGCCTGAACGACCGGCGGACTCGCAGATGGATCGATTCTTCGAGGTTCTGGATGGCCGTCAATCTGACCTGCCGCTCGTTCTCGACGTCGAGCTGAGCCGTGACGTCAGCTCCGAGGGCATTACTGAGTGCGTCGCTTCGTGCGCCGAGATGGTCGAGGACGAGAGCGGGCGGAAGCCGGTGATCTACACGGCACGCTGGTTCTGGGACCGCCACGTCGAGGAACGCCCAGAATGGGGGGACTACGATCTCTGGGTGGCACATTATGGGGTCCAGGAGCCCACCCTTCCACGCGGCTGGAAGACATGGAGGCTTTGGCAGTATTCGGATCGCGGGCAGGTAACGGGGATCGGTCCCGCGACCGACCTGAACCGATTCAACGGGGACGAGGAGGATCTTCTGGCCTATGTGAACGCGGAGGCCACCGACCAGGGGCCACCCCTGGAGGGACTCAAGGCCCGGGTCGCCGTGGAGCGCCTCCGCGTTCGGAGCGGTCCCGGGATGAACTACGAACAGGTAGGGGAGCTGCACGAAGGCGACCGGGTGAACGTGGTCTCCCTGTCGGGAGAGGACATCTGGATCCAGATCGAGCCTGGCAAATGGGCTCCGTATCGAGCTCTGGGCAAGCGCTACATGGAGCTGGAATAGCGGGGGCATGGTGGTTCAGGGTCCTGACAGTGCGTCCACGTTTGGCCCCGAATGCCGACCTGACGGTGGCGTCATCACCTCCCCATCGGCGAGGGAGCCTGATGTGCTCGCGGGAAGGGGAGGGGGCAGGGCAGTGTGAAGGCCTTCGCCTGCGATCGACACACGATACTCCTCCCACGGGGCCACCGCTTTCCGATGGAGAAGTATCGGCTGTTGCGGGAGGCCGTGATCGAGAACGGCCTGCTGGGTACGGTCGAAATCATAGTCCCGGAGCCGGCTACTGACGAGCAGATCCTCCGCGCGCACCATCGATCGTATCTCACCAAAGTCGCCGAGGGCCGCCTCTCTGAGAGGGAGGTGCGACGGCTTGGTTTCCCCTGGTCACCTGAGCTGGTCCAACGCGCACGATGCTCTGTGGGAGGTACCATCGCGGCGTGTCGTGCCGCGCTGGAGGATGGCGTCGGCGTCAATCTGGCTGGCGGTACGCACCACGCCTTTCCGGACCACGGACAAGGGTACTGTTTGTTCAACGATGTGGTGATTGCCATTCGGGAGATGCAGGCCGTGGGTCAAATCCACCGGGCTGTCGTTCTCGATGGTGACGTGCACCAAGGCAACGGCACGGCGGCCATGGTTGCGGACGACCCTACGGTCTTCACCTTCTCCCTCCACGGCGCGCACAACTTCCCTCTGCGCAAGGAGCGAAGCGACCTGGATATCGGGCTCGAGGACGGGGCGGGCGACGATGTCTTCCTGGCGACCTGGAGCAGGGGGGTGGACCAGGCGCTCGCGAGCTCGAGTCCTGATCTCGCCATCTTCTTGGCTGGAGCGGATCCCTTCTGGGACGATCGTCT
Source organism: uncultured Anaerolineales bacterium (assembly GCA_964542755.1). Taxonomy (GTDB): domain Bacteria; phylum Chloroflexota; class Anaerolineae; order B4-G1; family B4-G1; genus SKLM01. The sequence continues at coordinate 37,303 of CAZIWL010000004.1, forward strand.
CGGCAGACTGGCTGTGACCAAAGGTGGATTAGCTGAGCGGGACGAGCTCGTTCTCCAGCGCTGCGGCCAAGTTGGGATTCCCGTGGCGGTCGCGATGGGCGGCGGCTACTCACGGGACGTGCGAGATACCGTACGGATCCACCTGCAGACGATACAGATCGCGGCCGCGGTCTCCGCGCGGCTCAAGGCTTGCCAGTAGGGCCAACCTCCGCCGATTCGCTTTCCTGAATGCCAATCAAGACGCCTGGTCCGCCGCGCGCATGCCCAAGGACCCCCGTGGTTGCCCGCCACGCGGACTCACCCCTTCACCCAGATAGCAGCCTCCTTGACGGACGGTGCCTTGGGATAGGCACTTTTCTCGTCGAGCGGATGCCCCCTGGCAGGATTGAGGCTTGGCCCATCAGGCGGGGCTGGAACGCCTGAGAGATGACGGGGGTTGCCCAAAGCGATCGACAAATACTTGACAAATACTAGAAGGTGTGGTATACTCAGACTAGTGATGGAATGGGACTGGTAACATGTGCGCGGGGTGAAGGGGGCGAGATGGACGTCAACAAGAAGCTTGAATGCATCAATATGATGGAATACGTGGGGGATTGGGCCGAGTGGCGGAAGAACCTTCGCCGGGCCGTCAGCGTGGGCAAGAAGGTGGGCATGTCGGAAGAGGAGATGGAGGGTCTAGCGACCCAAATCGGCGATTTCCTGGCGGAGAAGGTCTGTCCGGCGACGCCGGAGGAAGAGCTCCTCAAGGAGATGTGGGCTGCGGCCTCGCCCGATGAGCGGAGGGTGATCGCAGGGCTGATGGTCAAGATGTCGGAGTAGGCCATTCGAGCGCTCGGGTAAGCGCTAGGCGCGGTCGGGGCAGTACGCCGAGGCCGCGCCTTTGCGTTGATGTGATCGGAACAGGTAGGGAGGTTGCTGATGAAGACGGCGATGGTCTGGGGAGCGAGCGGGGGTATTGGGACGGCACTTGTGGAGCAACTCGCGGCTAGGGATTGGAAGGTCATCGCCCTGGCCCGTGTTCCTGAAGAGGTGACCGACCGAGCCACCGAAGTGATCGAGATGGACGTGGCGGACGCCGAAAGTGTGCGCCTTGCCGTGGAGCAGGTCAGCGAGCTGGTCGACAATGTTGACCTTTGGATCTACGCGGCAGGCGATATCCTCTCGCAGAAAGTGGTAGACATGGCGCCTGGGGATTGGGCGCAAATCCTCAACGCCAATCTGACAGGGGCCTACCTCGCGGCGCATTTCAGTCTTCCGTTGCTGGGCAACGACGCTCACTTGGTCTTCCTGGGTGGCGTCAGCGAACGGTTGCGCCTGCCAGGGCTGGGAGCCTATGCGTCGGCCAAGGCTGGCCTTGAGGCCTTTGCCGACGTGCTCCGAAAGGAGGAGCGTGGGCGCCGTGTGACAGTCGTCAGACCGAAGGCAGTGGATACGGACCTCTGGGAGAAAGTACCGTTCTCGGTACCGCGGGGGGCTGTGGAGCCGAAGGCCCTCGCGGAGCGCGTGCTGGAGGCTCATGAGGAGGGCGAGAGCGGAGTGCTTGACCTCTAATCGGATGGTTTCCCCCGTTCCGGCGTTGGCTAGAGTCCGGACGTGGGGCACGTCGCAGCCAGAAGGACCACGCCCAAGCACCTCCACGCTTGGGGCGTACGTGCATCATCGCCCTTGCTGTCCAGCCTATGTGAGGAGGTAAGTCTTGATCGAAGGATGGTGCGGGCGACTCTCCTTTGACGCACCCTTCCTTTGCTGATACAATCCTCAGACGCTCAGCGCCGATGGGGCGTGGCGATATTCCTCTCTTGCCAACGGGCACCCATCGCCATGGGTTCCCACCAAGAGCCGCCGCTGGCCCATCGGCCCGCTGGTTCAGAGACGGAGGCGCTTTCAGACACCAGACGACACGAGTACAGTGGCATCTCCGCTAGGATCGAAGTTCTCAGGGTGATCTAGCTTGAGGAGGGACGGCCGAGTCGTGGAGGAGGACGTGCAACAACCCGTTCGAAACCTGGTGGTTGTCCTTGGGGATCAACTCGACTTGAACTCGGCGGCGTTCGACGGTTTTGACAGCCGGCTTGACGTCGTCTGGATGGCCGAGGTGCCTCAAGAGGCCGAGCATGTCTGGTCCACGAAACCGCACATAGCCGTGTTCCTCAGCGGGATGCGGCATTTCCGGGACCGACTGATAGGCGACGGGGAGGACTCGGTCACGATCGACTACACGGAGATGGACGATCCGACCAATCGCGGAAGCCTCGCATCCGAGCTGCGGCGGGCCATCAAGGCGTGGAGGCCTGAGAAGGTCATTGTCGTGCGTCCTGGCGAGTGGCGCGTTCAGGAAGCCCTTCAAGAGGCGAGCGATGCCGAGGGGGCGCCCTTTGCGATCCGCCCGGATAGGCATTTCCTCTGCTCCACCGAAGACTTCGGGACCTTCGCCGAGGGTAGAAAGCGCCTGATCATGGAGCATTTCTACCGTACCATGCGGCGCCGCAGCGGTGTCCTGATGGAAGACGATGACCCGGTAGGCGAATCGTGGAACTATGATGACCAGAATCGGCAAAGCTTCGGCACGGAGGGCCCTGGGCAGGTACTGGCTCCGAAGGAGTTCCCCCCGGACGAGGTCACTCAGAAAGTGCTCAGGCTGGTGGAGAGGCTTTTTGGGGATCACCCGGGTGATCTGACACACTTTGACTGGCCGGTCACGCCTGAGGACGCATCAGAGGCTCTCGAGGACTTCGTGGAGCAGCGACTAACGTGTTTTGGCCGCTTCCAGGACGCCATGTGGGCCGATGAACCGTATCTCTACCACTCGCGGCTGTCCTCTGCCCTCAACCTCAAGCTGCTGGATCCCCGAGACGCGCTGAAGGCCGCGGAAGATGCTTATCAAAATGGCGTGGCACCCCTCAACGGGGTCGAGGGATTCATACGGCAGATTCTGGGGTGGCGCGAGTTCGTGCGGGGCGTCTACTGGCTGCATATGCCGGACTACATCGAGCGGAATGAACTCGGCGCGGACGCGCCGCTGCCCGCGTTCTATTGGAGCGGCGAGACGGACATGGTCTGCCTGCGTCAGTGCATCAATCAGACCATGCGGTACGGCTACGCCCATCATATTCAGCGTCTGATGGTGACGGGACTCTTCGCACTCCTGTTGGGCGTCGAGCCGAGGCGGGTGCACGAGTGGTATCTCGCCGTTTACGTCGACGCGGTCGAGTGGGTGGAGCTGCCGAACACCCTGGGGATGTCCCAGTTCGCCGACGGAGGCGTGATGGCGACCAAGCCGTATTGCGCCAGCGGTCGGTACATTGACCGCATGAGCAACTACTGCGCTGACTGCCAGTACGATCCGTCGCGGCGGGTCGGTGAGGAGGCGTGCCCCTTCAGCACGCTCTACTGGGATTTCTTGATGCGCCATCGGGAGCGGCTCAGCGGAAACCCCCGGATGGGCCTTCAGTTGCATAATCTCAAGAGGCTGGATGGGGAGGCCCGACAGTCGATTCGCCAGCAGGCCGGCTGCATACGCGACCGGATTCTGGCGAGCTGAGGAGGTGGAATGATCCACGGCGAGCGTGTGCAGACTCTCAACGATCGTGAGGCCCGCGGCGACGGCTCGTACGTGCTCTACTGGATGCAGCGGGCGCAGCGGTCCGCAAGCAACCACGCCCTGGAGTTCGCGATTCGGGAGGCTAACCGAAGAGAGTTGCCGCTGCTGACGGTGTTCGGCATCACGCAGCGCTTCCCGGACGCGAACGCGCGCTCGTACGCCTTCATGCTCGAGGGACTGCGGGAGACGAAAGAGGCCCTGGCGAAGCGCGGCATTCTCCTGGAGGTCCGCCTGGAGCCGCCGGTTGAGGCCGTCCGTGACACGGCAAACGCCGCCGCCATGGTGGTGGTCGACCGAGGGTATCTGCGTGTCGAAAGGCGCTGGAGAGAGCGGGTGGCGCGACGCGTCGCCTGCCCCCTGGTGCAGGTTGAGACCGACGTCGTTGTGCCCGTTGAGACGGCATCTCCAAAGGAGGAATACGCAGCGTACACGATCCGCCCGAAGATCCACGATCATCTCGACTCGTTTCTCAGCCCTCTTCAGGAGACGGAGCTCGAGCGAGGCACGTTGGACATGGTGGACTGCGGGCTGGCGCTGGAGGACGTCGAGGCCCTTCTCGAGAGGATGCGCGTCAACCGCGGCGCCACATGGGTCGACGCTTTCCAGGGCGGAGCGACCGAAGCCCACAGACTGCTGGATACGTTCATCGAAAAGAAGCTTGACAGGTACGACGAAGAACGAAACGACCCCAGTCAGGACTACCTCTCGCATATGAGTCCTTATCTCCACTTCGGACAGATTTCGCCGCTTGAGGTCGCCCTCCGGGTCCGGCACGCTGAGAGGGCCGGACAGGAGAACAGGGACGCGTATCTAGAAGAGCTGATTGTCCGCCGCGAACTGAGCATGAACTTCTGTCTGTACAATCCCAACTATGACTCGCTGGATGGGCTCCCGGACTGGGCCCGGGAGACGCTCCAAGAGCATGCCGGCGATGGACGGGCGCACGTCTACGACATGGAGTCGTTCGAGAGCGCGGCGACGCACGATCCGTATTGGAATGCGGCCCAACGACAGATGGTGCTCACCGGTAAGATGCACGGCTATATGCGCATGTACTGGGGCAAGAAGATCCTGGAGTGGACGCCAAATCCAGAGATTGCCATGCGAGTGGCCCTGGAGCTCAACAACCGGTATGAGCTGGACGGTCGAGATCCGAACGGGTATGCGGGTGTCTCTTGGTGCCTTGGGAAGCACGATCGAGCCTGGGCTGAGCGAGAGGTGTATGGGAAAGTGCGGTACATGAGCGCAAGCGGCCTGGAGAGGAAGTTCGACATTGAGGCCTACGTGCGTAAGATAGATGAGCTGAGGGCGTCAGACACCCCGGGAGGGAGCACTTGAAAGAAAAAGCGTCTGTTGAGACAGCCCTGCGCGGTCTATTCGCCCGGCAGGGGCTGGCAGCGCTGGCCACGACCGAAGCTGACGGTCAACCCTATGCCAACCTCATGGCGTTCGCCGCGACCGAGGATCTGATGAGTCTCATGATGATGACAGGCCGATCGACCCGTAAGTACGACAATCTTTGCTCGGATCCCAGGGTCGCGCTGCTCATCGACGATCGGTCACACGATCCCTCGGATATCCATCAAGCGATGGCTGTGACGGTCCTGGGACGCGCCAGAGAAGTGCCAAAGGAGGAACGAGGCGAGTTGTTGGCTCTCTATCTGCGGAAGCATCCGCACCTCAAGGAGTTCGCCTCCTCGCCCTCTATCGCCCTGTTCGAAGTTGCTGTACGAAGCTACTACCTGGTGCGCCGTTTCCAGGAGGTCACTGAGCTTCACGTGCAACGATGATGCTAGTACTTCCCCTCTCGCAGGTCAAAGGAATGGACCAGGTGGAGGTCGGAGGGAAGTGCCGCGCCCTGGCGCAGATGTGGGGGCGCGGGATTCCCGTGCCGGAGACCGTATGCATCCCGACGGAGGCGTACGCACGCTATGTGCGTGCCACGGGGCTCCGCGAGCGCATCCAGCTGGAGTTGAGCCGGAAGGACTTCGCGGATATGCGCTGGGAGGAGTTATGGGATGCAGCCCTGCGGATCCGGAACATGTTCCTTAAGACGGACATGCCTGATGACCTGCGGCGCGAGCTGTTCGAGGAACTTACGAAGCGGTTCGGCGAGAGCCCGGTGGTGGTCCGCTCCTCGGCCCCAGGTGAAGACTCGGCGGAGGTTTCCTTCGCTGGTCTCCACGAATCGTTCGTGAACGTCACGGGGATACCGGCCGTTCTCGAGCACGTGCGATTGGTGTGGTCGTCCCTGTGGTCGGATGCAGCCCTTCTATATCGTCGAGACCTGGGCTTGGAGGTCACCAAGAGCACGATGGCCGTCGCGGTGCAGGAGCTGGTGCGGGGCGCTCGTTCGGGCGTGGCGTTCAGCCGGAGCCCAAACGACGACGCTCAAGCGGTGGTAGAGTCCGTCTACGGGCTGAACCAGGGTCTGGTTGACGGCACCGTGGAGCCCGACCGATGGATCCTAAATCGCGAGAGCGGACGAGTGCTCCATCACGTGGCCGCGGCGAGGGAGGAGCGGATGGTGGCCGGTGACACGGGCGTGGTCCTCGAGCCGCTGCCCGAACCTCTCTCAGCCCGGCCTCCTCTGTCGGCGGAAGAGGTAGAACAGGTCTTCCAGCACGCCAGGAAGCTGGAGACGGCTTTTGGACGGCCGCAGGACGTCGAGTGGACCTGGGGGAAGGAAGGCCTGGTTGTGCTGCAGTCCCGGCCGGTGACGACCCCGGCCGGCAGTGAGTCCGATGATGGACGACGCTGGTACCTGAGTCTGAGGCGGAGCTTCGACAATCTGGCGTCGCTGCGCGAGAGGATCGAGGGGGAGCTGATCCCAGGCATGATCGAGGAGGCGGACGCTCTCGCCGCGGAGGCCGTGGAGGGACTCTCCGACGCGCGGTTGTCAGACGAGATCGAGCACCGCCTGGAGATCTACGAGCAGTGGGTGGACGTCTACTGGGAGACGTTCATTCCCTTCGCCCACGGCATCAGGTTGTTCGGACAGGTCTACAACGACGCGGTGCGCCCCGACGATCCCTATGCGTTCCTAGATCTCCTTGCAGGCACCGATATGGCGAGTCTGGCGAGGAATGAGACCTTGGGGACGTTGGCGTCCATGGTACGCGGGGACGCAGAGCTGCGGGAGGCATTGGAGGAGGGGGCGCCACCTGCGGATCTCGAAAGGATCAACGAGGCGTTCTCCGAGCACGTCCGCAGCTTCGTGGATGAGTTTGGTGACTTGTCCTGCCCGATGACGGGGAGCGGCACGTGTGACGGCCCGCCCGACAGCCTCGTGCGAGTTTTGCTTGAGATGGCGGAGCATGAGCCCCGGCGAACACGTACCCGGCAGCGGGATCGGGAGGCCATGGAGGCCGCGTACCTGGATCACTTCTCCGGGGAGGAACGCACCCGGGCGGCTGAGCTTCTCGATCTGGCCCGCACGAGCTACAGGCTGCGGGACGACGACAACATCTATCTAGGTAGGATCGAGGCTCAGGTGGAGGTCGCAGTTGAGGTGGGACTGCGTCGTCTGTCGGACCGCAACAGACTGGCTACCGAAGACCTGAGCCGAGGAGATGTGGCGCGAGCTCTCTCCGATCCTGACTTCGTGCCGGACGAGGCCGGTGACGAGGAACCGGTGGGCGATATGGTCGTGCAGGCGCGTCAGATCGTGGGACAGCCGGCAGGACCGGGGCTCGCGCAGGGTCGGGCTCGAGTCATCAAGTCTGCGTCAGACTTGACGACCTTCGAGCACGGTGAGGTTCTCATTTGCGATGCGGTGGACCCCAACATGACCTTCGTGGTGCCTCTGGCAAGCGCGGTCGTTGAGCGGCGGGGCGGCATGCTCATCCACGGAGCAATCATCGCAAGGGAGTACGGACTGCCCTGTGTGACGGGCGTCCCAGATGCCACAGAGCGCATTCAGACTGGGGACCTGGTGACGGTCGATGGGTACCTGGGCATCATCACCATTGCAAAGAGGGGCCAACCCTCAGACGCGAAGGATCGCTGACAGCCACGGGAGGCGGCATGGGGATCTCAGAGGCTTGGGCAGACGCCTGGATGCAGGTACAAGAGATGGCGATCAACTTCTTGACGGCACTGCCGCAGATCACCTTGGCGCTGGTGGTGTTTGGTGTCTTCTACTTCGTGGCCAACTGGGTGAAAGCCTTTGTGCGGCGGGTGGCCCAGGCTGCGGAGCTGACGCCAGGGGCGGAGATGGTCCTGGCCCGACTGGCGCGTTGGCTGGTTGTTGTCGTAGGGCTCCTCATCGCGCTGACGATCGCGGTGGAGAGCTTCGAACCGGGGCAACTCATCCAGCTTCTCGGCATCAGCAGCGTGGCCATAGGCTTCGCGTTCCACGACATTCTCCAGAACTTCCTGGCCGGTATTCTCCTCTTGCTGACCGAGCCATTCAAGATCGGCGACCAAATCATCGTCAACGATTTCGAGGGCACGGTGGAAAATGTGGAAACGCGGGCGACGACGCTGAAGACGTACGACGGGCGCCGGGTCGTCATCCCTAATGCCCACCTCTTCACGGAGTCCGTGATTGTCAACACAGCGTTTCCTGTCCGGCGGTCCGAGTATCGGGTGGGGATCGGCTACAGCGACGACATTGCCCAAGCGATGGGACTGATGTTGGACGTGATGGGTGAGGTCGAGGGCGTCCTCGAGCATCCCGCGCCGGACGTGCTGGTGGCCGAGCTGGGTGACTTCAGCGTGAACATCCGCGCCCGGTGGTGGACGGATTCGGTGCGCTCCAATGTGCTCAAGATCCAGAGCGAGGTGATCGCCAGGATCAAGGAGCGCCTGATTGGGCACGGGATCGATCTGCCGTTCCCGACGCAGCAGTTGCTCTTCCACGATCAGACGGAGGAGACGGACGGCGATCGCACTCAACAGCGCGAAGGTTGGCCTGCAGGCGACCAGGCGGTACCCTCGTCGCGCACTGTCGCGGGTTCGCTGGGGCGCCTAGAGGACGTGCTGAAGACCCGTCCGGTGTCAGAGTCCCTGGTAGGTGGGCTCGCGGACGAGGAGACGGATGAGGCCTAGAAGGCAAGGCTGGCTGACTTCTAGCCTCGTCAGCATCGTGGCAATCGCCACCGTGTTCCTCACGCTCGCGGCGCTTCGCAGACCCACGACGGCGGGTGTGTGGAAGGATAAGGCGTCACGGGACCTCGCAACCGGTGCTGCGCGCGGACGTTCTCCCGGCACTGGAATCAGGTCGGGCACGTCTCTCGAGGAAGGGTGGCGGACCGTCTTCCGGGAGATCTTCACGGATGACATCACGTCGTGCTGGTCCATTACTGACGGAGACGGCGCCCCTTCCTATGGCTGGGGCACGAGTGTGTACACTCACGTCGTCGGTGGTCGCAGCGCCTGGTGTGCGGGGAGCCTCACTGGCACATCCCACTACACGGACGACATGGACGCGTGGTTGATCTCTCAGCCCGTCGAACTCAACGCACTCGGTGAACGGATTTGGGATGCCGAGATCTCGTTTGAGTGGTGGCTGGAGGCTGATCGAGGCCTCGAAGGGTCGGCAGCGACCGGGACCACGGGGGGACTGCGGATGGCGGCGTCGCCCCCGAGCTCAGGGGATTGGTTCGGGTGGGGTGTGGTGAGGGAGGTTAGCGGGGCTGGGAGCGGCTGGGAACCAGCGGGCTCGTGGACGTACGTCTCCGGCGCCACCAGCGGCTGGACGCGGGGCTGGCTGCCCCTGGCAGACCTTCTGGGCGAACCACAGGGGCTCACAGGGACCGTACGGATCGGATTCCACTTTGTGAGCGACGACGACAGAAGGGTCGGCCGTGGCGCGTTCGTCGACGATGTCGCCATCCGAGTGAACCGCGGTCATCGGGTGGCCCTGCCCCTGGTTGCAGGGCATAGGGGCGCGTGCGGCCCTGTTGAGGATCTCCTGGTCAACGGCGGCTTCGAGAGCGATTGGGCTGAGGAGGCGTCCCACTGGGTCAAAGTCTTCCCGGTCGACGGGGAGCCCTACTTGACCGAGAAGGGGGAGTTCCACACGCCGCCCGGGTGGGTGGCCTGGTATCGGCACGACCCCGGCACGTGGGATCAGCCCGAGCTGGGGGACATACGGAAAGTGCACGTCCCTTACCGTGTGCGGAGCGGGGAGAAAGCGGCGCGCCTATTCACGTTCTACCGCAGTCACGACGCCGGTCTCATGCAGCAGGTCAGCGTGGTGCCGGGCTCGCGACTCACCCTGACGGGGTATGCGCATGCCTGGAGCAACCATCCTTTCTCGGGGCATGGCAACTGTGCCGATGATGGGCACTGCTCGGCCGGCGTTGGCTGGGGAGGCCATTTCTTGCTGCCGGAGGAGGTCCCTCCTCCAACGGGTGATCCGTGGAATGACGCGGTGGGGAACTTCAGCGTCATAGTGGGCATCGATCCCACAGGAGGTACCGACCCGTTCGCCGACTCTGTGGTGTGGGGGCCGGAGGCCTTCATCTACAACGTCTACCACAAGGTTCCGCAGGTCCGCGCCACGGCCCAAGGACAGACCGCGACGGTTTTCCTCAGGAGCCGGGCACGCTGGCCCCTCAAGCACAATGATGCCTATTGGGACGACGTGGCGCTGCTAGGGATTCGAGAAGGGACTGACCCGACACCTCAACCAGCTCCGTGGACCTACAATGTGATCTCGACGGGGAGCAAGATTGGGGTTCACGCCCTGCGGTCCAACGGAGTGGCCGGATTCTCCCAGGAACTCACCGATGCGGGGGCACGGTTCTCGGTGATCAAGGCGGTGGACGACTTCGGATGGCTTGCGGAGGTGGCGGCGCAGAGTCCAGACAGCATCGTCATCGGCCGACGGGTGTGGAGTATGGAAGGCTGCGGCGGGGTGGAGGGATGGGATGACGATGACATAGCGTACTGGGCGGCGGAGGCCATTGAACGCATCTTGAACACGCTTGACGCGAATCCCGGGCTCGACGACACGATCGACTACTGGGAGCCGTACAACGAACCTGACCCACCAGGCCCCGAGGGCTATGCGGCGCTCGCCGAGCTTCAGAAAGTCACCATGGACACGGCAGAGCACCACGGCTTGCGGTTGGCGTTGTTCAGCCTCAATGCTGGAACACCGGAGTGGGACGAAATGGTGGCCATGGTGGAGACAGGCGTTTTCGCCCGGGCTCGCGCCGGGGGCCATATTCTGGCGCTCCACGAAGGCACATTCACGACGCACGACCCGACGCAGTACTGGGGCGACAAGATACCGCCCCAGGATGAGGTGCCGGACGTGAACGGGGCGGGCGCGCTCAATTTCCGGTACCGGTATCTCTATCATCTGCTCAAGGCGTCGGACCAGATCATTCCGCTGGTGGTCAGCGAGTGGTACTGCGGGGACGAGCAGTCGGCCGCCACAGAGACGCTCGTCGGGGCCCTGACCTGGTACGACGAGGAGCTTAGCGAGGACTATTTCGTGTGGGGCGTTTGTCCCTTCACCCTGGGACCGACCGGGCAATGGAGTCATACCGACTTCGAGCGCGTCTACCCGGGCGCCGTCGACCATATGATCCAGATCAGGGATCGTCAAAACGCACTTCCGCCCTTCTAGGGCGTCGGCTTTGCCCCGCGATGGCCCCCGAGGCGGCGGTACCACCACTGAGGAGTGAACTGAGTGAGTATCCTTCAAGCTTTCTTCCTAGGCGTCCTTCAGGGCGCCACGGAGTTCTTGCCCGTGAGCAGCTCAGGACATCTGGTCCTGGTGCCGTGGTTGCTGGGCTGGCCGGCGCCTGGCCTGGCCTTCGACGCGGTGGTCCATTGGGGCACAGCGGCGGCGGTGATCGTCTATTTCCGGCGCGAGTGGCTGGCTATGGCGGAGAGCGCTTGGCTGTCCGTGATGGGCAAGCGACGAGACAATGGGCCGGAAGGGGAGGGCTCCGATTCATCAGAGGGTAGCGAGGCAGACACGACCCTTCTCTGGCTGATCCTGCTGGGGACCGTGCCCGGCGTTCTCGTAGGCTTCTTCCTGGAGGACTTCTTCGAGGGCATGTTTGCGCGGCCGATGGCGGCGGCAGTGTTCCTTTTCGTCACCGCCGCGCTTCTCACGGCCTCCGAACGGCTGGGGCGCCGGGAGCGAGACATGGACGACTTGGGTTTCCTAGACGCCTTGTTCATCGGCGTGGGGCAGGCCCTGGCCATCTTCCCGGGCATCTCGCGGTCGGGGTCGACGATCGCCGCCGGCCTGGCCCGAGGGATGAAGCGACATCCGGCGGCGCACTTCAGTTTTCTCCTGGCGACTCCGATCATCCTGGGTGCCGGCCTCCTCAAGGTCGTCGACCTGGTGCAGGCTGGAGGGTTCAGGGCTCAAGCCGCCACGCTCGCCGCGGGTTTCGTGGCGTCGGTTGTGGTCGGGCTGGCCTGCGTTCACTTTTTGCTCCGCTACCTCAAGAGCCGACGGCTCTACCCGTTTGCGATCTACTGCGTTGCGTTCGGATTCTTCTCTCTTCTCGTCGCTGTGATACGCTAGATCGTGCAGCGAGACCCAGATCCAGCCTATGTGGAGTTGGAGGTGTCGGGATATGGGTGAGGCGAAAATGCCTGGGCCAGCCTATGGCCTTCGTACGCCGCGGTTGCTCATCCGCTGCTGGCACCCGCGTGATGCCGAGATGCTCAAGACAGCGATCGACCAGAGCCTGGAGCACCTGCGGCCTTGGATGCCATGGACGAGCGAGGAACCCGAGGAACTCCAGGCCAAGATCGACCGGCTCCGTAGCTGGCGGGCGATGTTCGATCTCGGTAAGGATCTCGTCTACGGACTGTTCACCCCTGACGAGAACAAGGTCCTAGGTTCCAGTGGGCTCCATACACGGGTAGGCCAAGGGGCCAGGGAGATCGGGTATTGGATCCACGCGGATCACATCAATCAGGGCCTGGCAACCGAGGCGGCGGGAGCTCTGACGCGCATAGCTTTCGAGCTTGACGATGTGGTTCGCGTAGAAATCCACTGCGATCCGCGCAACGTGCGCAGTGCTACGGTTCCTCGCAAGCTCGGCTTCACGCACGAAGCGACGCTCCGTGACCGGACGATCGACGCGGCAGGTGAGCGTCACGACACCATGATATGGACACTCTTCCGGCACGAATATGTGGAGAGCCGAGCCCACGACATCACGTTGAGGGCCTGGGACGTCGTGGGGCGGCGAATCCTCTAACGCTGCCGGGACGAAAGGATCGTTGGCTCCTCGGGCCCCGCCGGCTCCACGAGCCGACCACACCGCACAGAGCGCGCTGCCAGATTGGTTGTTTGCGCTGATGAGGCGGGGTATAATCACACATGATGGACGCGGACGCTCACAGGCGGCTGCACATCCAGGAGGCTGGGTCAACCGATGCGTCTTTCCCCATTCAAGCTCGAACGGTATTTCGCCCGCTATGAATTCGACGTCAAGCACCTTCTCTGCTGCTCCGACTGCGAGTCGCTGTCAGTTGGCGGCGTCCTCGCCCTTGAGCCTGGAGCTGAGGAGGGTTTGTCAGAACAGTGGCTAGGATACACCGAGTCGCGGGGTAGCCCGTCACTAAGAAGAGAGATCAGTCGGATCTACACCGGGATCTCAGCGGAGGAGATTCTGGTGCACAGCGGGGCCGAGGAGGCGATATTCCTCTTCATGCAGGCCCTTCTTGAACCGGGCGATCACGTGATTGTTCACTGGCCGTGCTACCAGTCACTGGCAGAAGTGGCCTCCGGCATAGGCTGTCGGGTTACCCGCTGGGCAGCTCGAGAGGATCGGGGTTGGGCGCTCGATCTAGACGATCTGGTGGGCCGACTGCGGCCGGAGACGAAGGCCGTGGTGGTCAACCTTCCTCACAATCCGACGGGCTACTTGATGGGCCGGGAGCAGTTCCTGGAGATGACTGATATCCTGCGTGCACGTGGCATCGTTCTCTTCTCGGACGAAGTCTACCGGGAGTCGGAGTATCACCCTGAGGATCGGCTGCCGGCAGCCTGTGATGTCTATGAGAAGGCAGTCTCTCTGGGCGTCATGTCGAAAAGCTATGGACTTGCCGGTCTTCGGATCGGTTGGATCGCAACCCGTGCCACCACCATCCTCCACCGGATGGCAGCCTTGAAGGATTACACGACCATTTGCAACAGTGCGCCGAGCGAGTTCCTGGCGGAGGTAGCCCTGCGCCACCGGGAGAGGCTGGCGCGGCGGAGTGTGGAGATCATCACGGCTAACCTGCGGCTTCTGGATGCTTTCTTCGAGCAGCACGAAGACGTATTCGCCTGGCAGCGTCCGGTCGCGGGTCCGATCGGATTCCCTCGGCTGTTGACTGGGGACAGTGAGGCTTTCTGCGACCGATTGGTCAGGAAGGCGGGTGTGCTGCTCCTCCCGGGAACGGTGTTCGACGACGATGGGAACCACGTGCGCATCGGGTTCGGGCGGGAAGATATGAACATCGGGCTCGCCCGTCTGGTTTCTTTCTTGGAGAGTGCATCAGTGTAGAGTCTCGAGTGAGAGTTCAAACCGCGTGCAGGAATGTGGGGCATCAGACTGATGTAATGAAAAGGAGCACGTATGAACGTCTTTGACCTGTCGGAGTTGGAGAGCCGGGGACTGCTGGAAGGGACAGAGGCCCGCTTCGTACACGGCGAGAGAATGACTGTCGCCTACTGGCGGTTTGAGCCGGGGGTCCCTCTACCGGAGCATGCGCACCCACACGAGCAAGTCACGAATGTCATGAGCGGAGAATTCGATCTGACCGTGGAGGGGGAGACGCGGCGCCTCGGACCCGGGTCTGTGGTCGTCATCCCTCCCGACGCGCGGCACGCGGGTCGGGCTGTGACGGACTGTCGGATTATCGATGTCTTCCATCCCGTGCGCGAGGACTATCGGTGATTGGTCGTTTCCAGGGCCTGGGCGCGCGCATCTTGTGGCAGGCTACGGCGCTCGCAGTCCTTGTGCTGGCTTCGTGCAGTCCCCAGCCCCTGTCGGTTACTCGGGAGCCCACGACACTGAGATTGGCAGCAGCTGCCTCGTGTGAGACGCTGATCCGAGAGGCTGCAGCACGTTATGAGGCGGATCATCCATGGGTCGCAGTGACCACGGAGGTTCTGAACAACCGGCTGGCCGAGGAAACCCTACACGATGAGCGCGCGGACATAGGGTTGCTTTCCTGGCGTCCTGCGGCCGAAAACGAGCGGGATGGACTCTGGTCCGAGCCCTTCGTGCGCGACGGCGTCGCGGTCGTCGTGCACCCGGATTCCCCTGTGCAGGAGATAGGACTGAGTCAGCTTCGAGAGATCTACCGGGGACACCTTCAGGAGATAGATGGGGTGGTGCTGACGGTGGTTAGTCGTGAACCCGGCTCGGGCACTCGGGCCGCATTTGAACATTTCGTCCTGGACGGTGAGGAGACATCGCTCAATGCTGTCGTGTTGCCCTCCGCCGATGCTATGGTCGACTACGTAGCGGAGACGCCGACGGCCATCGGCTACGTTTCGACGTGGTCCCTGGATGACCGGGTTCGGGCTCTGCCTGTTGATGGGATGCTGTCCGATGCGGAGAGCGTTGCCAATGGGCGTTACCCGATCTCACGGGAGTTCCATCTGGCCTCCGCCGGAGAACCAACGGGTGAGGCACGCCAGTTCGCTCAGTGGCTGTTGCGGGGAGGTGCTGAGATGAGCGGGGTGCACGGAGGGGATCCGGAGGGCTGATGAGGCCGTACACGATACCCATACTGATCGCCGCCGGTATGTCGGCGACCATTGCGGTACTGGCCTGGCGACGGCGCCGGATGCGGGGCGCGCGGCTGTTCAGCATTCTCATGCTGGCTGTGGCTCATTGGACCCTGACGTACGCCATCGAACTGGAGGTGCCGGGACTGGCGGCGAAAGTCTTCTGGGTCAAGGTCCAATATGCGGGGATCGTGGTCGTCCCGGTAGCTTGGCTGGTCTTCTGCATCGACTACGTGGACGGAAGAGGCTGGCTCAGCGGTTGGAACACGGCCGCGCTCGCGGTCATACCGCTTGCCGTGGTGGTGCTGACGTGGACGAACCCGTACCATCACCTGATGATGAGGGAGGTTCGTCTCGTTCAGACCGATGCTGGTCCGTTGTTAAGCATATCTCGAGGACCGGCCTTCTGGCTCCACATGGCCTATGCGTACGCTTCGCTCCTGTCCGGGACGGTCCTTCTGGTGCAGGCCTACGTGCGGGGTGGGCTCGCGTACCGTCGTCAGAGTCGCCTGCTCCTCATCGCGGCGTTCATTCCTTGGGCCGGAAACTTGCTCTATGTCTTTGGAGGGGGCGTACTCTCCCGCCTCGACTTCACCTCGTTCCTCTTCTCGGTGAGCGGGGCCATCATTTTCTGGGCCCTCTTCCGCCACCGGTTCCTGGACCTTATACCGGTGGCACGGAACACAGTGATCGAGAATATGCAGGATGGCCTGGTGGTTATCGATGTCGAGAATCGGATGGCGGACCTGAACCCCGCCGCGGAGCGGTTGCTCGGTCTGACAGGTAGAGAGGCTATCGGTGAGCCCGTACGTGACGGCCTGGCCGAGTGGCCCGATTTAGTGACCGCGTACCGCGCCGTGGGAGAGGGGCAAGCGGAGGTCACTGTGGACGAGGATGGGGAGAGGAGGACCTATTCTGCTACCTTCTCACCTATCCGGCGGGACGACGTTCGTTCTTCCGGACGTCTGATTACGATTCACGAGATCACGGAGCGGAAACGCGCGGAAGAAGCCCTGAGGGAGCGTGCGGCCAAGCTTCAGGCACGGAATGAGGAGTTGGACGCCTTCGCCCACACGGTGGCCCACGATCTCAAGGCGCCCCTGACGAGTGTGGTGGGATACGCGGAGGTGCTCCAGGACTATGACCTCGGTCCCTCCTCCGACGACGCTCGGGAGTTGCTGGAAGAGATATCGGCGAGTGGGCGGAAGATGGCAAGCATCATCGACGAGCTCCTTCTTCTGTCGCGCGTCAGACAGACGGAAGAGGTGGAACGGCGGCCTCTGGACATGGAGGCGGTGGTCGAGGATGCACTCCATCGGGTGGACGAACTTCGGAGGACGCACGGGGCAGTGATCTCCGGTCCAACGTCTTGGCCGTGGGCCCTGGGATACCGGCCATGGGTGGAGGAGGTCTGGGTCAACTACCTGAGCAATGCGATCAAACATGGAGGACGACCCCCGGAGATAACCATGGGTGCGACGCGAGAGGCCCACGACCGGATTCACTTCTGGGTCCGCGACAACGGGCCGGGTTTAACTCAGGAGGAGAAAGAGCAGCTGTTTGCGCCCTTCACCCAGCTCGGCACCCGAGACCCGGGCGGTCACGGCTTGGGGCTATCTATCGTACGGCGAATCGTGGACAAGCTGGGCGGCAGGGTCACGCTGGAGTCCGAGGTGAGCAAGGGCAGCGTGTTCGGTTTCGTTCTGGAGGCCGTGGACCCTCTCGGGTCTGAGGCGTTCGAGGCCGGGAAGGATTAGAGTGGGAGGCAGTGCGATGGATCACGACAAAGGGGATCTGGAGCAAGCTCGTGATAGGTGGCGGGCATCCACGCTGCAGGACACGCTGGAACGGCATGCTGAGCGCGCACAGAGCTTCATCACGGCCTCCGGTGAGACTGTCGAGAGGCTCTACACACCTCTGGACATCGATGGGACTTACGGCGAGAAGCTTGGGCTTCCGGGGGAGTACCCGTTCACTCGAGGGATCCACGCCACAATGCATCGTGGGCGGCTCTGGACTATGCGCATGTTTGCTGGGTTCGGAACGGCGGAAGAGACGAATCAGCGTTTCCGATACCTGCTCGACCAGGGGCAGACGGGGCTCTCTGTGGCCTTCGACCTGCCCACGTTGATGGGGTACGACAGCGACGCGCCCGAGGCGGAAGGGGAGTTTGGAAAATGCGGCGTGGCGGTCTCCTCACTCCGCGATATGGAGGTCCTGTTTCGAGGTATCCCGCTGGACAAGGTGACCACCTCGATGACGATCAACAGCCCGGCGGCCGTGATCTGGGCGATGTACATCGTTGCTGCCGAGAAGCAGGGGGTCGGTATGAAGGAGCTCGGCGGCACCCTTCAGAACGACATCTTGAAGGAGTACATGGCGCAGAAGGAGTACGTCTTTCCTCCAGAACCCTCGATGCGTCTGGTCACGGACACGGTCGAGTTCGGCAGCGAGCACCTGCCCCGCTGGAACACGATCTCCATCTCCGGGTATCATATCCGCGAGGCAGGATCAACGGCAGCGCAGGAGTTGGCATTCACGCTTGCGGACGGGATGGAGTACGTGCGGTGGGGGCTGGACCGTGGCCTGGACGTGGACGCCTTCGCACCCCGGCTCTCGTTCTTCTTCAACTGTCACAACGACTTTTTGGAGGAGATCGCCAAGTTCCGTGCCTCGCGGCGCATTTGGGCGCGCGAGATGCGTGAAACCTTCGGAGCCAAGGAAGAGCGCTCGTGGTGGATGCGATACCACACGCAGACGGCCGGCTGTTCGCTGACGGCGCAGCAGCCAGAGATCAACGTCGTCCGTGTCGCGATACAGGCACTGGCCGCTGTTCTGGGAGGCACCCAGTCTCTCCACACCAACAGCATGGATGAAGCACTGGCGCTCCCGAGCGAGCATGCCGTGACGGTAGCACTCCGCACCCAGCAGATTATTGGGCACGAGAGCGGAGTGGCGAACACCGTCGATCCTTTGGGTGGAGCGTACGCCGTGGAGGCCCTAACGGATCGCATTGAGAAGCAGGTCTACGACTACTTCGAGAGAATCGAGGCCCTCGGCGGCGTGATTCCGGCGATCGAGCAGGGGTTCTTCCAGCAGGAGATTGCCGATGCCGCCTTCCGCTATCAGCGTGAGATCGACGAGCGGAAGCGGCTGGTTGTGGGCGTCAATGAGTACGTAGAGGAGGAACCACCTAGGATTCCGATCCTGCGCATAGATTCGGAGGGGTATGCGAAGCAGAAGGCTCGGCTGAAGCAGGTGCGCGAGGAGCGGGACAGCGGGGCTGTCGGTCAGGCGCTGGACCGCTTGCGGGTAGCAGCCGAAGGCACCGAGAACACAATGCCCCATATTCTGGATGCCGTGCGCGCCTATGCCACGGTCCAGGAGATTATGGACGTCTTCCGTGATGTGTTCGGCATCTACCGGGAACCGATGGTCATCTGACCCCACGCGTCGTTTGGTCCCCTGGCTTCAGAGATGCGAGCCCGGATTGGCCTGGCTCCCCCGAAGCCAGGGGTTGGTCTACTTGTCCATGATCGTGGAGAGATTGTACAGGTCCTTGTCGAGTTCCTTCTGGTAGGTGACCGCCTCGTCAAGGGGAAGGATGTGGAAATCGCTATTGAGCCATCCGACCATATGACCGGAATTGCCCCCCACGAGTTGTCTGACCGCTTCCGCTCCCAGCCTTGTGGCCAGGATTCGATCGAACGCACTGGGGGACCCGCCACGCTGCACGTGTCCCAGCCGTGTGACCCGCACTGAGAAGCCAAGCTCTTCCTCGCGCGCATTTAGCTCCCGGGCGATCTCGTCCGTACCGGGTTTCCAACCCTCAGCGACCACGATAATAGCGTGGGCCTTGCCCCGAATGTAGGCTTTTTCGACGGTCTCGGCCACATCGTCGAGCGTCGACTCGATCTCCGGACAGAGCACCAGCTCAGCACCCCCGGCGAGGCCGCTGGCGAGAGCAAGATAGCCTGAGTTCCGTCCCATCGTCTCGATAAGGAAGGCGCGGTTGTGGGAAGAGGCCGTGTCCTTGATCTTGTCGATGGCCCCTAGAATGGTGTTCAGGGCCGTATCGACGCCGATCGATATATCGGTCCCGTTGATGTCATTGTCGATCGTGCTGGGAATGCCCATGGTGGGGAAGTCCAGACGATGGAGCTCCAGCGCACCTGTCAAGGATCCATTTCCTCCGATAACGACCAGGCCGTCGATGTCGAAACGGTTCAAGGTACGGAGTGCCTTCCGCCGTCCCTGCAGCGTCTCAAACTCCGGGGCTCTGGCGGTGCCTAGGATCGTCCCCCCACGACCGAGGATGCCGCCCACGTCCCGGGCATCCATCTCGTCGATCTCTCCCGCGATCAAGCCGGCGTAGCCGCGGCGAATGCCCATCATCTCCACACCCTCGTGGAGTCCCATGCGCACCACGGCGCGGATGCACGGGTTCAGCCCGGAGTTGTCCCCGCCACTAGTTAAAACACCTATTCGATCCATCGTATCCTCCTGGTCCTGGTGTCTCAGAACGGGTGCCACAGGTCCGTCCAGTTGACTGTTCGGGCTCCCGTTGGCCAACGCGACCACGTAGGCCTAGAACGGGCGGGGCGCAGTCCCCAGCAGATAACCGAAACGAGTCTTGAACTCTTTCAGAGAGAGCTTGGTGTGATCCGCCATGCGATCGATGAGAGCCTTGTCCTGTCCGTCCTCTGGGTTCAAGCGAATCATCAGCTTGTACGCGGAGCGATAGATGAAGGAGTCGAGGCCAACCTTTCTCACCTCGGTCCTGCCGGTCTCCGGGTCCATCATCTCGTCGAAGGGGATGGGCACTACGCGCGTCCCTTGGATGGTGACCGTGGCGTTAGTGCCGCCGTCCAGAAGGAAGGCGACGGCAGCCTCGCCCAGGCTGCGGGTGTAGTCGATATCGAAGGCTACTGGATCCGTGCAGCGGAGCTCATAACCCAGATCCTTGCTGGTGACGCGGATGGGGACCCCGAGCTGCTCCAGCTCGCTGTCGAGCTCGTGCTTGAGGATGTCCGAAAAGTTGATCTCCGATAGGTGGACGTTGCCGAAGGCGTCTCGCTCCACGTACTCGAGCTCACGCAGGTCCTGGTGCGACATGTGCTCCATCACGCCCTCGGAGACGAGCGCCACACCGTAGGGTTTGTTATCGGCCATCCGCTTGAGGATGGATGTCACCAGGATGTCCACCACCTCCTGCATGCGGATCGTCCGTCCCTCCCACTCCTCCGGGATAAGGGTAATGGTCGCACCTGAGCTCTTTCCAATCCCGAGAGCGAGGTGGCCTGTCTTCCTCCCCATCGTCACCACGACGAACCAACGGAACCCGGTCAGGGCCTCCTCCATCAGACTCATGGTGATCTGGGTGCCGACCTCTCGAGCCGTCTCAAACCCAAAGGTGTTGATCTCATCTGGGAGCGGCAGGTCATTGTCGATGGTCTTGGGCGCATGGGCGACCTGGATGTCGGCGTCCATATACTCCTGGGCGTAGCGGGCCACGCGATAGGCTGCATAGGCGGTGTCGTCACCGCCAATCACCAGCAGGTAACCGATATTGGCCTCCATCAGCACTTCGCTGCAGAGCTTCAGCGAATCCTCCTCCTTGGTGGGATTGGCCCGGGAGGTGCGCAGGATGGAGCCTCCCTTCAGGTAGATGCGGCTCACGTCGTCGATGGTGAGAGGCGTTGCCACAAGCTCCCCTTCCATCAGATGACTGAAGCCATCGTAGAACCCCAGCACGTCATAGCCGCGGTTGACGGCCTCGATAGCCGCCGAGTGGATCACGCCATTGATGCCGGGTGCGGGGCCTCCGCTGACGATGATTCCCAGCTTCTTCTTCTCTGACGACTTGCTCACAATCTCCTCCTTGGTGCTTGGTCTCAGAAGCTCTCATTTCGCTCCGTTCGGGGCGTCGGCTAACCATTTCCTCGTTTCGATCTGACGACCCGAACGAGCCCTCCGGGAGCAACCTGAGTCTCATTTATCCGTGCGCTACCGGTCGCCGAGATCCACCTTGGTCACGGGTCTCGTGCTGTCCGGCTCGATTCAACTCGTCAGGGCCGCTTCGCCGACCTACGACAGCCGCCTCAATAAGGATCTCCCTCTTGAGGTCCGTTGCGCCTACGGGCCTTCGTCGATGCTCACGGCCCGATCACCGAGCAGGCTTACCAGTTCTTGTACTAGCTCGGGACAGTAGGCGGTGGCCTGGTTAGGGAACCGCAGCTCGATGCCGCGCCCGGCGCCGTCAGCAAGGTGGATCACGAACGGGTCCACGCCTTCGTAGCCAACCAACACATCGTGAATTTTCCGAAGGCGCTGTCGGTCGCTGCCCTGCTCCGCAGACCGCTGGAGCGTCACGCGAACCGTCCGCGGCACCGATCCATCCGCTCCGTCCGAGCCGCTGGACGGAGTTCGAGGTTCTTCGGAGGTGGCGAAGTGAGGCGGCGGAGCGGGTGGTTCGGGAGGGCGTGTGCCGGCACGAACCCCTCTCGAGTCAGGAGGGCGCGTTGGTCGAGGCTCTTCAGTTCTTGCGTTCACTCCTGCCGCGACGCTGATGTCTTCGGGTCGTTTGACCCAACTGCAGAGCAGACTTGGTTCGTCCCGACGGCTGGTGTCGACCTTGCCATTGACGACCACAATCTGTTCTGGCTGCCAGAGGCGCTTGGTTTCCTTCCACAGGCCAGGGAAGACCACCACGTCGCAGCTTCCCTGCGCATCCTCCAGCGTCACGAAAGCCATCTCGTTTCCCTTCTTTGTCGTATGGCGGTAGATGCGCTGGACCATCCCGGCAACGGTGACCTGCTGCCCGCTCCTCTCCTCGGCCAGCGTGCCCACGGAGCCGGATAGGACATCGTCCAACCGGGTAGTGACCCGCGCGAGAGGATGCTCCGAGATGTAGATGCCAACCAACTCCTTCTCCCAGGCCAGGATTTCCTTCCGGGGAATCTCCGGCACCTTGTTAGCTGGGGGAAGGATGGATTCCTCCGCGGCAAGATGAACACCGGTTGCACTTCCGAACATACTCAATTGCCCGGCATCCTTAGCTTTGTGAATTCCGGCGCTTACACCGAGAATGCGGTCTGCGATGGGGAGGAGCTGGGCGCGTCTTCCGAATTGCTCAAGGGTCCCCACCTGGATCAAGCTCTCAAGGGCCCGCCGGTTGACGTCTCGAAGGTCAACACGGCGGCAGAAATCATCCAGATCCTCGAAGGGGCCTCCCACCTGACGAGCCTCGAGGATGGCCTCAACTGGCCCTTCCCCGACGTTCTTGATCGCGCCCATCCCGAAGCGGATGGCGGGGGGGTGATCCCCCATGTCCTCAATGGTGAAGCCCAGACCAGAGCTATTGATGTCGGGGGGTGAGACCTCAATGGACATGCGTCGGCATTCCTCAATGAATCGGCTCACCTTGTCCGTGTTGTTACGCTCGACGGTGAGGAGGGCGGCCATATACTCGATGGGGTATTCGGCCTTGAGATAGGCAGTCTGACAGGTAAGGACGGCGTAGTCCGCGGCGTGGCTCTTGTTGAACCCGTAGCGGGCGAAGTACTCGATGTCGTCAAAGATGGTCTCGGCGGCCTCACGAGGCACACCGCTCCGCTCGATGGCCCCTTCGATGAATGTCGCTCGGTGCTTGAGGAGGGCCTTCTTCTTTTTCTTCCCCACCGCCCGACGCACCAGGTCGGCCTCGCCGGCAGTGTACCCAGCGATATCCGTCAGGATACGAATGATCTGCTCCTGGTAGACGATGATGCCAAAGGTTTCTTCGAGAATCGGCTCCAGGCTGGGATGTCGGTATTCTACGGCCTTCTCGCCGTGGAGACGAGCGATGTAGTCATCGATGTACTCCATAGGGCCCGGGCGGTACAGGCTGATGGCAGCGATGACGTGCTCGAACTTCTGCGGCTGCATCTTCATGAGTGTGCGCCGCATACCCTGGCCCTCGACCTGGAAGACGCCCATGACATCGCCACGCGAAAGCAGGTCGTAGATGACCGGGTCATCGCGGGAGATGGTGAGGAGGTCGAGGTCAATACCGTGACGCTCCGTGATGAGTTCGCAGGTGACCCGCATTACCGTCAGGGTGGCCAGACCGAGGAAGTCTACCTTCAAGAGGCCCAACTCCTCGGCCTCAGACATGGTGTATTGGGTGACCGTGCCGATCTGGTCGTCGCTGCTGCTGCTCGTGGGTCGGCGTAGTGGAGCGTAGTTGACCAGGGGGAGGTCGGAGACGATGACACCGGCTGCGTGGGTACTGGCGTGGCGGATATTGCCCTCCACCCCTCGGGCGGTGTCAATGAGACGCCGGATGTGGTCCTGCTCGTCATAGTGGCTGCGCAGCTCCGGCACCTTCGTCAGGCTTTCGTCAAGCTTCACGCCGGGGCCGCCTGGTACGAGACGCGCGATCCGGTCCACCTCTGAGAGGGGATAGTCGAGAGCCCGGCCCGCGTCCCGGATAGCAGCCTTGGCGCCCATCGTGCCGAACGTGATGATCTGGGCGACCTGTTCCTCCCCGTACTTGTCGATGGTGTAGCGAATGAGTTGTTCTCGCTGATCGTCGGGGTAGTCCAGGTCGATATCCGGCATCGTCACCCGGCCCTCGTTCAAGAACCGCTCGAAGATCAAGTTCTGCTCCAGGGGCTCCAAGTTTGTCACGTAGAGGCTGTAGGCAACGATGGAGCTGGCTCCCGATCCCCGGACGTTCCACCAGATCTCCTCCTCGCGGGAGAAGCGGCAGAGATCCCAGACAATGAGGAAATAGGTATCGAAACCCATACGATGGATCACGTCTAGCTCATAGTCGAGCCTCCCCTGGATCTTGGGCGTGATATCCTCATAGCGCTCCTCCAAGCCCCTTTCACAGAGCCTTCGGAGATAAGACTGGGCATCGTAACCGTCAGGGACCTCAAAGACGGGCAGATGATAGTTGCCGAACTCCAGTTCAGCATTGCAGCGCTCAGCGATTTCGAGTGTGTTCGTCAAGGCTTCGGGGAGGTGGGGGAAGAGGGCCGCCATCTCCTCTTCCGATTTCAAGTAGAAGGTGTCCCCCTCCATGCGCATGCGTTTCGGTTCGGTCACCGTCTTTCCGGTCTGGATGCAGAGGAGGACGTCGTGAATCGCGGCCTGGTCGCGTCGGGTGTAGTGGACGTCATTGGTGGCCACCAGGGGCAGGTCGAGCTCGTCGGCCAGTGTAACCAGGTGACGGTTGACCTCGGCGAGCTCCGGGATGTCGTGATCCTGGATCTCCAGATAGTACCGTCCTTCGAAGACATCGCTGTACCAGCCGGCAGCATCGCGTGCGTTGTCGTGAAGCCCCTTCTTGAGATGATGGGCTAGCTCCGAGGACCCGCACCCTGACAGCACGATCAAGCCCTCGTTATACTCCTCCAGCACCTGGCGGTCGACCCGGGGCTTGTAATAGAAGCCCTCAAGCTGCGCGATGGTCGCTAGCTTCATCAGGTTGTGATAGCCCGTATTGTTCTCCGCCAGCAAGACGAGATGGTAGGCTGTGCGGTCGTGCTGGGGATCGCGGTCCTCCCTGCCCCGGGGGGCCACGTAGGTCTCCATGCCGATGATGGGCTTGATGTTGGCAGCCCTACAGGCCTTGTAGAATCGGATGGCACCGTACATAGCGCCGTGGTCAGTGAGGGCCAGGGCAGGCATCCCGAGGTCGACAGCTCCTTTTGCCAGCTCAGCGCAGCTGCTGAGCCCGTCCAGGAGGGAATATTCGCTGTGGACGTGGAGATGGACGAAGTCACTCATCGGGATTGGATTATACCATACTGATTGAAGATTTCTAGTTGCTGGGAGCGACAGTCGACCTGGAGGTTGACTCCCCGGCACCCGGCGTAGGGGGCGGTTGGATGCACAAAGGAGGAATCGGCGCGGCGGGGGTGTGAGTAATGGGGATAGCCGCCGGGGGCGATTCTCGATAGAACACGCCCCCGGCTGGGCTCAACGGTGGGACTCAGTCCCTTGACACCAGAGGTAGGAAGATCTCGTGGGCCCACGGCTCGACGGATGTGATGACATCGTCCGGAAGCGACGCGAGGCCCTCCGCGTCAGTAACGGTCAGTGTGAACGTGAGCACTGTCGGTGCTGCCGGAGCTCTGAACGTGGTCGTCATCGCGGTCTCGGCGTCCAGAGGGACAGCAGGGCCTCCGATCTGCGCCCAAAGATACGAGAGCGGGAGGTGTCCATCAGGATCGGAGCTGGCGGAGCCATCAAGAGTGCCGATGCCTCTCACGCCTACCGTCAGATCGGGCCCAGCAGCCGCGATCGGCCTTTGGTTGGTGACCGAGAAGGGATGTGTGGAAGTGATGGCACCGCAGGCATTGACTGCGGACACACTGATCGTCTGGAGACCCGCCGTCGTCCAAGTAACCACCACCGTGTCCGTGAGGCCCGATGTGTGGGTTGTCGTGTTGAGTGACACGCCGGCGCTGCCGCTCCACGTGTAGGTGATGGGCTGCTGCGACGCCAGCGGGCTCACCGTGGCGGTCAACCGTGTCGACGAGCGAAGGGCAGGGGGATCCGGGCCCGCGATCTCAACACTTCTCGGGGCGATGCAGTCCGTTAGGCCTCCCAGTCTGGCGATGAAGATGTCATACTCGCCGCGATTGACATCTTGATAGGCGTTGAACGTCGGAAAGTCGGTGGACCGGGTACCGCCGGTGACGTAGACGTCGCCATTGGAATCGAAGGCAATGCCCAGAGCGGTGTCGGCGCCGGTGCCTCCGAGGTAGGTCCCGAAGACCATCGTACCAGTCGGGTCGAACTTTGCCACGACGGGATCGCCAGGTCCGTAGTAAGCGAGGTCCACCTCCGGCGCGACCCCGCCCTTGAAGGTTGCTTGGAGGGGGTCCACCGTGGGGAAATTGGTGGATCCTGAGCCGCCGGTAACGAAAACGTGGCTCGCTCCGTCGGTGAGGATCCCGCGGAAAGCATCGTTGCCGTCTCCGCCGACGAGTCGGCTGTAGATGAGGCTGACCGGATCGGTCTCCAGCGCCACCAAGAAGGCATCGAAGTCCCCTCCTCCGTGGGCGGGGCTGCCAGGCGTGGTCGGGAAGTCGCTGGACTCGGTACCTCCGGTCCAAAAGACGCGTCCCCCGTCCTCAACGGACACGCCGCCGCTGGTGTCCGAATCCGTGCCACCGAAGTAACTGGCGAAGAGGAGCTGGGCGGCACCTGGCTGCGCGGGATCGAGCTTGGCGAGATAGAGATCGATGCCGCCCGCATTCGAGGCCTGAAGCGGGTTCTTCGTTGGAAGATTGCTGGAATGCGTTCGGCCTGCAAAGTAAACGATCCCACTGTCCACGTCTAGCGCCAGACCCTCCTCCGTAGCGGAGCCGCCGAAGCACGTGGAATAGACGAGTGAATCTGTACCCGATGCTGTTGTGTCCAGGATCGAAACCGCGGCGTCGACGCCATTGCCGCAGCTTTGATAGGCATCCGGTGTCGTGGGGAAATCGGATGACTGCGTGTGGCCCACAGCGTAAAGGAGGCCGTTGCGAACGACGCCCTGCGCAAACTCGTCGAAGCTGTTGCCAGCAAGGTATGTCGCATACTCGACGGCGCCCGCGGCGTCGAGCTGGAAGACCATGCCATTGTAGGTGTCGCCGGGGGCGGTGGACTGGTAAGCTCCTGCGGTCGTCGGAAAGTCATCAGAGAATGTGTAGCCGACGACGTAGGCTTTCCCTGCAGCGTCGACGTCGATCCAGGTTGGGTTGTCGAAGTCACTCCCACCGACATAGGTATGATAGACCATCTGATGGAGTCCGGTCAAGGAGGGGTCGAGCTTGGTCACGAAAGCATCCGAGGTCTCGTAGTCGCCAAGGGCACCGGCAAGGCGTGATGACGGGAAGCTGGCAGCATCCGACACGCCGGTCACATAGACGTTATCATCTGCATCGACACCGATGCCGCAGCCCTCCTCGCTTCCGCTCCCGCCGACGTAGGTACTGTAGTCTAGGGTGGGATCGATGATCAGCGGGTGTTCGTTGTCGTACCTCCCGACGGCGAACTTGATCCCACCGCCTCGATTTCGAACGTATCGGATGTCGACGAACCGTCGTTCGCCGCCCGCGTCTTGCCAGGCTACGGGCTGCCGCTCCACAAGAGGTGACCTGTCAGGTTCGCCGTCGGGCGTGATGAGGAGCTCGCCGCCGCGCAGGCTGACATCTGAGGCTCCATCGTAGTGCCATGAGATGGAATCGGGGTTTCCGCCTGGAGCCACCTCGAAGGTTCCTTTCAAGACCCCCGTACGGCCCGTGAAGACGAGATCTATGTCTTCGTAAAGGTTCTCGTAGGCCAGGCCGGCGTAGGTCGGGATGCCGAGGTACCAGGCGTCCGGATCGTTCCCGAAGATGTAGTTGACCACTCCAGGGAGTGCATTCCGACCCACAACGCGGACGCGCTCATTTGCACCCTCGAAGCGCAGCTGGATGGTGGTTCTCTTTGCGGACTCGGACGGCTCGGCTTTCAGCCCGTTCATGGCTGCACTCAGCAAGTCTGCCGCGCGCCGAGGAAGGCGGAGCGGGAGAACGATCTCATTGCGGGAGAAGTAGAGACGATGGGATGCCTCGAGCGTGCCGAAGAGGACGTCGGATGCATTCTGTCCCGCGTTTGGGACGAAGACCATCGCCGGTTCGGCTGAGACGCCCTCCAGGGAGGCACTCGAGCGGTTCTCGGGCAGGGCATCACGGTCGGCGCTCAGCCCCGAGCAGGCGGCCAGAAGACTCAGCATCAAGACGAAGTTGGGTAAGAGGCCCAGGGGTGGGCGGTTCATTGTATCCTCCTCTCGTTGTCGTAGTGGTCCGACGGGTTCCTAGATATGCGGGAGTGAGCCGAGATTCTCCTTGGATAGGGGTGGTCGGTAGGTGAAGAGCTGTGTGCCGACGACGAAGCATGCGAGGGCGAAGAGCAGGAGCACTGCTGAGGGGCGAAGGACATCGCCAATCGTCCCGCCGTAGAATATCAGGGCGTTCAGCGCGTCCAAGGCCCAAGCGATAGGTGAGATATGGCCCAGCGTACGCATCCAAGAAGGCACGAAGGCCAGCGGCCACCAAGCACCTCCCAGTGGTGCGAGCACCATGTACGCGGAGGTGGCAAGACTGCTGGCCTGTTGCGGTGACTGCGCCACCGCCCCCAGCACCAGGGCCAGGGATGCGATGGCCAGGACGTATGCCGTGCCAACGATCAACGCACCGAGAGGGGCGGTTCCAAGGTTTGCTCCAAGCAATCCGCCAAAGAGCAGCAGAACAGCGAACTGAAGGATTCCCAGGAAGCAGGTCGCGAGTAGCTTGCCTCCCAGCAAGTGCGCCCTGTTCACCGGCATCGTGCCGATGCGGGGCAGGATGCCGACCCAACGTTCCTCGGCCAGGGACTGCGCCATACCCAGGATGCTTACCATGACAAACATAACGACGATACTGGGCGTCGAGAGCTTGAAGCCGTTTTCGAGGACCTCGGCACCCATGATTTGGGCCTGGCTCCGTTGGTCAGACGCGGCTGTCATCCGGACCATCGGAGCGCGTCCGAACGCTGCGTCGACGTGGGCCCGCCGGGCTGCTGTGAAGGAAGGTCCAGTTTCGATCTCCAGCGACTCGGCCGCCTGGACGCTCAGACGGGTAGCCAGGATGGGGCCGCCAATGGTGGCGACGGCGCTCTCCAGCGCGACATACACGATCTCGGACGCTGCCGAGGACCCGCGGGTCTCTAAGACGACGGACGTGTCCTGTCCGCCGACCAGCGAGGCCTCGAAATCACGTGGGATACGCACGATGGCGAACGTGATGTCATCGAGCAGTCGGTGGCGGGCGAGCGAGGGCGACAAAGAGAGGGTACCGACATCGAGTCCGCAGCCTTCGTCGCTATGGCCGCAGCCTGGGCAGAGCAAGAGCGTTGTGTTGGCGTCCCGGAGGGCGGCCAGAAGGGCCCTGGACGTAGAGGTTCCATCCTCGTCTAAGACGTCCACACGGATCGTGGCCGGGACGAGGCGCGCCACACCCTGGGCGCCCACGCCGGCCAAGTATATGATCACCATGGGCAGGACGAGGAGCAGGAGCCAGTTTTGCTTCTCCCGCAACGTCATCTGAAGCTCGTTTCTGGCAACTACCCAGATCTTGAACATCACCTATCCGTATTCCAGTCCTAGAGGAACGTGGTGCGGCGCCTCAGGAGCATGCCGCCGACGAGGAAGGACAAGGATGCCATGGCGAGTAGGATCGACAGGTGTGGAAGCAGGCTGGCTGGGCTGCCACCGTTGGCGGCTTTCAGGAATCCATCCATCGCCCAGTACTGGAAGGTCAGTTTCGAGGCGGTATCAAGTGGTCTCGGCAGCAACGAGACAGGGAGGAAGATGCCGCCGAGTAAGCCGCTCAGCAAGACGACGGCGCGGCCGTAGTTCGCCGCCTGCACATAGGAGTTGGCGAGTCCCGCGATGGTCACTCCAAGGCCTGTTGCCGAGGCCACAGTTGCCCCTGTCAGGAGCACGAGGCTCAGCCCACACACGGATGCGCCGCCGGGCGAGCCTCCCTGCCATCGCTCCCACAGGGCCACTCCGCCTATCATGGCGACCATCTGCACGGTGCCGTTCAGGAAGGTGCCCAACGTTTTGCCTCCCAGGACGACGCCGGGCCATGTCGGCGTCACTTGCATTCTCTGCAGGGTCCAGGAAGCTTCCTCTTCCAAGAGCGAGGCGCTGCCCATAAGGGCTGTGAGACCCGTGAAGGATATGCCGAGCGCAGCTGCCAGATAGTGCGTCAGGCGTACCTGCGGTGCCGGGGGCCCGACCAGTAGACGCTTGATCTTGACCGGGTTCGATTCTGGCGAGGCGCCCTTGAAGGCTACCTCTGCGACGAACTCGTCCAACACACCCTCCCTCAGGCGTGCCCGTGAGTGGGGGTGCTGGGCGAGCCCTTCGACGGTTGCGTAGACGGCGGCCTCGGCGGTCCGTAGTCTCTGCCCCAAGGCCTCGATCATGCATGCGAACGCCTCGCCACGGAAGTCGTAGGTGTCGTTGAGGTAGATCTCCATTGGGCTCCGTCCGGTGCTCCACGATGCTGAGAAGTCGGGCGGGATCAAGACTGCAGCCACAAGTCCTTCTTGCCGCACCAGTTGCCGCGCCTCGCGCTCAGAGCTAATGCGGCGGACGTCGAGAAGGTCGAATGGTTCGCTGTGGCTCACAGCCGGTTCCGACGGATCAGCATGGAGGGCTGCGACGATCAGGTCACCGAAGTTGCCCCATTCACCTCCTTGGTCTGAGTTGACTACCCCAACGGGTATGCGGGGGTTTGGAATGCCCCGGCTGAGGAACAGGTCCCCGAAAGCAAGATCGATGAGAAGAGTCACCAGCAGGGGCGCAGCGATGGTCAGACACAGAACTGCAGGATCGGTGAACCGCAGTGCCACGTCCTTCCAGGCAATGAGGAGTAGCTTTCTCACTGAGATGCTTCCTCCAGCGTCTCACCGGTAAGCTGCAGAAAGACAGATTCCAGGCTGGGCCGCTGGACCGTCAATGCGTCGATTGTCAGCCCTGTGGCCCTCACGGCTTCAAGGATAGTCGTCAGTCGGTCGGCAGCGCGGTGGACGGAGACGAGCAGTGAGCCGTCGGCGGCTTGGACCTGAGTGACATCGGGCAGACGCCTCAGGGCACCCATGGTCGAGTCAGATACGGGGGTTGGCTGGACGTGTAGGCGCACAGAGTCGGCCACGCTTGAGGACCGGACCAGCTGCTCCGGGGTGTCGAGAGCGATGATGCGTCCGCGATGCATGATGCCGACCCGCTGGCTGAGCTCCTGTGCCTCGTCCATGCGGTGGGTCGTGTAGAGGATCGTTGTGCCATAGTTCTGGTTCAATCCGACGACGAGGTTGAGTATCCTTCGTCGGCTGTCCGGATCGAGACCCAACGTGGGCTCGTCTAGGTAGGCGATCTGGGGCTCGTGGAGCACACCCGCCGCGACGTTGAGTCGCCTCTTCATGCCATTGGAATAGTGCGCGACCCTGTCGTCCGCCCGTTCGGAGAGTCCAACGGTCTCCAGTGCTGCCTCTATGGCTTCTCGGAGCGCTTTGCCCCGCAAGCCGTAGAGCAGGCCGAAGTACCTGAGGTTCTGCCTCCCGGTGAGGCGGGTGTAGAGGGCCAATTCCTCAGGAACCACGCCGACGAGACGTTTGACGGCCATTGGATCACGCGAGACGCTGTGACCCGCGACGAACGCGTCACCTGCGGTCGGACGGAGAAGGCCGCAGAGCAGGGCGATCAGCGTGGTCTTCCCTGCGCCATTGGGGCCGAGAAGGCTCAGAATCTCACCCTGTCGAACTACGAGCGAGACATCGTTGACGGCCAAACTTCCGTCTGATGCACGGTACTGCTTGGAGAGATGCCGCACACGGATTATCTCAGTCATCTGGGCTCTCCTGGTCACCGATCCGCGGCGGCCAGTCTATCTTCGGACAAAAGGGTTGGGCGAGAACGTCCCGGTCGATGGCCGCGTTGGGCCAGCGGCTGACGAGTATCCGTCCCTCCGCGCCCAGGGACGGTCGCGGGTCGACCTGGATAGAGAAGTCAACAAACTCATCCCACGAGCCCGCGAACCTGCGAGGCCAGTCCTGTGCTGATGGATGATCCAGATCGAGGCGGCCCTCCTCACTAAGACGATCATACGCGTCGTGCATCGCCCACGCAATGCTCTCAGCGTCAAGAGCCTCCCAACCTAGAAGAAGCGACCCGTGTTTCCCCCACTGTACGCCGATCCAGGGGCGTCCATGGTGTCGGTTTGCATCGGCGGCCGCGGTCATGGTGGTCAAGAGGTGACCGTGGAAGTAGGCGTAGACGGCCGTCACCTGGAGGCTGGTCTGGTCGTATGCCACCCAGATGACTTCATGATCCGATGGCTCACCATCCCCTGGGTAGTCGATGTCGTCCCCCCAGAAAAGATGATAGCCCACGAGCGGGCGAGTTGGATGCAGTACCGCGACAGCGTCCTCCAGGGGGAAGTACTCGGTCGGAGTGACGAAAAGACGGGGAGTGTAGCGGAGCGCTCGCTCCCGTTGCTCTGCGGAAGGTGCCGCGGGAGGTTCCAGTTTCAGAAGGTGCCGGTATGTTTCGCTAGCAGCCTGGAGTTGGCCGCGGTTGTGGTGGGCCGCGGCCAGGCTGTTTAGGGCACCGGGATTGGTCAGATCGCGGCTCTCGCGGGCTGGGGATACGGGCGTTCGCATGCACCCGCCCAGCGACGAAACCGCCAGTACCGCCAGCAGTGCGATCAACCTGGCTCGACAGGGATGACTCCGCGTCCCGCAGCGTGGTGCGCCAGCGCCCGTCCGTCCGCGCCGACCGAGCTGTATTTCGCGAGGCTCGTCTTGTTGCCGGGGCGCGATCACGTCTCGTAGAACCCTTTCCGGCTCCAGTCCTCTTCCCATGCCTTGTCTGCAAGGGCCTTGTACGACTCTGCGAAGCCGAGCAGTTGATCAAAGTGGTCGTAGTAGAGGCTGAGGGCCCCGGGATGGGTCGGATGAGCATCGTGCCTTTCTATCAGGTCCCGGGCAACCCATGGAGAGTCGATGATCATACAGGGGCGTAGGTGATTGCTGTCGTAGGGCTGTCGTGCCCTGATGTCCTTGAAGAGCGGGCTCTTGAGAGCCGCAAGAAGGGTCGTGTCGCGAACGTTGTCCGTTGCGAAATGGGTGAAGACGCACGGCTCGATGTCGCCTCGAGCGTTAATGTGAAAGTACCGGCGCCCGCCGGAGATGCACCCTCGGACATACGGCCCATCGTTCCAGAAATCAATGATCAACAGGGGCAGGTGGCTGCGTATGTCCCGCAGTGAGCTCCTAAGGAAGTCTCGTTGATCTGGGGAGAGCATGGATGAGAAGTCTCCGGACCCATCCACCGGGACGTACATGAAGTAGTAGTTCACCAAGGCACCTTGGTCGACCAAGAACTCCAAGAAGCGGAAAGAAGTGACCTCTTTGAGGTTCTGTCGGGTGACGGTTACCGAGGTCCCGAAGGGCACCTTCGCTTTTCGCAGGTGCCCGAAAGTGGTCAGGATTCTCTCGAAGACCCCGGATCCTCGCCTCGTGTCGGTGTTCTGCTGGAAGCCCTCTATGCTGATCAGGACCAGTACGTTTCCCATCTCTGCCAGCCTCTCCGCGGTCTGCGGAGTGATCAAGGTCCCGTTGGTATAGATGTGAAAGAAAAAGTGAGGATACCTTTGGATGACGTCCAGCGTGTGCGGATAGAGGAAGGGTTCGCCGCCGCTGAGGACAATCAGAAAGATGCCAAGTTCCTCACATTCTTTGAGGATTCTATCTAGGAGGCGATGGGAGAGTTCGTCGACTCGATCGTACCCACTGGCGTAGCATCCACGGCATTTCAGATTGCACGCGTTGGTCGGGCTCAGAACCAGGAGGATCGGGAAATTGGTGATCCCGTGCTCCGCGGTCAGTCGTTTTCGTCGCTCGTGACCCCAGATCCAGCAGTTGTAGAGAAGCGTCTGGAAGAGCCGCTGCCGACCGTAAGCGGACATAGAGCCCATTGCTCGCTCGAAGAATGCCGCCGCCGGGTGCTCGGGGTTCTCCAGCATCTCTAGCACGCCAGCGACGAAGCAATTGAGTTCGTCGTGTCGTGAGAAGGATCGAATCAGTCGCAGCAACTCGGTGATATTCCCGCTCCTCGGGACGGCCAGCTTGCTCAAGATATGGCCGATAGTCTGATGGCTCAGCTTGACGGAGGCGTCTCGGATATCCTTCAGTGGTTGCATCGTTCGCTCCCGAGAGAACATCTTGATGGGCCTTGCCCGGCAGGTTCGTAGTCCTCAACTGCATGCCGTCGGCGAAACAGCACCGGGGACGTGGCTCGTTTCCGCCGGTGACCGGAAGCGAGCCAGCGACTGGGGCCTAGGAGCGGCGCCAGTGGATCTGATCGGAGAAGGCGCGCAGGGTGCTTGGCGCCAACGAGCGCTCGATGACTGTCCCGATGACCACCATGTCTGCCCCCGCTTCCAACTTCTGTCTCGCAGTTTGCGGATCCCTGATCCCTCCGCCTACCAGGATTGGGAGGCTGACTCGTTCTCTGACAGCAGCAATCATAGCGTCCGGCACAGGGTTGGAGGCCCCGCTTCCCGCTTCAAGATAGACGGCCTTCATGCCTAGCTGCTGGGCGGCCAGGGCGTGTACCATGGCGATCTCGGGCTTGTCCCGCGGGATCGGTTTGACGCCGCTGAAGAACTCGGCGGATGTTATCGTGTCAGACGCGATGAGCAAGTAGGCCGTGGGGATAGACTCAAGGTTGCATCGGTCGATCCATAGGGCACTTCTGACCTGCTCGCCGATGAGATACTCAGGGTTCCGGCCGCTGACCAGGCTGAGGAGAAGGATGGCATCGAAATCTGGAGAGATCTGCGCGGCCGGGCCGGACGCGCCCGGAAAGAGGATCAGTGGGCAATCCACCGACGCACGGATCGTTGCCACTGTCTTGTGAAGCTGGTCGGTAAATAGAAAGCTACCCCCCACCAGGATGGCATCCGCACCCGCTGCCGCAGCGTGCCGGGCGAAAGCCATGGCGTCATCTCCGGCCTGCTTGTCGGGGTCGTTGAGGGCCAGGAAGA
Source organism: uncultured Anaerolineales bacterium (assembly GCA_964542755.1). Classification (GTDB taxonomy): domain Bacteria; phylum Chloroflexota; class Anaerolineae; order B4-G1; family B4-G1; genus SKLM01. Next base: position 72,236 of record CAZIWL010000004.1, read on the forward strand.
CGGCGCCTTTCTGGGCGATGGCGTCGAGCAGGTACTCGTAGACACTCACAGCCATCCTCCCAAGTCAATCCCGCGGGAGAGCCCGATAAGCAGGAAGAGGAAGATGTAGAGGTACATGGCGGCCTTCGTCCAGCGCTGGACGCGGCCGGCGATTGCCGGGGTGCCGAGCGTGAGCCGGGTTGCCGTCCAGAGGACGAGGATGTTGATGAGCGACGCTCCGACTACGTAGAAGGGGGCGAACGGACCAGGGTAACGCGAGAGATAGGTGACGGGGACGGCCAATAGGAGGAGCAGTCCTGCCACGCGGCAGGATGACGAGGCGCCAATCAGCATAGGAAGACTGCCGACGCGGGTGGTGCTGTCCCCCGTTAGGTCTTCGACATCCTTCACAATCTCGCGGGAAAGGGTGGCCATGAAGATGCACGCGGACCACGGCACGGTGGCCAGGAGATTGTCTTGAGCGAATCCACCGATCATAGCGTTGTTGGCAGCAAGCGTGGCTATCACGAGGTTACCCAAGAGACCGCTGGATCGCTTGACCTTCCAAGAGTAGAGGAAGAGGAGCATGGCTGCGACGGAGGCACTGGCGAGCGCCGCCTTGTTGATCGGAAGGAAGAGGATCGGGGCGGTGATCAAGAGGGTTAGGGCGTAGGTGCGCGCGGCCGGGCGAGCGATGAGACCGGCTGGAAGAGCACGATCTGGATGGGCGAGTCTGTCCGTGGCGTGGTCGAAGACGTCGTTGAGGGCATAGCCGCCGGCGGCAACGAGCATGGAGCCCGCGACGGTCAAAGGCACGGAGGTGGGATGCGAGGAACGGCCCATCGCGAGAAGGGAAGAGGCGAGCGCCAGGATCCCCACGCCGAGGCAGTTGAGGGGGCGAGAGAGCATGATGAGGGGAGGGGCGATGCTACGTATCACGGCGGCGTCCAAGCGAAGGCCCACTGCGCCAGGAGGAGCAGGGAGAGTAGGTGGACGAAGGGGAAATCCTGCAAGAGCGTCCCGATCGATACCATCTGGCGCATTGTCGAGACCTGACCGGCCCGCAACGCAGACGGGCGTTGACGCGCGGCATATCGGACGATCCAGAGCGTCTTGGGGATCACCCAGAGTGTGATGAGCAGGGTGGACAGGGTGCCGGGGTAACTGGCGAAATAGGCCGTGTACACCACGAACTCGGCGAACATGTCCATAGCGCGGTCGGTTTGGGGCGAGTCTTGTCCTTGCCTGCGCGCGACGGCGCCGTCAGCGCTGTCGAGAATGAGCGCCATGAAGAGGAGACCGACGGCGGCCCCCGGTCGATGGAGAAGGATGGTCAGTGCGGAGGCGAAGCACATCCAGCCGCGCAGCCGTGAGATCTCATTTGCCGGCAGCGGAATGAAGGCGAGGAGTTGGTCGGCCACCTTCTTGCGCTGACCCGTTGCTAGGCTACGGAGATGAGCAAGGATGCTCCGATGACCCCTGCCTCCTGTATGAATCGTATCCAGAACTTCCTCCCAAGGGGCTGGTCCGCCGGGTTGCCAAAGTTGATCCTTGTGGGATCCGCGTAGATGAGTCGGAATGGAATACTCACACCGGAGATGAAGTCCAGAAAGAGGTGCACAGCCACGCAGAGGAGAAAGAGGCTGCCTGTCTGGCGGTGGAGGAGGGTCATGAGCAGTCCCGCAGTGCCATAGATGGTGGCCCCGAAGAGCCCGTGCATAAAGGTCTGAGATGTCTCGAACCCGTTGACCTGGAGTTTCCATCTCGCGGCGCTCGGCAGATGGTCGAGATCTGGCATCACCGAGAAGGCGACGGATGCTGGAAGATAGCCGGAAGGGAAGAATTGGCTCAGTGCAATGCCGACAGCAACGTGGGTTACGATGTTCACGGGCGATAGGGTTCAGAAAACGTTGAGAACAAATTGAGCAAACCTATCGTGACGACGCATGGCCTGAATCACGCGATCCAGAACGCCAGGAACACTAAGGAGTCGCTGAGCGACAGCCTCTCTTTCCAGTTGCCTGCCGATGGCAGCACGGCAGTGACGGTCGAATCGACGGAGTTCCTGGTAGGTGCCTCCATCGCTCCCCAAAGCGTCGTGAACCACGGCAGCGGCTGTGCGACCGCTCTCAAGAGCGTTGTAGATCCCCCCACCTGTCAAGGGACTCACGAAGAACCCGGCGTCACCGACGATCAACGCGCCCGGGTAGCTTCTCCGCACTCTTCCCGAGGCGAGAGGCAGCAGTCCACTGGAGGCCCTTCCGATCTGCTCGGCACCAGAGAACCGCGCCGCCAAGTAGCGGCCGTGGACGAATGTCTCAAAGGCCTTCCTCAGAGACACCCGATCCTTGCGCGCGACGTCAAGACGCAGCCCCACCCCCACGTTGGCCCGGCCGTCGCCAAGGGGGAAAATCCAGGCATAGCCCGGCAGCGTGGACTGGTTGAAGAAGAACTCCGCACGCCCACGAGATTCCACGCCTTCAAAGTAGGCTCGCCGGGCAATGGCCGCGTGTCGCGAACTGGGGCGGTCGGGCTGGAGCCGTCGGGCCAGAGTGGAGGTGGCGCCGTCGGCGATGATTGTGATCCGGGCTCGACGGTCCGCGGTCTTCCCGTTGGTTGAGCCTCGCACTCCTCGGACGAGGCCGTCCTCCACGATGGGCTGGGTAGCACGAAAGCGCTCAAAACGCGCCCCTTCTTCCAAAGCCTTCTGCCACAGAATGTGGTCGAGGCGCTGCCGATGCAGGACGTAGCCGTGGCGAGAACGCCCGTTCTTCTGGGGAAACGCGCCCTCATACGTGTGACCGGATGGGGATACGCCCAGCACGTGGTGGCAGCTGTAGAGGGCCTCTGTCTGGCCCTCGAGATCGATGTCAAGCTCGGACAGCAGTCGGAGTGTGTTCCAGCCTATGCCGTCACCGCAGACCTTCGGGCGGGGAAACTCAGCCTGGTCCAGGAGTGTAACCGGAACGCTGTGTCGCGCCAGGACCATGGCCGCCGCGCTGCCCGCCGGGCCGGCGCCAACAACCAGGACCCCATCCATGAAGCCATTCTATCATGGGTGCGTGGGGTCGTCAATTGGCAATCGAGGTTGAAGGACAAAGCGCGGTACCTGGCTCCGCTACTGTGAGGCCGAGATGTCACCGGGTGCTTCTCAACCCCTCAGCTCGGCGCCCTCTTCGGCGCGCAGGAGGCTACGTTCCCCGGAGGACGAGGGGCAAGAAAATGGACGGCTCCAGCGTCTCGATGGTGATCGTGTGGGTCTGACTGACGACGCGGCCAATCGCATTCTGCGCGGTTACAGTGACTACGTGCTCTCCCGGGACGTGCCAAATAGCCTCCAAGCTGTCGCTAAGGCTGTAGCTCCGTCGTACCCGTCCGGGCCACCACTGGTGGGTGGCGCGCCAGGTGTAGGTGACAGGGACGGTTGCACTGAGGGGCTCGACCATTGCGCGTAGGGTCAGGAACTGGTCGGCGAGGCCGTCGCGGGGACCCTCGATACTCACAGCTGCAAGTGGGACAACGGGCGCGACGGGCGTGTATTCTGTGTATTGATTGTCAAAGGGCGTGGGGTCGTGCTCGTCGGCAGTGGCTTGCAGCAGGGTGGCGATGGTGCCGGCCGTCGTAATGTGCAGGCTGAGGGTCAAGGTGACCGAGTGGCCTTCAGCAATCCGGCCTATGCGACAGGATAGGGTCCCCTTATCACGGCTGCACGAGCCCTGGTCGACCCTGAGCGTAGCGAACTCCGAACCTGTGGGCAGCGTAGCGGTTAGCACGACGCCGGACGCATCATCCGGCCCGCGGTTGCTGATGACGACGGTGTGCGTCAAGAGCTGACCGGCCAAAGGCTGCGGCGGCACATGGCCGGCGCTTACTGTCAGATCAGCCACCGGCGCGACAATCATATCGAACACTCGCGCGCGCGCTGAGGAGGGCTCGGCTTCGGAAGCGACCAGTACCGAGACCGGGTTCGTGGTACCCAGGGGCACATCTGGAGGTACCCGGATACTGAGCAGACTGAGGGTCTCACCATCGTCGTCCAACGAGACCATCGTTGCCCGGGGTCCAGTCAGCCAGCCGTGGGCGTCGCTGATCGTCAGCACGGCGGTTCGGGCGAGCCCCGTCCAGTCCAAGACGCGGATGACGGCCGAATCCGAGACGCCCCGCGGCACGTAGGTGGGGTCCTCGTCAGGGACGACAGTGAGCGAGCGGGGCCCCGGGGCCCACGGCTCGCATTCGACGGAGCCGCGGATCTGGTCTCTTGGGTCGGCGGTCTGACCCCACCAATTGCCCGAAGCCGACACCGTGACGCCGCCGTCGGCGTTGACGAGCGCGTATCCCGCATTGTCGAGGAAGTCGCTTTCTTCCACGGCGAGGGAAGTCAAGCCACCAAAGAGTGTGACTCCGTCGTCGCCATTTTCGGCGATGCGGCAATTGTGGATGCCGGGCGGCATCGAGTCAGCGGCGGCGGGCCAGTTCACCGGGGTGTCCCACTCGCGGCGTGCTTTTTGCTCGGGCCCCACGTCCGCCCAGTCATCGTGCCACGTCTCGAAAGCTATACCGCCACTGGTATTGCCGGAGACGACGAGGTCGACCAGCTTGGGCTGGACGGCGGCGGCGTAGACGCCGTAGCCCTCATTGCTGCTGATCTGCCCGTCGCGGATGGACAGCGATCCGCGGCTGAGCATCAGGCCGTGCCCCTCGTTCAGATTGACAGTCAGACGGTGTCCGAGAAAGTTCACGTCGCTGCCGAGGATGCCGCCGAGCGCATTGCCGTGCAGCGTGGTGCTCGACATAGCTAGGGGACCCGCGCCGTACGCGTATATGCCCCACCCGTCGTTGTGGGAGATGTCGGCCTGGGTGACGTTCACGGCGCTGGCGTAGGCGCGGAGCCCGTCTCCCCGATTGTGCTGGACATCGCTGTCGGTGCCCCGCAGGACGAGCCCGGCCCGCTCAAGATCGATGCCGTGGCCCGCGTTCTTGCGAATCTGAACGTCGGTGAGCTGGAGGTTGCAGTTCTGCAGCCGGATGCCTGGGCCGCCATTCCCCACCACAAGGAAACCCTCCGGCAGCGAGAGCCCTCCAGAGGCAGAGATTCCGCCCAGGTCGTTGCCCGTGACCCCCTCGAGGGTATCCTTCAGGACGGTAACCGGACCGGTCTGCGCGAAGATACCCCAGCCTCCGTTGTCCCGGACCTGGGTTCCCCCGCTGACTAGAATCGCGCCGGGGGACGCGTGGAGCCCATTTCCTTGGTTGCCGACGATCCGGTTGTTGGCACCCCTGAGGATCAGCGAGGGGAGCGCATCGGGCCGCCAAGGAGCGCCTCCAGCAATCGTTACGCCGCCGCCGAGGTTGTCCTGGACGATGACATCCGTCAGCTCGGTATCGTCGTCGCCCCAAACGACGATTCCGGGGCCCCCGTTCCCCTCGACGGTGAACCCGACCGGGAGGGTCAGGTTACGACCGGCGAACAGGCCGCCGCGCTCGTTGTCCCGCAGGGCATCCATGGCGCCCTCGGCGATGAAGACCGATCCACCCTCGGCGACGATGCCCCAGCCGCCGTTTCCGGAGATTTCGGCCTGGCCGCGGATGGTGACTGAACCGGGAGCCGCGACGATCCCGCCGCCCCCGTTGTTTGTGATCTGGTTGTCGTCGCCGCCGAGAATCAGCCCCGGCACGACGGCTTTGCCCGCATGACCGGTGACCACGACGCCAATGCCGACGCCGCGGTTGTCTCGAACACTAATATCCTCGAGCCGGGTGTCTCGGCCCGACCAGACGACGATACCTGGTCCGCCGTTTCTCTCAACTACGAACCCTGAGGGCAGGCCGATGCCCGCGGCTGCGTAGAGACCACCTCCTCCATTAGCGGCAACGGTGTAGACTGCATCCTCAGGCACGCTGATAGACCCCTCATCTGCCCGGATGCCCCAGCCTCTATTGCCCACGACTTCGGTGGAGGCCTCAAGGGTGACGTTTCCAGACACGGCTCGGATCCCATCGCCGCCGTTGTTCGCGATGCGATTCTCCTCGCCGCGAAGTAGTAGACCCTTACCGAGCCCCCCTCCGCCGGGACCCACGGTCAGCAGGAGGCCGTCTTCCCCGTTGTTGAGGACCTGGACGTTCTGCATTACCACGTCATCCAGCGTGGAGGCCACAATGGCGGGGCCGTCGTTCCCCTCCACGGTCAGTCCGTCGGCCGAAAAACTCCCATCCGCGGTGTAGATACCGCCCTCGTTGTCCGTGACTTGACAGTCGTGGAGGGTAACCCCCCGCCGGGCCAGCACGCCCCAGGCCCTACGCGCATCCCGGATCGTGAGGCCCTCAATGACCGTCATCTCCTCCATCGTCTCAACCACCGGTTGGGCGGTGCTGGCTGCCCGCAGGACTGTCTCCTCTCCTGCGCGGGCGGAGCTGAGCGTCAGTGACTTGGTCACGCGCACGTTCTCGGTGTGCTCGCCCGGGCAGATGATGAGGGTATGAAGATCCTTCGTCAGCGGGTCGTCGACACCAACCTGGACGGCATCGAAGGCCCGCAGCGAATGGCTGTTGATAACGGAGCCCACCTGGACATACCCGGAGGCACCGCCGCTGATGGTCCCCGGTGCATGGCGGACCGGGCTTGCATCGATGAAGCCGCGGTCGACCTCGACAGCGTAACGCGCCAGTGTCATTTGATCGGAGTCTCCACTGCCCGTTCGGTCGAACCGGTAGTGTGCAGACAATTCGATACACTCACCCGCGTTTACGGTGAGTTCGCTAGGCTCAAAGCGCACCAATCGTTCCCCCGGTTCCACGAGCCTCGCCCTGTCGAGTGGGCTGCCACCGTGGATCAAGGTGAGTTGGTCCGGTCCTGTTCCGCCTCGCTCATCCCGAGAGGTACGAATGCCAACGGCGTCCACGTGCCAGTCGTCCGCCTCACTCGCACAGAGGGTGAAAGTGAGGATGGGATGGTCCGCGATACCCCGGGGCGTACACGTGACGCCCGCGTCACGCCCGCGCACGTCGAGACGGGGAGCGAAGACAGCCACAACGGGCTCGACGCCACCGTCCGGGCAGGCGACAACGCAGGTGGGGTCGTCTCCACAGGGTTCGGCGTAGCCTTCCCAGTGGTCAAACACCCAACCCTCCCGGGCGCTGGCTTCAAGCTGAATTGGGCCGTTGCCGCACGGGCATGTGGATGGGTTTGCAGAGACCGTCCCGGCTGCGTCCAGCGGACGCACGCGCGGGTCCACGCCGCAGACCGTGTCTGCGGATCTCCCAAACCTGACGACGAGATCGGTGCACTCCGGGGCTGGATGCTGGAGCGTGCCCGGACCTTCCGCCTCCTGAACGGTCCATCCTGGCGCCGCCCGGGCATCCAGAGCGATGGGCAGACCACACCAGCCCTCAGACGGGTCGGCCACAGCCGTGCAGCCAGCAGACTCGGCCTCTTCGGGCTCGACCCGTACCGAAGCGCAGCACGTCTCCAGGTCCTCAAAGGTCAATGTGAGTGTCGGCCCGCTTCGGTCACTGTCTGCGGTCCACCATTCCTGTCTAGCCCCGGCGGCAGCGGCAAGACGGAGTCTGAAACCGATCGTCGGCGACCGGGTCGGGTCTGTGCTGAGCTGGGACGGTGGAAGGTGGTCTAGAGCGTGCCCAACCAGGGTAGTCACGTCCCAGACGTCACGTTTGCCCGATCCGGCCTCTGAGAGGACAGTGACCGCCTCACCGGCTCTGGTATCCACGGCCGGCTGCGAGGCCCAGGTAACCGAGGTCTCATCCCAGCGTGCCTCCGGATGCACCAATTCTGCCACAGCGGTCTCGCTGGCGGCGGTGCTCTCGTCGTGGGGGACCAGCGTCAGGGTAGCAGAGACGAGCTGCGCGCCCCGCGGGATGGCTTGCGTCGGGAATCCGACGAATGCGTGGGCACCCTCCCAGGCGAAGAGGGTTTCCCACTCTCCGAAGGAGGTGTCAGGTTGAGCGTCCCAGGCGAAGGTGTCGTGCAGGGCCGCGAGTTCAATAGTCTGCTTCTGGGAGGGGCTGGCGGGAGTCGTGCCGCTCCGTGGGGTGAGGCCTCGATGGAGGAGTGCGAGTGCGGTAAGAACGAGGAGGACGCCCACCGCGATCAGGGCGATGGAAGCTCGCTTGCCAGAGAAAAGGGTAGCGTGATTTCGCTCTGTCGCCACGGCTTTCCGCCTAATCTCTCTCGCTGATAGGAGAAGTGTACCAATGAGTCCGGCCGGGCACTCAGTCTGACCAGGAAGGTCCTGGGATCGCCGCCGCGCGGGGTACGGAGGCCGCGCGGCGGAGTCTCCAGCTCGGATAGGGGTTGACCAACCTGGGCGTCGCCCACGCGGCGAAGATGCAGCCTGCGCGCCATGGCTGGAACGACAGCGACGACTATATCATCTGGATGCGGGCTTGTCAACCAGGAGAATCCGCGAGGCGCTCGACATCGTGATCGGGATGGGGCGGCGGTGCCGGATCACGCAACCCTGCCGCCCCACCTCGGAGCCGACTAAGAGGGTGTCTGCCGTAAGACCAGGGGTAGGTAAATGCTCGGTGAGGTTGAGTCCACGATGGCATAGGCAGCGGCCAGGTTGTTGGATCGGTCCGGGTCGTGCTCCGCGGCTGCCACCTCGGCGGTTGTGTAGAGGCCATCAGCATTCGGCTGGAGGAAGAGGTGCACGTGTTCGGTGCCGCCGCTGGCAACGGATCCCAGGCCACAGACGACCTGACCTGGATGTTCCGTACACGTTCCTTGGCTTGCGGTGACCGATAGGACGGTGGTGGTAGAGGGCAGGGTATGCGTGACTGTCGCGGAACTCGCACCATCGGGCCCTGTGTTGGTGACAAGCAAAGTTGCAGTGATCGTATCGCCCGCTGCGGTCTCCGGCATTTGGTTTGCGATCGCCAGGTCAGCAACCAGCGCTGTGCTGACCTGGAAGGAGGTGATGCCCTCCGCTGTGGGATCGGATTGTGATCTCGCGGCGAAGGTGACGTGGTCGGTTGTCCCGATGGAGACCGTTGAGGGGATCGTGAAGGTCACGGGTACCGTGGTATCCGCGTTGAGCGTCGTGGTGAAAGGACCTTGATCCAGGAGCCAGCCCAGGGTGTCAGCCAATGTCACCGTGACGGTGTCCGTTGGCGCTTCCCAATGGCGAAGGCGAACTTCAGCGGTCGTCGTCACACCCCGAGAGGCGGTCACCGGGTTATCGCGAGGTACGGCGACGAGGGTCACGGTGACGGGCCTCCAGTCGGCGACGTCCACGGCACCGAGTGCCTCGTCCCCGTTGCCGCTGCCACCGCCACTGGGGCCATTGGCTGCGCCCCACCAGTTCTCCCTGGCCTCGACGGTCACCGAGGGATCGAGGTTCCGCAGGCCGGCTCCCGCGTTTCCGTAGATGTTCGAACTGCGGACTGAGGGGTCGGAGCCGCTCTGGGTCCTGATGCCGTCGCCCTCATTGTCGAAGAGAGAGCAACCTTCGAGCACTGGACTGCTGTTCTCCAGCAGGACGGCGGTGCCGTCGGGGTCGACAGCGCCGCCGGCCAATCCACGGTACGGGACGTGGCAGGCCTCGAAGCGCTGGAGGGTGTAGGCGTTGTCCCGGCTGTCGGTCTCTCGTACACCCAGGTTGCAGGCGAAGAAGATGTCGTCCTCGAAGTGGATGCTCGAGGAGTTGTCGATCCGCATGCAAACACCGTGATCCACCACTGCGTACCTTCTCAGTCGGTTGAGGTGCGATCTGTCGCGGAAGACGATGCCGTAGTCGTCGTTGTCCCGGATCACGGCCTGGTAGTCGGCGAGGATGGGAGCGGCTACTCCAACCTCAACCCAGAGCGGTCCCTCGAATCTGTTTACCTGGGATCTTTCCAGGTAGATACCGTGGCCTTCGTTGCGCTCAATCGTAATTTCCCCGAGCACCTCGTTGTAGTGGGCGTCGCTCAGACGCAGGCCGTCCCGTCCGTTCTCCCGAATGGTATTTTCTCGAATGGTGTTGTGGATTCCCGCGTCGATACGAATGCCATCCTCATCATTCTCCTCGATGGTATTGGGCTCTCCTCCGCCCACCGGGATGAAGTTGTAGTGGGATTCCTTGAGAAAGATGCCGGCCATCTTGTTATCCACGATCCGATTGCCGGCGATGTCGTTCTGCTGCGAGTTGTGGCTCATGTAGACGCCGTGCCACCCGTTCTCCGCCACGTCCTCGTTTCCGTGGATCTGGTTGAACATGGAGGCCCGGAGGTGGATGCCGTTCTTGTAGTTGGCTCTGATTTCGTTGTCCTGGACCAGAGTGAACCGAGACCCGAGCAGGAAGACGCCGTGATTGTTGTCGTCCTTGATCGAGTTGTTGATGATGTTATTGAGCGGGGTTCCCGGGTCGGTGGCAGACGTGCATTGGTCCACGTGGATTCCGTTTCCGGTGTTGTAGCTGATTGTGTTCACGTCGGCGCCCGGCTCGCCGATCTGCGTGCCTTTCGTATTCTGGAGATGGATGCCGTGGCCCTGGTTCTCTCGGATGATGTTGTTCAGGATCCCGTTCTCCTGTCCCGCCTCCGGCTGGCAGCTCGACACCCGAATGCCATTCTCTTGGTTGCTCTTGACGTAATTGCCGCCGATCTCGATGCGAGACGATGTCTCGATGAGTATCCCATCCTTCTCGTTCTGTTCGATCTCATTCATCACGCCCAAGATCGCACCCACGTCCGTCCCCGCCGAATTGGCGATGACGACGCCGTAGGGGTTATGGTGGATCTCGTTTCCAGCGATGCGATTCTCGTTGCCGGCGGAGCACTCGGAGAACTCGACGCGAACGCCGGCGTCATCGTTGTCGGGGCCGATGGTGTTCTTCTTCACCGTGACCGGACTGTCGACGGTGAACCCGACGCAGGTGTTGCACGCCCGGGATAGGCGGATGCCGTTCTCGCGGTGACCGTGAAGGGTATTGTCCGTGATCTCGTTGGGGTCGGCATAGCCCCCGGTGACGCCCACGGTGATGCCGTTCTTTTGGCGCCCCCCACCGTCGATCGTGTTGCCGGTAACGACGTTCCCGTCGGAGGCGAGAAGGTAGACACCATCCTCGTCATTCTCTGAGATGTCGTTGCCATTCGACACGACACAACCGCTCGACTCCTCGAGACGGACGCCGTGTTCCGCGTTGCTCTCGATGGTATTGGCCTCAATCCGGTTCTCCTGGCCCGCCGGCGCTTGACAGTCTTCGAGGGCAACGCCGCTGCCGTCATTAGATTTGACAGTGTTGCCCTGGTCGGCCCCGCCAACCAGCGAGCCGTAGGACGCTTTGAGGTGGATGCCGTGCCCCGTGTTCCCCTCAACGGTGTTCGCCGTGAGCTCATTCACGTTGTCGGCTGCGCACTGACAAGCATCGAGTTTGATGCCGTTCCCATTCTCCGAGCCGCAGGAGTTCTCTTGGATGGCGTTACCGCACGACGCATGGATGTGGACGCCCGCCTGATCGTTGCTCTCAACGGTGTTGTTGCGAACGGTGTTGTCATCGGAACCGTTGACCATGCTGATACCATAGCTTGTATGCCAGCGGAAGGTGTTGGGCTTCTCGCTGCTCCCGATCACCGTGCCCGTCGAGTTGTCGAGGTAGATCCCCACGGCCTGCTTACTCTGGGGACGATTTCCTGAGATCGTGTTGCCCAGGATCTCGTTCGGGTCCGTGCCCCCTCCCGCGAGGCAGTTGTAGAGGCTGATGCCTTTCTCTTGGTTTTCCTCTATGCGCGGATTCCCCTCGATCCTAACGCCGGTGGCATTGTCCAGGCTTATGCCGTCTTGGCTGTTCTCAATGATGATCGGGTTGTCCGCGATCGTGACGTCCTGGGAGTCCTCGACGAAGACGCCGTGGTGCTCGTTCTCGCTCAGGGAGACGTTGTTCTCGATCTCGATTCCGGCGCACTGCTTGAGATGAATCCCGTGTCTGCTGTTTCGCGTCACGCTATTCTGCTCGATGGTGGTCTCGCTGCCGGGGGCGTCCTGGCAGCCCTCCAGGTAGAGCCCGTCCTCCTCGTTGGACCGCATCGAATTCACCTTGATCTCGCTCTGGGTGGAGGACTTGAGGAAGACACCGGAGCCGGTGTTGCTTGAGACATAGTTGTCCTCAATCCTCGTCTGGTCCCCTCCCTGCACGTAGACGCCGTACCGGTTATCGGTGAGGAAGTTGTCCTGGATCACGCTGCCCTGGATCGTGCTGCCCTGTACGTAGACTCCAGCGACGTCCGTCCCGGTGGCGCCCTCGATGGTGAGACCCTTGATGGTGACATTGTCCCGCTGTACGTGAAAGACGTGGTCGCTGGAGCTAGCTGCCTGCACGACGGTCTTGTCCCGTCCCTCCAGCGATTGGATCGTCACCGCTTCTTCCACGTCAACGTTCTCCTCGTACGTGCCGGGGCACAGGGAGATCGTAGTCCCCTCACTGGCCCCGTCCACCGCCTCCTGGATGGTGTCGAAGGCCTCCTTCGTCTCCTCGTGTACCACGCAGCCAACGGCCACTGATCCGCTGGCGGCACCCGAGATGTGGCCCGGCTTGTAGTTCTCCGGCTCCAGGCCGGACGAGAGATTGGTCACGCTGACGTCAAACTGCTTCGCTTCCGCCCCGCAGGGGTCGAAGCCGGTGAAGTCAAAGACGTAGTCGAGTCGGAAGGTCTGGGGCGATGTGGTGACGATGATGGTGGGGATCTCAAAGGTGACGGTACCGTCGTCGCCGCCGAACGTCCCGGTTCCTATTTGGCTGCTCCCGTGGTAGAGCCTGACCTCTTCGATGTTGGCCCCATCGTCGCCGTCGCCGGAGGCCTGGAAGGTGAGTGAGGTGAGCTCCCAGGTGTCGGCCTGGCTGGCCTGGAGGGAGAACCAGAAGGCAGTCCGCGTCCGCTCCTCGAGGGGCGGGGATTCCTCCGCCATGCAGAGGAAGCTGCCAGCCGCTCCTCCCGAGAGGGTGACGAAGGGCGCAAACTGACCGATCACGGTGCGCGTGCCCGATTCAGGGCAGGTTACGGGGTCTGGGGTGAGCCCGTCCCACTCCCACCCGTTCGCGGCCTGATGCTCGAAGACGATCTCGTCATCGGAGCCACAGTCGCACGGTTGGAGTCCCAGCGGAGATAGCGTGCAGCCATCTGTCTCTGCCTTGGCGGGCTCGATCCTGGCGTTGATGGCGCAATCGCCCGGAGGTGGGTCCTGCACCTCTGCCACCTCCGCGCCAAAGGTTATCTTGTCGATGAACGTGAATCTGTGCTGGACGCCGAAGACGCTGGGCGAGTTCATTGCGCTG
>CAZIWL010000005.1:0-10964 GCA_964542755.1 uncultured Anaerolineales bacterium
CCGGCGCCAAACGTCTCCAACCGACAACGATCTCCGCGACAAAACGTTAGCGCACCCAACGTCGGGGGTGAACTTGACAAACTATAAGGGATATGTAAGAATCACGCGGGCTTATCCTATGTGTCGCAAGCACTGCAGCGTTGCTCCCTGATGCATCTAGAAAGTGCGTAGATGACAGTTATCCGTCGGTACCTCGGGACAGAGGTGAGTTGGGCACCCTCGAGAGTTCGTCTCACTGGTCTTTCTCGGGTCCATTATCTAGAGGCAAATGTCGGGTCTCTCGGCATGAACATGAGGCCTCCCCTCGTTGCTTCCCTCTACCGACGGTCTCCAATCGCTGCGGCACGTATCCCGTCTGTGCGGACCCAAGGGTGGGTCTCTTCCCCTCCGCACACCCCTACAATGCGGCACCTGCATGGCGCACACAAGCACGACCGCTTCACCGTGGGCTGCCCATTTGCCCAACCACCAACAACGAGAGAACAAGGAGGTACCTGTGGCTGTACCGGACGTAATTGATCTAACCAAGCCAGGGAGAGATCCCACCTTCACCGATCGTCTCGGGAGGGATGGCAAGCTGCTGCATCGCTGTATCCAGTGTGGCACGTGCACCGCTTCGTGCCCGGCGTCAGAGGCTATGGACCTCTCCCCGCGTCAGATGTGGCGCATGGTGCAGCTGGGGCTGGTGGACGAGGTGCTAAACAGCAAGACGATGTGGCTGTGCAGCCTCTGCTACGAGTGCCAGGTGCGCTGTCCCCGTGGCATTCCACTGACTGAGACCATCACGCACCTCAAGCAAACGGCCATGAAAGAGGGTACGGTTTCATCGCGTCAGAGTGAGGCCTTCTACGGGGCCTTTGCCGACGTGATGCGCCGTTACGGTCGGAACCGCGAGATGGAGTTCATGGTGCGATATTTCCTGCAAGGCAATCCGCTCACTGCCTTCAAGTTCGTCCGCATGGGGGCGATGATGATGATGCGCGGCAAAGTGCACCCCGAGTTGCCCGTAGACCGTGAGGGCCGTTCGCTGGAGAAACTCTTTGCGCGGGTGGCCGAACTGGAGGCTGAGGCATGAAGTACCTGTTCTATCCTGGATGTTCGATGGACACCTCGGCGTTGGAGTACAAGCGCTCGACTCAGGCAGTCTTCGAGGCCCTCGGGGCGGAACTCGAGGAGATCTCCGACTGGACCTGCTGTGGAGCCAGCGCAGCTTCGGTGGCGAGTGATCTGTTAGGCTACGTTCTGCCGGCTCGCAACCTGGCCCTCGCCGAGCAGATTGATGAAGATCTGACGATCGTGGCGGGGTGCAGTGCGTGCTACACCAACTTCCGTCGGACGCAAGAGGCGGCGAGCGAAGACCGGGCGCTGCACGAGCAGATCAACCGAGCCTTGGAGGTGGAGGACCTGACCTACCGGGGCAAGGCGCAGGTTCGTCACTTGATGGACGTGCTGGCTAACGACTTCTCGCCCGAGGAAATACGGGCACACGTCAAACGTCCCCTCGAGGGCCTGGCGGTCGCCCCATACTACGGCTGCCAGACCGTGCGCCCATTCAGTCCGTACGACGACGACGAGGCCCCGACGTCAATGCTGCCCGTTCTGGACGCTTTGGGGGTCACCATCAAGCGTCACAATCGGGAGGCGAGCTGTTGCGGAACCTCGCTGCTGATGACCAAGCAGGACGCGGGCCTGCACATGGTGGCGGAAGTCCTTGACGCCTGTGCAGGAGCCGACTGTATGGCGACCGTCTGTCCCATGTGCCAGCTGAACATGGAGGGTTATCAGGACAAAGTCTCCAAACTGCTGGGGCGTCGAGTGAACCTACCCATCCTGTTCCTGCCTCAACTGATGGCGCTGGCCTTTGGACTGCCCGATGACGTGACGATGTTCGAGAGACACATGGTGCCATTCAAGCCCGTACTTTCACGCTTGCAGTAAGCTGCCTCGGCGGCAGCTGCCCAGGCGCTCGGGCCACGCCGGCCCCTGCGTTGAGCGGGATGAGAGTGACAAAAGGCGACTAGAGACCTTTGGCGTTACTGCTGGGAGGAATGATCATGGAAGAACCTAGGATTGGCGTATTCGTTTGCGACTGCGGCATCAACATCGCCTCCAAGGTTGACGTAGCGGAGGTGGTGCGTTTTGCCAGTCGCTTGCCGAACGTGACCGTGGCTCGAGAGAATAAGTACACGTGTTCCGAGACTGGTCAGAACCTGATCAAAGATGACATCAAGGAGTTCGATCTCAATCGCGTGGTCGTGGCTTCCTGTACACCCCGGATGCACGAGACCACGTTCCAGGAGACCGTTTCCGAAGCTGGGCTCAACCCCTACTACTTCGGGATGGCAAACATCCGCGAGCACTGCTCTTGGGTGGTCCCGGACCCGGCTGAGGCCACAGCTAAGGCCAAGCGTCTGGTCAGCTCCATGGTGTCGC
Organism: uncultured Anaerolineales bacterium; assembly: GCA_964542755.1. Classification (GTDB taxonomy): domain Bacteria; phylum Chloroflexota; class Anaerolineae; order B4-G1; family B4-G1; genus SKLM01. Next base: position 2,434 of record CAZIWL010000005.1, read on the forward strand.
GTGTGGCTTACCAGGAAGCGCTCGAGCCGCGGGTTGAGCCGGTTACCAGGTCGGCGCTCGTGGTGGGTGGAGGCATCGCCGGTATGCAGGCGGCGTTGACCGTTGCCGACGCGGGCTATCCAGTCTATCTGGTTGAGCGCGAGTCGACCATCGGCGGCCATATGGTCCAGCTCGACAAGACGTTCCCTACCCTCGACTGTAGCATATGAATCATCGGGCCCAAAATGATGGATGTCGGTCGACATCCGAACATCACACTGTTGAGCTACAGCGAGGTCGAATCTGTATCTGGATACGTCGGCAACTTCGACGTGCAAGTGCGGCGCAAGGCGCGCTATGTGGATGAGGATGCCTGCACGTCCTGCGGCGAGTGCCTCGATGTATGTCCCATCCACGTAGAAGATGCATTCAACGAGGGGCTGAGTGAGCGTCCTGCCATCTACCGGGCATTCGCTCAGGCGATCCCGTCCACGTACGTCATTGACAAGTTGGGCGTGGCCCCCTGCCGAAGCGCGTGCCCGACGGATCAGCGCGCTCAGGGGTACATCGCCCTCATTCGTGAGGGACGCTTCGCCGACGCTTTCCGGACCATCAAAGAGGACAACCCGTTCCCCTCTGTCTGTGGTCGCGTCTGCAACCACGTCTGCGAGGATGACTGTTCGCGTGGCAAGGTTGATGAACCGGTCAACATCATGCGGCTCAAGCATTTTGTCACCGAGTGGGCTTACGACCATCCGGAGGAAGTAGCCAAAGCCTTCGAGCCCAAGATCGACTCCGAGGCGGAGGAGCCCGAGCCGACAGGGAAGAAGGTGGCGGTCGTGGGCGCCGGGCCGGCGGGCCTGACCGCGGCCCAGGATCTGGTGCGGAAGGGCCATGAAGTGACTGTGTTTGAGGCCCTCCCAGTCGCGGGCGGCATGATGCGGGTCGGCATTCCCGACTACCGGCTGTCCCCGGAGGCGCTGCAGCGCGACATCGACGCCATCCTTGACATGGGCGTCGAACTCAAGCTGAACCATCCCGTCGATGACGTGATGGAGCTTAAGAAGAATGGGTACGACGCGGTCTTCCTGGGCATCGGCGCCCACCGTGGTGTCAAGGTGCCCATCGAGGGCGTTGAACTGGGCCAGTCGATCACCGCTGTTGACTTCTTGCGCGATGCAAACCTCGGGCACTACCCGGATCTCATCGGCAAGAAGGTCGTCGTCCTCGGCGGCGGCGACGTGGCTATGGACGCTGCTTGCACGGCTCTGCGTATCGGCACCATCCAGGCCGAGAAACGCGGTGGAGACAAACCTGAGGTGCGCGTCGCGTATCGCCGCACCGCTGAACAGATGCCGGCACAGGAGGGCGAGTTCCGTCAGGCCCAGGAGGAGGGCGTCATCTTCGACTGGCTGGTATCGCCGTGTGAGGTTGTGGGCGACGAGGAGGACAACGTCTGCAACCTGCGCTGCGAGCGCATGGAGCTAGGCGAGCCTGATGAGAGCGGACGCCGCCGTCCAGTCGCTGTGGAAGGGTCGGAGTTCCTGATGGACGCCGAGTACGTAATCTGGGCCATTGGTGCCAAGCCGAATCCGGTCTGTCTGTCGGACGCGGTCGAATGCACGCTTAAGGACACGGTGGTCGTCGACGAGGATACGATGATGACCAGCGCCAACGGCGTGTTTGCGGCCGGTGACGCAGTGACAGGTATGGCCTTCGTGGTGGACGCCATCGGCGCGGCTCACAAGGCCGCAAAAGCCATGGACGCCTACCTACGGGATGACCCCATGCCTGGTCCTGAGCCGGAACTCCCGGTGGCCGAATTGACGGAAGAGATGATCGCCGAGAGGCGAGCTGCTGGACAGATCGCGGACGCCCCACGCGTTTGCGTGCCGGAGTTGGGGGTCGATGAGCGCGTGGAGAGCTGGGCTGAGGTATGCGGCGTGCTGACGGAAGAGCAGGCGATCGCTGAGGCGATGCGCTGCCTCCAGTGCGGCGTCTGCTCCGAGTGTAACCAGTGCGTCCACGTCTGTGGCCCTCAGGCGATTAATCATCAGATGACGGACGAGATTCTGGACTTGAACGTGGGCGGCGTCGTCGTGGCAACGGGGTTCGACATGTGGGATCCGCACCAGTTGCCTCAGTACTCCTACGGGAAGTCTCCGAACATTCTTACAGGTATGGAGTTTGAGCGGCTCTCCAGTGCTGGCGGGCCGACCGGCGGCGAGATTCTAACCGCCGAGGGCAAGGAGCCGGAGCGGGTGGCCATTATCCACTGTGTGGGCAGCCGTGACCATAATGCTCACAAGTACTGCTCCCGCTTCTGCTGCATGTATTCGCTGAAGCAGGCCCACCTCGTACGGGATAAGACCGGGGCCGACGTCTATGAGTTCTACATGGACATGCGGACCTTCGGGAAGGGCTATGAGGAGTTCTACGAGCGGCTGCAGGAGGAGGAGATCACCTTCGTGCGTGGCCGTGGCGCTGAGGTCGAGGTGCTTGACGACGGTCAGCTGCGCGTGAAGGGTGAGGACGCCGATCTGGGTCGCGTCGTGAAAGCTGACGTGGACATGGTGATCCTGAGCACGGCCATCGAGGCACCGGAGGGCGCAGATCGTATCGCTTCATTGTTTGGCCTTGGGCGCTCTGAGGACGGGTTCTTCGCCGAGGCGCACCCGAAGCTGCGGCCGGTGGAGACGAACACCGAGGGCGTTTTCCTGGCCGGAAATGCCCAGGGTCCCAAGGACGTGCCCGACACGGTCGGACAGGCAGGTGCAGCGGCATCCATGACACTGGCTCTTCTCGACAAGGGCGAAGTCGTGATCTCGCCGCAGGTCGCTCTGGTCGACGAGGAGCTATGTTCGGCCTGCAAGACCTGTATCTCACTCTGCCCCTACGATGCCATCAGCTTCATCGAGGAGGAGAACGTGGCCAGGGTGAACGAGGCGCTGTGCAAGGGATGCGGTACGTGTGCGGCGGCTTGTCCCGCTCATGCCATCACGGCCAAGCACTTCACCACGCAGCAGATGCTTGCTCAGATCGAGGGTCTGTTCCGTATGCCCGAGGAGGAACCGGTTGAGCTTGAAGGGGAGAGGGTAAGAGCATGAGCAACAACGGGAATGGGTTTGAACCGCGAATTGTTGGCTTTCTCTGCAACTGGTGCACCTATGCCGCTGCAGACACAGCGGGGGTGAGCCGGATGAAACAGGCGGCCAATGTAGACATCATCCGCGTGATGTGCTCAGGACGCGTCGAACCATCCTTCATCCTGAAGGCTTTCACGGAAGGAGCCGACGGGGTGATCGTGTCTGGCTGTCATCCGCCTGGCGATTGCCACTATGACTCAGGCAACTTCAAGACTTTCCGCCGGATGCCGATGATGGAGGCCTTACTGGAGCAGTACGGCATTGAGAAAGGGCGCTTCCACTGGGGATGGATCTCCGGCGCGGAGGCGCCCAAGTGGGCGAAGCTGGTGAACGAGTTTACTGAACAGGTGCGCAGCTTAGGGCCGCTGGATTGGAAGCGGCAGCTGCGGAGCAAGGAGGACTAGGACGATGGCAGATAACGGAAAACTGAAGCTAGGACTCTACTGGGCCGCTTCCTGTGGTGGGTGTGAGATTGCCATCGTTGAGCTTCGAGAGAAGATACTAGATCTAGACGCCGCGGCCGATATTCTCTTCTGGCCGTGCGCCATGGACTTCAAGTACAAAGACGTTGAGGCAATGCCCGATGGGCATATGGACGTGGTCCTCTTCAACGGCGCCATCCGCAACAGCGAGAACGAGGAGATGGCGCACCTGCTGCGCGAGAAGTCAAAGGTCCTGGTGGCCTTCGGCTCTTGCGCTCACGAGGGCTGCATCCCGGGGCTGGGCAACATGTTCGACCGGCAGTCCATCTTCAACCGCGTCTACCTGGAAACCCCTTCGACGGACAACCCGGAGAGCATTATGCCCCAGACGTCCTATCAGATGCCTGAGGGCGAGGTCCACATCCCGACTATGTACAACACGGTTAAGACGCTGGGCCAGGTCGAGGACGTCGACTACTTCGTGCCGGGCTGCCCGCCTCAAGCCCCGCAGATCTGGGCCGTTGTTGAGGCCATACTCGGCGGCAATTTGCCGCCCAAGGGCAGCGTGGTTGGGGCCAGCCCTGACAAGACGGTCTGTGACGAGTGCAAGTACAACCGCGAGGAGAAGCGGGTGTCGAAGTTCTACCGTCCGCATGAGATCATCGCGGAGGATCGGTGTCTTTTCGATCAAGGCATCATCTGCTCTGGACCGGCGACGCGCGCTGGATGTGGTGCACTCTGCACGGAAGTCGGTATGCCCTGCCGGGGATGCTACGGGCCTGCGCCCAATGTCGTAGATCAGGGTGCAGCTCTTCTTTCGGCGGTCGCCTCGGTTGTAGATGCTGATACAGAAGAGGAAGCAGCCCGCATTGTGGCCGCTGTGGTCGACCCTGTCGGCACATTCTATCGGTTTGGCCTGCCGGCCTCGATGCTGCACCGTAAGAAGTTGGAGGAAGTCGAATGAAGAAGATCAGTATTGACCCTATCACAAGGCTTGAGGGCCACGGCAAGATCGACATTTTCCTCGACGATGAGGGCAACGTCGCGAATGCCTACCTGGTGGTCCCCGAGCTCCGAGGATTCGAGAAGTTTTCCGAAGGACGACCGGTAGAGGAGCTTCCGCGGATTACGCCGCGTATCTGCGGCGTCTGTCCGGAGGCACATCTCATGGCGTCCGCCAAGGCGTGCGACGCCGTCTACAACGTAGAGGTGCCGCCGGCGGGCAAGCTGCTCCGTGAGCTCCTATATTCCGCTTTCTACGTCGCTGACCACACCGTGCACTTCTACATCCTGGCGGCTCCTGATTTCGTCGTTGGGCCCGAGGCGGCTCCCGCCGAGCGCAACATCCTCGGCCTGATCCACAAGGTGGGTGTGGAGACCGGGACGGTCGTCATCGAGTCCCGTGGAAAGGCCATGGACATCGTTGGGATGCTGGGGGGCAAGACGATTCACCCTATCAGTGCCCTGCCTGGCGGCATGAGCAAGGCCATCAACGAAGAGGAGCGGGCCCAGATTGAGGCCTGGGGTCACGAGCTGGTGGAGTTTGGCCAGTTCGGCCTCCAACTCTTCCACGACGTGGTTCTGGGGAACGACGAATACCGGGAGCTGATCCTCTCAGACGCCTTCACTACGCCGATGTACTATATGGGGTTGGTGGATGAGGACAACCACGTCAATTTCTACGACGGGAAGGTGCGCGTCGTGGATCCCGAGGGCAACGAGTTCGTCAAGTACGATCCGGATCAGTACCTGGACGTCGTCTCCGAGCACGTTGAGCCCTGGACGTATCTTAAGTTCCCCTTCCTCAAGGACGTGGGGTGGAAGGGGTTCACGACGGGCATGGACAGCGGGGTCTACCAGGCCACACCGCTATCCCGTCTCAACGCCGCCGACGGTATGGCGACGCCGAAGGCCCAGGAGGCCTACGAGGAGTTCTACGAAACCTTGGGCGGCAAACCGGTGCACGGCACGTTGGCTACGCACTGGGCCCGACTGATTGAGCTGCTCTACGCGGCCGAGCGTCTCGTCGAGTTGGCAACCGATCCCCGGGTCACCGATCCAGAGGTGCGAGCCATACCTACCGAGGTGCCGCACGAGGGCGTGGGTATTGTCGAGGCTCCACGCGGCACGCTAACCCACCACTACATCACGGATGAGAACGGCATCGTCGAGAAGTGTAACTTGATCGTCGGCACGACGAACAACTACGCGCCGATGTCCATCTCCATCAAGAAAGCGGCTAAGGCGCTGATCCACAATGGAGAGGTTCGCGAGGGCCTTCTGAACAAGGTGGAGATGGCCTTCCGGTCCTACGATCCTTGCTTGGGCTGCGCGACGCATACGCTGCCGGGTCAGACGCCGCTACAGGTGCGCATCCGCGATGAGGACGGAGAGGTCGTGGAGGTGCTGGAGCAGAACATAGACTGACGCACCCGGTCCTTGACGGTGAGTGCGCTTGGATTGGATACTCACGTAGGCCGGAGCAGCGCACTGCTCGGGCTGTTTCGGCCAGGTTAACTCACCTCCTAACAGTTCCTGGAAGGGTAGGCTGGCGATCTGCAGGGTGAAGGTATGATGGACCTGCAGGCCCCGGTCTACCCTTTTTCGCGGCTGTTAGCGCCACCATGGACCGCGGTTCTGGGTGACGCAAGTAGCTGGACGGGCTGGGCGTCGGGGAGGCTTGACAGGTTGCCGACGCGCACAGCTCCTCGGACGATGGCGGCTTCTCGGGTTTGGCGCTGAGTAGAGGGGCGTCTACGCTTTTCACCGTGTTGGCGGGGATGAGGCAGGAGAAGGAGATGGCTTTGAAGACGCTGGTGCTGGGTATGGGCAACACCATTCTCTCGGACGATGGAGTAGGAATCTACGTCGTCCGAGAGCTGGCGGAGAGGCTTGAGCGGGAGGATGTCGATTTCGCCGAGGGCAGTGTGGGCGGCATGCGTATCCTCGACATCGTCGGAGGCTACAAACGGGTCATCATGGTTGATGCGATCCAGACCCGAGAGGGGAGACCGGGAGAGATCTATCGGCTCACGCCTCAGCAATTCAGGCTCTCACTCCACGCCGGCTCATCCCACGATCTATCGCTGCCCGGCGCGCTGGTGTTTGGTCGAGCCATGGGACTGACGCTGCCTGAGGACGAGGATTTCGTAATCATCGCCGTCGAAGTTGAGGACGTGATAAACTTCTCCGAGGCGTGCACGCCGGCCGTCCAGGAGGCTATTCCTCGTGCCGTAGATACCGTGCTCGCCGAATTGGGGTCCGAGGAGGGCGCGGGCACCGGCTCCCCCTAGCGAGAGGCAAACCTTGCCGCCGGCTCATAAAGCGCTGCTGCCGCCCCAATCACTAGGAACCCCCACCGAAGAGGGCCAACCCACGCTCCGTGAGAGAGGGATCCGCCAGCCCTTCGACGCCTACTCCGACGCTAGCTGAACTCGTAAGCGTAGCGCTCCCAGTCGCCGACAGTCAGTGATCTGCATCACTTTGCCCGCCGGCGATCGTCAGCTTCTCTTCGGGACCGTTGCCGCACTTGACGAAAGCACACGTCCCCTTGCCGGAACCACGCCCTGCGACTCTCAGGCCCGCGTCACCACATTCAACTCAGGCAGCAAGATGTACGGCAGCTGCATCCCTCCATACACCCACTCGGACTCGCGGCTCAAGGCTTCGATCTGCTGCAAGTCCTCGTAGATGTTCCCCGCGATGGACACGTCCTTCACGCGCCCGACCACCTCGCCAGCCTCGATCCTGAACGCCAGGCTCAGGTTGTTGGAAAACGCCCCGCTGATGACGTTGCCCTGTCCCAGACCCAGGGGCGACTCCACGAGTAGCCCGGTGTCGATACCTGCAATCAAATCATCTACCGAACGGTCGCCACCCTCGATTACCATGTTCGAGAAGGAGGGCGACGGCGGCGAGAAGAGCCCCCGTTCCCCACTGCCCGTCGGCTTGGCGGACGCCAGCGCCGCCGTCTTCAAATCGTAGATGAATCCGGTCACCCGTCCCCGGTCGATCAGCACGTTGCGCCGGCGCGGAACGCCCTCGTCGTCATGAGACCCGCTGCCGGGCCGTCCATTCAAGGTCGGATCGTCGACCACCGTCAGGCTCTCGTGGAAGAGCTGCCCGCCCACACGGCCCGCCATCGGGCTGATGCCTCGGTAGGCGTTCTTTCCGTTCAGGCCTTGGAGCAGCGGGAGCGCCAGCACAGGCGCGCCGCTGGGGGCAAACAACACCGGCATCCGACCTGATGAGAGGCCGGCCGACTTCTGCGCCATCCGGAGCTTGCGAGCGACACGCTCCACAAACTCCCGGTATGAATCATCAGCCTGAGCCGTGGTGAAGTACTCGAAAAGCGTCACCACGTCGTCGCCGCGCACCCGCTCAACCTCAAGCATGATGGAGAGTGGGGAACGAGTGACTACAGCTTCGCTGCCCCGGCTGTTGCGCACCATCGTCCGCCGGACGCGTCGCGTCAGGTCGACCCGCACGTTGGCTTGCCCGTCGGCCTCCCGCACGGTCTCGATCATCTCCATACCCATCTCGATCAGTCGGTCGATGGCAAGGTTAGCCAACTCGGGATCGTAAACCCTAACGTCAGGCCCCGAAGCAGACTCCGGAAACCGAAGCGGGACCTGGTCCCCGTAGCGTGCCGATGCCAGGGCGTTCTCCACCAGCCTATCCTCGGCTGCCACATCGCTGGACGCTGCGAAGCCCAGCCTCCCGTCCATCAGGACGCGGACCGCCACGCCCTGCGTCTCTTCCACTTTGAAGGACTTCAGTTTATTCGCTTCGAATCCGATCTTGACGGCCTCGCTATCGATCTCGAAGACCTCGGCCTGCTCAGCGCGCTCCGTCAGACGTTTCAGCATCCTCCCTCCTTCCACAGCGGGCGCGTCGAATCTCCGTCGTAATCCACCCGAAGAACAGCACCATGACCGCTCTGCTCGTCCGAGGGAGTACGCACCTCTGCCGCGGACGCCCGCAC
>CAZIWL010000005.1:11064-77157 GCA_964542755.1 uncultured Anaerolineales bacterium
GCGGACGCCCGCACTCCCGTTTTCCGCTTGGTCTCCTGAATGGATATTGCTATGTTGTCAGAATTCCTACTCGCCACCGACCAAGACGTCTTGAATTCGCACGTGCGGTGCGCCCATGGACACCGCCAGGCCGCCCTGCCCTTTCCCGCAGCGGCCCCACTCGGCCCATTGGAAATCATCCCCCACAGCGTCGATGTGCTTCAACGTCACAAACAGGTTCCCGCTCAACACGACGTCCCGCACCAACTCTGCGATCCGTCCATCGCGGATCATGTACCCGTACGCCGCCGTAAATGAGAAGTTCTCGAGCGCAGTCTGTCCGCCGAAGGCGTCGCAGGCGTAGATCCCGCGATCAACGTCGGCAATCATCTCCTCAAATCCCGTCTCGCCGCCGTCGATGAAAGTGTTCGTCATGCGCACGATGGGCTCGTGGCGATAGCTCGTCGCCCGCGCGTTCCCCGTGGGCGTCTCCCCCATTCGTGCCGCCGTCTGGCGGGAATGCAGCCGCCCGACCAGCACGCCGTCCTTGATCAGATCTGTCCGCCCCGTCGGTGTTCCCTCGTCGTCGTACGGGTGCGTGCCGCGCAGCCCGGGAATCGATCCGTCGTCCCCGATGGTCAGGATGTCGCCGCCGAAACGGCGTCCGAGGACCATCATCTCCTGCGCCTGGGGATTGTCGTAGACGAAATCGGCCTCCGAGAGGTGCCCAAAAGCCTCGTGGGCGAATACCCCGGCCATTCTTGGATTGCAGACCACCGTGTACCGCCCGCCCTCCACCGGAGGCGCCGAGAGGAGATCGATCGCGCGCTGGGCCACGGTCCCCACCAGGTCATCGTGGCCGGTGACGGCGTCGAATCCGGCAACTTTGGAGACCGCCTCGAAGGCTCGCTGAACGTTGTTCCCCTCGCGAGCGACGGCGCTGAAGGCCACATTGATCATCGGACGTTCCTCGGTGATGTAGGTTCCCTCCGAGTTGGCGAAGATCACGTGCTTGAACCTATCTACGTACGAGGTGTTGGTGTCCACGACTCGCGCGTCGAACGTCAGCAGGTTTTCATTGTAACGCTCCGCCAATGCCTTCTTGCGTGCTGTGTCGACTCTGCGGAAATCGTTCTCCAGGGAGACGGTGATCTCATCCTCGGAGACCGGGATAGGGGCCAGGTCGACAGGCTCCGCCTCGATCGCCCTCGCCCCCTGATAGGCCTGCTGGACGCGGTGCTCCAGGTCGCTTAGATCGTTAAAGGAGGCGATGCCCCAGCCGCCGCCCCGGACCAGGCAGCGTACGATGCCCCCGCGGTCCATCAGCACGTCGGCGGTCTCAAGGTCCGGCCCGCGGAAGACCACGCGCGTCGTCTCACTCTCTTCCACGCGGATTTCTGTGTAGTCGGCCTGGCTGGAACGAAGGGCGGACGCTATACGATCTCTCATCATAGGGAATCCTCACTGTCGACAGCCTGTGTCGCTATCAGCACGCTGGGCTGGGTGGGAACGCTTCTCCCTTCAGGTACGGGAAATCAGCCGCTAAGCGCCAGGCCTAACTTGTGAATCAGTTTCTGGGGGGTGATCCTCTGGGCGCGTTCCCATTGACGGCCCATCCACCTTCTCAGGGCGTTCATCGGGGTGCGGCGCTGGCTCTCGGCCATGGCCCACTTGAGGAAATCATAGTCCTGCCCCTTGATCTTGGGCTCTGTGGGATTGCGCCGATAGGAATCATAGTCCACAATGCGGCTCAGATCGTGCTCAAGGGCGTAGGTGAAGAGATCGGTGCCGGGGTGGGGGGTGAAGAAAGCCGGGCTGTAGTAGTCAGGGTCGATTGCCTTCATCATCCGCACCGTGTCCATGACCTCGTCCTTTGTCTCCGTAGGGAGGCCCATCATGTAGTTGGCCCAGATCCGGATGTCATACTTGCGGCACACCCGGGCCGCCTCGAGGTTCTCTGCGACCGTCGTACCCTTGCGTATGAAATCGAGCACCCGGTCGTTCCCACTCTCAAAGCCGATGAAATAACCCCGCAGCCCGGCCTCGGCCATCCGTGCCACCATATCCTCGTGCTTGACGATGATGTCAGCCCGACTCTGGCAGAAGAAGGGCATCTCGAAGCCCTCCTCGATATAGGCTTCGCTGAACTCGGTAACCCAGGGGCGGTCCTCCGTCAGGCAGTCGTCGTGGAACATAAAAGACGCGATCTGGTACCTGTTGACAAGCTCGCGGAGTTCCGACATCACGTTGCCCACGCTGCGCCGACGCGTCCGCTTGCCAAAGAGGTAATCCTCACCGGGCTTGCAGAAGGCGCAATTGTAGAGGCAGCCTCGCCCGGCGATGATTGTCACGAACGGCGCTGGCAGCTCGGGCACGAAGGGGACCTCGGGCGAGTTCAGATCATAGCCCCACTCTCTCCACTCTTCCAGAAAGAGCTCCCGATCGGCAAAGGGAATCCCATCCAGATCCGGCGGCGCGCCCCGCAGCACCCGGTCTGTGGGCGGGTCCCCGGCCTCGATCAGACGCAGTAGGCGGGGGAAGGTCACCTCTCCCTCCCGCGTCACCAGGTAGTCCACGTGGGGAATCTGCAGTGCATCCTCGAGGGCGATCGTCACGTGCGGCCCTCCGATGACCGTCGTCAGCTCCGGCTTGAAGTCCTTGGCGATGGCGACGGCCTTCCTCGCCGGGTTGTAGTCGACGCTCATGAGCGTGATGGCCACGACGTCCGGGTCCCGCTCAACCAGCACATCTCGGAAGTGGTCCCAACTGGAGAGCGCCCGCAGGTCGATCAGATCGACGTCAAAGCCAGCCGCTTCGGCCGCCGAGCTGAGATGGGCCAGTCCGTGGGAGATCCAGCCTGCCTCCATGCCGCGTTTAAGCGAGTTGAAGCCCTGGCCCGCGATGCCTGGGTAGATCAGAGTCGTCTTGAAGCTCATAGGTTGATTAGGCCTGATCGAGGGGGCCGAGATCCGATCACAGAGCCCGGCCGCTCAGTCGGGGCCAACGCAGAAAAGGCTATTCGGCGATGGCTCCTCCCGACCCCCTCAACTGTTATGGAGTCGGATAAAGTAGGTGCAGTGATGGGGTGGGTCTGCGATGCGCTCGAGCTCCGCCAAGCGGGGGCCGAGGAGCTCCGTCAACAGCGTGTGATCAATCTTGCACACCTCGCTATGTCGTCGGGCCACCCCTTCGTAGGGGCAGTTTGCCACGTGGACGAGGTATTGACCGTCGTCGTCTCTCTCCCAATGCGCCATATACCCGCGAAGATCCATGAACTCCACAGCCACCACGACGCGTTCTTCGAAGCTGGCGCCTGTAGGAATCCTTACTTCGCTCGCTATACGTTTTCCAATCCGCGCCATCAGATTCTCTACTTCTTCCTCTGAGAGGTGCTCTCTGAGCTCAGCGAGGATCATGTCAGTCAAAGTCTCATATCGCTTCGGGAAGAAGTCACTCGCCTCCTCAGTCAACCTGTAGACGTGTTGAGGGCGTCCGGGAGCCTTGCGGTGGAGCACCTCGGGTGCTGCAACGAGCTTCTCCCTCCGCAGGGTGTCCAGGTGGTGACGGATGGTCACCGTGGTCAGGTCCAATGTACTGCTCAGTTCTTGTACGGTGGCCTGTCCTCGTTCCTTGAGGATGTTGAGTATCCGTTCTCGGGTGGCCTGCATGATCTTGCTCCCTCTCGTCTGTGTGTCGCTTGGCCCGGTCCACGCGCAACGCGGGTCCGCGCCAGCGATGAATGAGGCGATTCTATCACGCGCATGCTAATTTGTCAAACAGACATCATTGTAATTGACTCGGCGGATGCGCACCGCCTGCTCTGAGGGTAAGTCGGGTGCCGTGCGTATCCCCTGGCGCCACTTTCTTCGCTGAGCCTGATTCTCGATTCCCGGCGGGTCGTTCGAGCGCCGGTGAGACCCTGTGTCGCTTGCTGCCGAGGAACCCTGTTTGCCCGTTTTTCGAAAGCGTTGTAGAATAGCTAAGGGTGTGCTGTAACGAAGGTGGATCACTGGTTGCGGGTAGCCCCGAGTCCATCCCCGGCGAGGGGCTGATGGTTTGTGAAGCGGTCCTTGCCCCAATGCACCATGTTGCACCGCATTATCGACAACTCCACGATGGCAAGCGTCCGACCCCGCGACTATGGCCAACAAACGACTATGGTTAGACGACTATGGTTAGCAAACAACTATGGCTAGCAGACAACTATGGCTAGCGAAAGTGTTGTTTCGATGAGCTCTCAGAATCGCAGCTATGGGACCCGCGATACGCCGGAAACCCTACCGGAGCGGGATAGCGGTCGGGCCATGAACGGTCTCACCATCCAGTATCCCGACGAGGTGCCTCTCCCCGGAGCGTTTCTGCGTCTTGCCCTTCCACGTCTTCGATCCGGAGACGGGCAAATCGCGCTGCGTGGCCTGCGAGATGTGTCCTCGAGGATGCCCACCGTAGTGCAGTTGGATCAAGCCGGGAAAGGAGCCGGAGCCCGTGGGGGAGGCTGGGGCGCCCAGTGAGTTCTTCATCGACAGCGGGATCTATGTGTCGTGCGGGCTGTGCGCTAAGGTCTGTCCCTTCGATGCCATTATGATGGATCATGACAATGAGGTCGCTCCCTACGAACGGTATGAGAGCTCCATCTGGGGTGTGGATAAGCTATCCAGACCTCATTCGTGCGGCGTTCAACGCCACCTCTCTGGCTATCCAGAAGGGGCCTTCTGATCGTGCGCCGGAATAGCGCCATGGGTCATTCGAGCAACGAATCGACGCTCTCGGACTTCAGCGAGACACTGATTGCCGGTGTCCGATTCCAACCCTCGGGCAAGATCTACCACTTTGACGCCAGCAGGGTGGAGGATCTCCGCCCCGGTGATTTCGCCCTGGTGGAGACGGTGCGGGGCACCCAATTGGGTGAGGTCGTCACCGTTCGGCCACCGCGCAGGGGCGAGGATGTCAGAACTCTCAAGCCCATCAAGCGGCGGGCCACCGGCCGCGACCTGGCACTCCGCCAGTGGTGGCAGAAGCGCGAGGAGGAGACCCTGGAGCTGGCCCGCCGGGAGGCGGACCGGCTTGCGCTGCCAATCAAAGTCGTGGTGGCCGAGTATACCCTGGACGGTAAGCGGCTCACCCTCCTGTATGGTAGCGAGGAGCGGCATTATGACGTCAATGAGCTGGAGCGGCGTCTGCAGCGAGAGCTCAAGACCCGGGTGGAATTGCTTAAGATTGGTCCTCGCGATCAGGCCAAGCTGATGGGGGGTTGCGGCGCCTGTGGAGGTCCGCGCTGCTGTTCCCATTTCCTACCCGAGTTCACCTCTATCTCGATCAAGATGGCCAAGAAGCAGGGTGTCTCACTTCATCCCTCTGCGATCACGGGCATGTGTGATCGACTGCGCTGTTGTCTGCAGTACGAGTATGACCAGTACGTCGAGGCCCTAAGGAAGCTGCCCCGGCGTAAAAGACGGGTCAAGACGCCCTATGGCGAGGGGACAGTGATCGATCTCGTTCCCCTGAAGCACGCGGTCATCGTCAGCATCGAGGATCGCCGGGTTGAACTCTCTGTTGAGGAGGTGGAGCCTGTCTCGAGGTAGATCCACTGTTGTCAGCCACCTGAGCTCACTCCGAAACCCTGCTGAGCCACAATGCGATGCATGGGTGATCTGACACTTGGAATGCGACATCACACATCCGTCTGTAGGTCGGACGCGAAGCAGCTCGGGCCGCTGGCCCGATACCAAAGGAGATAGACACATGGAGACGATTCTAACTGGAACAGAGGGAGAGGTACGTATCAGCCTTGAGCTCCCAACCGTGATCATCGGTGAGCGGATCAACCCCACCGGCCGGAGTTGGCTCACCAAGCAACTGACCGAGGGGAATCTTGAGATCCTCAAGAGCGAAGCCTTGAAGCAGATTGAGGAGGGGGCTGATGTACTCGACGTCAACGTAGGCGCTGCGAGCGTCAAGGAAGTTGAGCTCTTGCCCAAGGCTGTCCAACTCATTCAGGAGACGGTCGGCGTGCCCCTATGCATCGACACCGCCGACAAGGACGCTCTGGAGGCGGCGCTGAAGGTCTATCAGGGTAAGCCTCTGATCAACTCGGTCAATGGCGAGGAGGCTAGCCTCCAGCGTGTCCTCCCGCTCGTTGCTGAGTATAATGCGGCCGTGATCGGGCTGGCCATGGACGATGACGGCATTCCGAAGGACCCCCAGAAGCGCCTCGAGATTGCCACAAAGATCGTCGAGCGCGCCGAGGCCCTGGGCATTCCCCGCGAGGATGTCTTGATCGACTGCCTCGCTTTGACGGTCAGTGCGGAACCTGATGCGGCCGTTATCACCCTGGAAGCCATCGACTTGGTCAGGGAGGAGCTGGGCGTCAACCAGGCCCTGGGGCACAGCAACGTCTCCTACGGCCTTCCGGACCGTGACGTGATCAACCGTGTTGCCCTGGGGATGGTCATCCGTGCAGGTGTCAATGCCCCCATCGTCGACGCTGCGGAGGTCAAGCAGTCCATCCTGGCAGCCGACCTGCTGATGGGGCGCGATCAGTACGCCATGAACTACATCAAGTACTACCGCCAGCACAAGGACTAGCGCCACGACGTGACGCTGCGGGGTCTGGGCGTACCCGCAACAGCCCAGGTCGCTGGAGAGTTCCTCTGCAAGACGAGCGCTCCAGCCGATGATACGGCGCCGTTCTGAGCCACCTGGAACACGATAAACGGACCAACTGGCTGGGAAGCTTTCCTATCGAGATGAAAGGTAAAGCCTCCCAGCCTTTTTGATTCCTTAACGGAGGGAAACGGAGACGGTATCCATGGTCAGGAGTATCGAGGGGCCCGGAAAGGGCCTGGTCGGGGGACAGTACAAGCCGTTGACCGATGCCGAGGTGACGCGGATTCACGAGGCATCGCTGGAAGTCCTGGAGCGGACCGGCGTGAACGTCCAGGAAGCGGAGGCGCTGGCACTCTTCAAAGAGGCTGGGGCGGACGTGCATGGAGACCGTGTCCGCCTTTCCAGGGCCATGGTCGAGGACGCCATCGCCACGGCGTCGTCCAAGGTGGTCTTGGCGGGCCGCGACCCGGACAATGACCTGATTCTGGAGGACGCACGGGTTCACATCGGGACGGGAGGTGCTGCTCTCCAGGTGCTGGATCTGGAGACGGGTACAATTCGAAAGGCGCTCTTGAGTGATGTCGGGGATATGGCGCGTATCGTGGATGCCCTGGACAATATCCACTTCTACCTCATCCCGATCTATCCCACCGATCTACCTGAAGAACAGGTGGAGATCAGCAAATACTACGCTTCTCTGGCCAATACGACGAAGCACGTCCAGGCGGGAGTTTACACACTGCGGGGCATCCGCGATGTCGTGGCGATGTGTGAGAGGATCGCCGGCAGTCCGGAGGCCCTCCGTGCCCGGCCGCTCGTCTCGTTCATCACCAGCTGGATGGTCAGCCCGCTGAAGTTCGCCACCGACGTGACCACACTTCTCATTGAAGTCTGTCGCCAGGGTATACCCGTCGTCCTGTCGGCGGCCCCGATGGCTGGTTCGACGTCACCCGTGACGCTCGCGGGGACGTTGGTTCAGCTGAACGCCGAGCAGTTATCTGGCCTCACGTTGACACAGCTCGTCAATCCGGGGACGCCGGTCATCATGGGGCCGATCCCTGCGACGGCGGACATGCGGAGTGGAAAGTACCTGGGTGGCTCCGTGGAGCTGGGTATCGGTAACGCGGCTATCACCCAGCTCGCTCACCGGTACGAAGTGCCCATCTACAATAGTGCCGGTATGACCGACAGCAAGCTTCCGGATATTCAGGCCGGGATGGAGAAGGCTCAATCGGCGATTCAGGTTGCCCTTGCCGGTGCCAATTTCATCCACCACGCCGCGGGGATGCTCGAGGACATGTCTACCATCGCCTATGAGCAGTTCGTCATCGACAACGAGATGTTGGGGATGGCGATGCGCGCCGTACGCGGCATTGAGGTCGATGACGATACGCTCGCTGTCGAGGCCATCGACCGGGTGGGCCCCGGGGGGCACTACCTGGCGGACGAGCATACGATGCGCTACATGCGCACTGAGCACTACTACCCGTCCCGAGTCTTTGACCGGCAGGGCCGTGACGAATGGGAGGACGACGGATCGACCGACGCGTGGCTCCGGGCCAGAGAGCTGGCTCGGGAGATCTTGCGTAAGCACGAACCGGAACTCCTGGATGGCGAGGCCGATGCCTGGATCAAGGAACAGTTCGCCCACACGCTGACCCTGTGAAGGACTCGTGACCGGTCGGGGTGGCCTGATCGGTATCGCCCAACGCGCGAAGCGTGTGCCGGAAGCTGGCAAGGTCTATATGGATTCGCCACAGCTTCCCTGGTTCACGCGTCGCTTTTCGATGTACCGGAGGTGACTTCTCGTGACGGATCAACTGCCGATTCCGACGCTGCAGCCATTTAGTCGCGGCCTCTCTGACGAACAGGTGCGTGAGCTACATTACGCCACGCTTGAGATCCTCTCAAGCACGGGAGTCGATATGCAGGACCCCGAGGGCCGTGAACTCCTCTTGGAGGCGGGCGCCTGGGAGTCTGACGACCGCATCAAGGTGCCCGAGAACCTGGTGACCGACGCCATCGACGCGGCGCCCTCGCGCATCCCCATGTACGATCGATTGGGTAACCTGACGATGCCGCTGGAGCTTGGAAAGGTCTTCTTTGGCGCCGGGTCAGACACCACGTTCACGCTCGACGTGGAGACTGGCGAGCGCCGTCGTACCACAGCCCGGGATGTCGAGGACATTGCGCGCCTCTGTGACGCATTGGACAACATCGACTTCATCATGTCGATGAGCAATCCCTCGGACGTCCCCGCCGACGATCTGTACATCCACGAGTTCGCCGGAATGATCCGGGGCTCCGCAAAACCGAACGTCTACACGGCGAAGGACCGTGCCGACGTGGAGGATATCTATCGCATCGCTGCCGCCGTGGTCGGTGGCGAACAGGCCTTGCGTGAGAGACCATTCTTCTTGCTCTACGCTGAGCCCATTTCGCCCCTGATGATCATCGAGGAATCGCTACAGAAGCTGATCTTCTGCGCCGAGAAGGGAGTCCCGTCAGGTTACATTCCCTCACCCAACATGGGGGGAGGGGGACCCATCACGCTCGCCGGCGCTCTCGCGGTCGGTAACGCCGAGTGTCTGCTGGGCCTGGTCATCGCGCAGCTGCTCAACCCCGGCACCCCGTATATCTACGGGATGAACACCGCCGCTATGGATATGAAGACCACCATCATCAGCTACGGCAGTCCTGAGTGGCCCCTTGGCATGATGGCTCAGATGGACTTGGCCCGATACTACAATCTCCCGGCGTGGTCGGCTGCCGGAGCGAGCGACAGCAAGGTCGTTGACGCCCAGGTGGGCATCGAGATCACGTTCTCGGTCCTCGCCAACTTCCTGGCGCGCGCCACACTGGTGCACGACGTGGGCTACATTGAGTATGGTTCGACGTCCTCGATGGAAGCGCTGGTTATCGCCGACGAGGTCATACGCCAGACCCGCTTCCTTACGCAGGGCGTCGAGGTCAGCCCGCGCACGCTGGCGTTGGACGCCACAGCACGTGTGCGGCCTGGAGGTGGCTACCTGGCCGACGACCACACGCTGGACAACTGGCGGGAGGCGCAGTGGCACCCTGACCTGATCGACCGCGCTCGCTACGACGACTGGGTGGAGGCTGGCAGCAGGGATATGTTCACACGCGCCAACGAGCGGGCACGGAGGATCCTGAGCGAGCATGAGGTGGCGCCGCTGCCGGAGGAGGCCGAGAGCCTCATCGCGGAGATTCTGGAGAAACGAGCGTCCGAGCAGGGCGAGTAGAAAGCCTGCGTGATCAACCCGCGCGGTGGCGAGTCCCCGCGGGCCGGCTGCTTCCCGATGGAGTTGGCGTCTGGCGAGACGGAAGCGGCTGCCGCCGCCGAGGGCATCCACCCAGCCCTGGGCCTTTCGGGCATTGGCGGAGACCAGGATTGAGGGCGGCGGGAAGGAGGCCCCAGGACCCGGTGGTCCTGGGGCCTCTGGACGTCAGCCTTGCTCCTCCGACCAGACCGAGTTCTCGATCCAGGCCAGGTAGTCCGACGTTCCCTGGACGATGGACGTGGCGATGATCTCCGGGACATCGTAGGGATGATTCTGGCGGACCGTCGCCGCCAATTCATCAAAGTGTGCTGCCAGAGTCTTGATCAGTAGAAGAACCTCCCCATCTTGGCAGACCTCCCCCTCCCAGATGTAGAACGAGGTCACCGACGGCAGGATGTTCACACACGCGCAGAGCCGCCTGTCGAGGAGTGCTTCGGCAATCTCCTTGCCAGCGGATTCTGAGGGTGCTGTCACAAAGACCACCAGGTACTCGCTCATCGAGTTCCTCCTCACAGAAGTACGCTACCGCACGTCAGTCAAGATCGACAAGGGTAGCGATATGGGCAATGGCCCGATCGACATAGTCATCATTGTCTATGGAGAGCTCGACGGCGCCGTGCGGGCAGACTGCCACGCACCGTCCGCAACCCCGACAGGCATCGTCGATGACCGCGTGTCCCGCCTCCAGGCGGATGGCATCCACGAAGCAGATCCCCTCGGTGCATGCCCCGCAGCCCGTACAGTCCTCGTTGACCGTGACGGTCACGCCCGGCATTCGATGGATCTTGTCGCTGATGCGAGGCATCACGTGAGGGAGGACGCCCCAGAGGCAGCAACAGGGGCAGCAGTGGCAGATGGTGAGCAACTGCCGTCCTGGACCCACGCCAAGCCACACCGTGTCGAGCTTGTTTCGACCTACCATATGGATTAAGCCCGCTTCGCGGGCTCGCTGGACGTGCGCCAGGGCCTCCTCCCGCGTCACCTGGTGGCCCAGCTCCGGATTGATCTTCAGCGCCGCGCGACCCAGGAAGAGGCAGCCCAGTTCGACCGGATAGTCCTGGCAAGCCTCCGAGGCGCGGCAGAGACAGAAGTCCATAATCCAGTGGACCTGCGCCTCTTGCACGAAGTGCTCCACCACTCGGGAGGGCACGACCATCTCGCCGGGTTGCCCCACCGGCTCGTCGACCCGGATCGTGGTGGCAATGTGATCCTGGGGCAGGAAAACCACATCGTCGTCGTGGAAGAGCCATCGGTCCATGAGGTGGCCGAAGATGGGCAGCTTGGTTGCCTTGGCGACCGCGAAGCGTGTGGGAAAGATCCGTTTCAGGAGTTGTACCAGCCAGAGCGGATTAGCGATTTCTATGTCTCCGCGGGTGCCTTCGACGCGAAACCGCCTCTCTCGTTGTCACCCTGATCAACTGCCTCTCTCGTCTCATCATGCACCGGGGAGTCTGCCGCCCACAGCCGCAGCTGGCCGGCGACCACGCCGGACCATAGTATACTCCTTTGACTCCAGATCACAACCGGTGAGACCGGGCGCTCTGGGGCTGCCCGGACCATTCGTTGGTGCTCAACAGACCGAGGCTTACCAGCGCGTTGTATCGCGTGCGTGGCTGTGACAACGAGTGGTCGCCCCGCCCGGTGCGATACACCTTCCAGGTGCGTTGCACCTCACGAGCGTATGCTTGCCTCGTATGCCAGTCAAAACAGGTCAGTACACGGGGGCCAACGGGCTCCAAGCAGCGACCATCTCCGCGACAAGTCGTTAGCGCACCCCCCGTGAAAGCGGCGGCTTGACGAAACGGGGCCTTCGCGTTAGAATACCGCGCGCGGGCAGGATACGCTTCCTGCCCGTTTGTTGAGCAAGACGGTATTCAGGAGGAGTGTAGTATGAGTCAGAAAGGCCGACTTGAGTTGGCCGCAATGAAGCGGTCCTTGTTTGGCAGCCACGTGAAGCAGCTGCGACGCGACGGCTGGGTGCCCGGCGTAATGTACGGGCGCGGATTCGACTCCGTCTCTTTGAAGTTCGATCAGCACGAGCTGCGAGACGTCCTGTCTCAGGTGGGCGGAAGCCAATTGGTGAATATCAACGTCGAGGGAGCTGACGGACCGGAGTTTGCGCTCCTCCGTGAGGTGCAGCGTGACGTGATCACCAAGGCCCTACTCCACGTTGACTTCTATCGTGTCATGATGTCCGAGACCATCACCACCGAGATCCCGCTCTTGACCACGGGAGTCTCACCCGTTGCTGAGCAGAAAGAGGGCATTCTTCTGCATGGCATTGCCGAGATCGAGGTTGAGTGTCTGCCTGGTGACTTGGTGGACGCCTTTGAGGTCGATCTGTCTGAACTCACTGAGGTGGGTCAGGCAATCCTCGTCGAGGATCTCACCGTGCCACCTGGCATTGACGTCCTCACCGATCCAGACGAGGTCATTGCGCGTCTCGTTCCGCTGGAGGAGGTCGATCTGGAGGCACCGGCGGCAGAGCTCGAGGAAGAGCTCCTCATGGGCGAGGAGGGCGAAGAGGTCGAGGTCATCGGCGAGGCAGACGCGGAAGAGGGCGAGGACGCCGGAGAAGACGAAGTCCGCGACTATATGTAGCCATCAAGCTGAATTGAGCGCCAGGCGGAGGTGGGGTTGCCCATCTCCGCCTTTTGGTGTCTTTGGGGCAAGCGGCGGCCGCACGTGCTGGAGAGAGGTGCACGAACGAGTGACCGCCCCTCCCGGTGCGATGCTCCTTCCAGGTGCGTTGCACCTCACGAGCGCATGCTTGCCACATCTCGCCGTAAACTTGAAATGCACCCGCTCCGATCCGAGAGGGATGGCTTGACAGTGCCCCGCTTACCGTATAGAATGACGTGCCAACCGTGAGGGGTGGCAATTTGGAGTATAGGGACTACTACGACATCCTGAATGTTGGCCGGGGCGCGAGCGAGAAGGAGATCAAGCAGTCCTTTCGCCGCCTGGCCCGCCGCTGGCACCCCGACGTGAACCCCGACGACCCCCAAGCCGAAGAGAAGTTCAAAGAGATCAACGAGGCATACGAGGTACTGAGCGATCCAGAGAAGCGCTCCAAGTATGACCGGCTGGGCCATAGCTGGAAACAGTGGCAGCGGTCAGGTGGCGATCCGGGACAGTACGACTGGTCCCAGTGGTTCACCGGTGGACCGCGAGGAGCCCGCGTCCACTGGAATGGCGACCTGGGCGATCTCTTCGGTGGCGCCGGTGGTGAGGCCTTCTCGGATTTCTTCGGCGCCATCTTTGGCGGGGGGACGGCCGGCCGCCGCCGATCCGCGGCTGACATCTTCGGTCAGCCGGTTCGCGGTCGGGCCTATGGCGCTGGGTCGCGCGGACGGGACGCGGAGACCAATGTCACTGTCACCCTTGAGGAAGCGTACCGTGGGACGAGCCGTGTCCTGGAGAGAGGCGGACGGCGCATACGGGTCACCATTCCCCCGGGTGTGCGTACCGGTTCCCGAGTGCGAGTCGCCGGCGAAGGGAACTTCGGCCATACCGGCGGGGATTCTGGTGACCTCTATCTGAGCATTGCCGTGGAACCGCATCCTGTTTTCGAGAGGGAGGGCGACGATCTCCGCTGCGATGTGGCGGTGGATCTTTGCACGGCCGTGCTTGGAGGGCGGCTCCGGCTGCCCACGCTGAACGGCGACGTATCGTTGAGGATTCCCGCCGGGACCCAGGGTGGGCAGACCTTCAGGCTCCGGGGAAAAGGGATGCCCAATCCCCGACGCCCTGACGAGCGAGGGCATCTCTTGGCCACAACAGAGATCGAGATTCCGCAGAAGCTGACTCCCCGTGAGAGAGAGTTGTTTGAGGAGTTGGCGAAGAGTAGAGGAAAGGAACGCCATGCATAGAGGGAAGCCGCTGTTGCTTCTCATAGCGCTTCTGACCCTGGCCGCGTTAGCCTGCAACGCCCAGGAGCTAGTGTTCGAACCCACGCCCACCTTGCCTTCGCAGTTTGCCCCGAGTCCAGAGCCCACGCCCACACTTCTGCCCGCCTCCGAGGGCGACCTAAAGGAGTTGGATGCTCAAGACGCACTCCTGGCGAGCCTCTATCAGCGGGTCAATCCTGCTGTCGTCTATATCGAGGTCCTTATGCAGCGCGGCGGTGGACTCCAGCCCGTGAGCAGCGGGTCTGGCTTCATGATAGACAAGGACGGCTATGTGATCACGAACAACCACGTCGTCGAGGGCGCCAACGCCCTGCAGGTCGTGCTGGCCGATGGCTCCGTCGTGAACGAGGTCGAGATCGTGGGGCGTGATCCCTACTCGGACATCGCTGTCATTCGCATGGAGGCCCCGCCGGACCGCTTGACGCCTCTGGAGCTCGGAGACTCCGATGCACTGCGCGTCGGACAGAGGGTGATTGCTATCGGGAACCCCTTTGGTCTCCAGGGAACTATGACCTCCGGCGTGGTGAGCGCCGTGGGGCGGACCCTGACGTCTCAAGCACTGGAGGGCGGCTCGTTCTCCAATCCGGAGATTATCCAGACCGACGCATCAATCAACCCGGGGAACTCCGGCGGCCCGCTTCTGGACTCGCGTGGGCGCGTTGTGGGCGTCAACACGGCGATCCGTTCCGGGACGGGTGTCAACGCCGGGGTGGGCTTCGCCGTGCCCGTGAACACAGTCAAGCGCATTGTTCCGCAGCTCATCGAAAATGGGGCCTACGACTACCCGTACCTGGGGATCACGTCCGATACGAGGTTCACTTTGGCCGAGTTGGCTGACCCGTTGGAGCTCCCCGTCGACTACGGGACGCTCGTCTCTGAGGTCCAGCCTGGCACGGCAGCGGCGGAGGCAGGTCTCCGGGGTGGTGATCGCGAAGTAGAGGTTATGGGCCTCCCGGTCGTGGCTGGCGGTGACATCATCACCGCCATCGACGGCGAGCAGCTCCGGACGTTCGACGATCTCGTGGCGTATCTCGTGAGCGACACGGAGGTGGGACAGCAGGTGACACTGACTGTCTACCGTGACGAAGAGCAGCTGGAGGTTCCAGTCATCCTTGGGCAGAGGCCGTAGGATGTTTGGGACACACGGCATCGGGTACACGGGCTGGGGGTTCGAGAGGCCGTAGCGAGCTGAGGGCTTCCAGATCTCGGCCCGAAATCGTAGCGCACGATTGGATTGGTAATGGTCAGAAAGGGATGAAAGGGGTAAAGCCTATGTTCAATCGAGAGGACCTGCGTGAACTCGCGGCGTACCAAACAGACGCACAAGTGTTGAGCGTCTACCTGAACGTGGACCCTACAGACCGATCGCGGGACGAGTACCGCATTGAGCTCCGCCAGCTGCTGAAGGAAGCGGCCGGCCTGGCCAGCAGTGAGGATGCAGCGGCGGTGGAGGCCTTCTTTGACCACGAGTACGACTGGTCGGGCCGCGGAGCTGTCGCCTTCTCCTGTCAGGAGGAGGACTTCTGGCGTGCCTACTCCCTGGCCATTTCAGTACGCTCAGGCGTTACCGTTGCCCATCGACCATACATCTCACCCCTGGCGGAGCTCCTGGATGCCTACGGAAGCTACGCTGTCGCTGTTGTGGATCGCCGTCAGGTGCGTCTCTTCCACTTTGATCTCGGCGAGCTCCGTGCGACTGATGAGTTTGTCGGAGAGGATGTGCGGAAGCTGAAGCGCGGCCGCGGATCATCGGGGGGACACGGCCGACGTGGAGGAGCTCCGATCTCCAGCCAGCACGAGGTTGAGGTCGTCAACCGCAACATCCGACAGGCTGTTGAGCGCATGCAGCACTTCTGTCAGCAGCACGACCCCCAGCGCTTGATCATTGCCGGAAGCGACGGCACGGTAGCCCAGTTCCAGGAGGAACTACCTAAGCATCTTCAAGACAAGGTCATTGGAACCTTCAGCGCCGACCTGAATGCCAGCGAGCCCACCATCCGGGATCGCTCCTTGGAGATCATTGAGCAGGTTGAGGTGCACCGCAAAGAGTCGCTCGTGGATGCCGTCTTCACCGCTGCGGCCAAGGGCGAGAACGGCGTGATTCGCTTGGCCGACACGCTGGGAGCAGCTCACGAAGGGCGAATCCAGACCCTCGTGATTGACCGCCACTATCACGAACCTGGCTACCAGTGCAAGCACTGTGGCTACATCACCGATCAAGCCCTGCAGAAATGCCCGTTCTGTGGAAGCGAGTTCATGGAGATATCCGACGCCGCTGAGGCTCTCGTTACCAGGGTGATTGAGGACGGCGGGGACGTGGAGGTCGTTGAAGGGAATCCGAAGGTCGAGCAGTTTGGTGTCGGCGCGCTGCTACGCTACTAGCGTCGCAGCTCCCGAACCCACGACGTGAGGCCCCGCGCTTTCTCTCAGAAGAGATCGCGCGGGGCTTTCTTGTTGCTGAGGCCCTTGAGAAATCACACGTGGGAGGTATGGGATGGTCAGAGGTTCTACTGACTTGTCGAGATCGATTCTTCAGGTTGTGAGACATACTGTGGCAGACGCTGAGACGGTCACTCGATACCGTGAGCCGCTGGTGGCCTTCGCCGACGCTGACGATCCCCGGTTCGCGCGCCTTCGCGAAGTCGCGGATCCTGATCACTTGATGCCTCACGATCTCCTCTCTCGGGCACGCTCGGTCATCTCCTTTTTCCTCCCCTTCCATCCGGATGTCGTCAGCGCCAATGCCGATCATCCCGAGACCGTGACCGACGAGTGGGCGCGTGCCTACGTAGAGACGAATGATCTGATTGGAGAAATTGCTCACCAGCTCATCGAGTTCTTCGACGAGCGCGCCGAGGAGGCGGCTGCCGAGCCGGCAACGGGAAGCTTTGACGAGGGATCGCTGACCAGCCGCTGGTCCCACAAGAGCGCAGCCGTCATTTCCGGCCTGGGGAGTTTTGGTTTGCATCAGATGGTCATCACTGACGCGGGGTGCGCCGGTCGACTTGGGAGTCTGGTGACGTCGGCCCGCCTTCCGGTGTCATCCGTTGAGCCTCGGGAGCGGTGCCTCTACTTCTACGACGGCAGCTGCACGAGCTGCATGCAACGTTGTCCCCTGGATGCGCTATCCGTAAACGATACGTTTGATCGGTGGGCTTGCTGGGGGCGCTGTCGGGAGGTGGCCGACCAGTTCCTGCACCTGGGCACGGTTAAGGCCTGCGGCAAGTGCGTCGTCGGCCCCTGTGCATTTGAGTCGCCAGTGTCCATCACAGAGCACAGAGGTCAGATCCCTGCTTCACGGCGATAACGTCGTCCCGGATGCCGGTCCCTCGGGACGGTTCCTGGTCGCTGGTACGGGACTGCGAGGGACGCATATGCGAGATGGTCGTCCAAAGGAAACAAAGGCCGTAATCCATCGGAGCTGGAATGGGAATTTGGGGGTGCGCCGCAGCAACAGACTGCTTGAGCCTTACGACCTGTAACCACTTCTCCCCGGCCGCCGGCTTGAACGGACCTGGGTGCCTCGCATCAGACAAATCGCAGGACGGTCTACCACTCCTCTCTCGTCAGCGGTTGATCTAGTCGACGTCCTTCGCACAGCGAAAACCGGCCACGGTGAAGCCGAACTTCGGATCAAGTTGGAAACGATACGCGCTGCGGACGAACTGCTCAGTGTCGTACCACGAACCTCCCCGGAGTACCTTCTGCGCGCCTGAGGCCGGGCCCGTCGGATTCACGTCCGCTTCCTCACGGTAGTCCCCGTACCAGTCCTCCACCCATTCCCAGACATTGCCTGCCATATCCAGCGCCCCGCACCAGCTTGCGCCTCCCGGATAGCCCCCTACGGGCCCTGTCTTCGCATACCCGTCGTCGCTGTCCTCGGCAGCCCACTCGGAGGGGCATCGTGCATCGCAGAAGTTGAGCCGCTGCCCGTCAAAGGTGTCACCCCATGGGAAGACCCGCGCCTCGGGACCCCGGGCGGCATACTCCCACTCGGCCTCGGTTGGCAACCGTCCTCCTATCCATTCGCAGTAGGCCGCCGCACCGTGCCAGGTAACCTCTAGTACGGGGTGGTCTGCGTAACCGGCCTTGGCCCGGAAACTATCCCCGGCCTGTTCAATCAACGCGCTCTCGCTCTCCACCTCCAGCCAGTCCGTACCGTCCTCTGCCTGGTTCGTCTCCTGATCGAGGAAGGTTGCGAACTGCTCGTTTGTCACCTCGGTCCTGTCAATCCAGAAGCTGTCTAGGGTCACACGATGGATTGGCCCTTCCTTTTCGAACACCTCTCTCTGGCACTCGTCATTCAGTTCCAGGCAGAACGCTAGCGCGTGCTCGATATCCTCTCTACTTGTGCCCATGTCGAACGCGCCGGCTGGCACGAGGATCATCATGGCCCCATCCGTCGGTCGGATCTGTGTCTCGACTTCCGGCGTAGCCTCAGTCCCTGCGGGTTCAGGGGTATCCGCTCTGTTCTCGTCAGGCAGAGGGCTGGGGTCCACGGTCCTCGTCGGCGTCCCGGTGGCGCTCGGCTCACGAGTCGCCGAATCGCCTTCCGTCGCCTCCGCTGTGGATACTCGTCCCAGCTCTCCCACAGCGTCACCCGAACGCCCCGTCTGACCGGCCAGGACCAGGCCCAGGGCTACTGCGGCAGTGAGGACCGCCAAAGCCAGGCCTCCAAGGGCCCAGGCGATTAGAGGTATTCCTCCTGGCGTACTGCGTCGCTGTTGGGAGCCCGAGCCAGGCGGAGCTCCATCAGTCGCGCCGCGTCCGGACTGCTGCGATACCCGGCGCAGGTCCAGATCTGCCTCATCCACCCCCCTCCTGTCTCCCTCGGCGGCGGGCCCGATTCCCCTACGTGGCGTTTCCCTGGAAGAGGCTCGTTCACGCGCTGATCCCCCGTCATCCCTCGCTCTGATTGTCTTGCGCCCTTGCCGGCCCGATTGCCTACGCTGCAGGGCATCCCGCATGGCTTCAGCGCTCGGAAAGCGACCCTTTGGATCCTTATGCAACGCGCGATGCACGACCGCAGCCAGGTGTTCCGGAACGTCCGTCCTCACGTCTGTCAGGGATCTCGGTTGTGATTGCTGGATCAGCCCGATGTTGTGTGCCTGGGCTGCCGGTGTGGTCTCGGTTCGGAATGCAAGATAGGGCTTGCCGGCCAGCATCGTGTAGAGGAGCACCCCCACGGCGTAGACATCGATGCGCGGGTCGTCCCGGACGCCCGAGAGTTGCTCCGGGGCCATGTACTGGACCGTCCCCATGGCCAACCCGGCCGCGGTGTGGAACCTCCGGGTCATCATGTCTGTGGAAACGTACGCGATGCCGAAGTCAACCAACTGCACCTGACCATCCTCATCGAAAAGGACGTTGGCTGGCTTGATGTCGCAGTGCACAACACCCTTTTGGTGGGCGTAATGCAGGGCCTCGCATAGATCGGCTGCAATGCGGACGACTTGATGGGGCGGGAGCGGCCCATCCTCCAGCCGCTCTTCAAGCGATCCGCCGGGCAAGTGCTCCATCGCCAGGTAGTAGGTTCCCTGGTCCTGGAAGATGCCGTACGTCCGAGCGATGTACCTGTGCTTGAGGCGGAGGGTCGCGCGTGCTTCCTGGATGAATCGGTGCACCATCTCCGGATCATCGACGAAGCTGGGTATCAGCTCCTTGATGGCGACAACTTCACCAGTCAGCCGTTCGCGCGCGAGATAAACGTAGCCGAAACCGCCTCGGCCTACAATGCCAGAAATCTGGTACTTTCCGTCCAGGATCTTTCCTGGCTGTCGCATAGGGATCCTCCTGTTTCGACCCCGGTCGCTCAAGGTCCTGGGGTGAGCGGCTAGTATAGCATCTCCTGACGGCGCTAACAACCCACCACTTGCGCTCAACCACGGCGCGCGGGGGAGGCTCTCTCATATGCAAATCCAACACGATTCCTACGAAACTCCTACGAGGAATCCGTATAATCTTGACGAGGCGCAAGATGCGTCGATCCTGTGGCAGCGCACTATGGTGCAGGAAGAGCGTGGGCGTTTCGAATTGCCGTGGTCTCTCCATGTGAGGTGATCCAATGGAGCATCATGCACGACGGGGGCGCTTTCTGGCAATCCCGTGCGAGGGGTGGACGCTCTCTGATCATTGGGTTTGAGCCATGTTAGGCCTATTTGGATAGTTGTCTTTAGAATCGATTGGTGAGTGATATGAATCTAAACAAGTTCACGCAGAAAGCACAAGAAGCTGTGATGGAGGCACAGTCGCTGGCGGGCAAGTACAGCCACAGCCAGATCGAACCCGGGCATCTCCTGCTGGCGCTTCTGCGGCAGGCGGACGGCATCGTCCCACAGGTCGTCCAGAAGCTCGAGGCGAATCCGGGGGAGATGGCCCTGTCCCTTGAGGGCGAACTGAAGAAGCGGCCGAGGATTCGTGGCGCGGCAGCCCAGGTGGGCATGTCGCGGCAGCTCGGACGTGTACTGGAAGAGGCCCAGGAGACGGCTCAACGCATGCGCGACGAGTACGCGAGCACGGAGCACCTGCTGCTGGCTCTGACCGGCACCCAGGGGGGTGATGCTGCGCGTTTCCTCTCAGCTCATGGCGTCACGGAGGACGCTGTTCTCAGGGCACTGACCGCCATCCGGGGCAACCAGCGTGTCACCAGTCAGAATCCCGAGGCGACGTACCAGGCCCTGGAGAAGTACGGTCGCGATCTAACGGAGCTGGCCCGTGATGGCAAGCTGGATCCTGTCATTGGGCGCGACGAGGAGATTCGCCGCGTGATGCGCATCCTGAACCGCCGTACCAAGAACAATCCCGTCTTGGTTGGCGAGGCAGGTGTGGGCAAGACAGCGATCGCCGAGGGCCTGGCCCAGCGCATCGCCCACGGCGATGTTCCCGAGGGGCTGAAGAACAAGCGCATTGTCGAGCTCGATATGGGGGCTTTGGTCGCTGGCGCTAAGTTCCGAGGTGAGTTCGAGGAACGGCTCAAGGCGGTGCTCAAAGAGGTTACCGAAGCGGCCGGTCAGGTCATCCTGTTCATCGACGAGCTCCACACCGTTGTAGGGGCTGGCGCGGCGGAGGGTGCCGTCGACGCGGGCAACATGCTCAAGCCGAAGCTCGCACGCGGTGAGTTGCACGCCATTGGTGCGACGACCTTGAACGAGTACCGGAAGTACATTGAGAAGGATGCGGCCCTTGAGCGACGCTTCCAGCCCGTCTTTATTGCCGAGCCGGGGGTCGAGGATACCGTCAGCATACTCCGCGGGCTCAAGGAGCGGTATGAGGTCCACCA
Source organism: uncultured Anaerolineales bacterium (assembly GCA_964542755.1). Taxonomy (GTDB): domain Bacteria; phylum Chloroflexota; class Anaerolineae; order B4-G1; family B4-G1; genus SKLM01. Next base: position 32,142 of record CAZIWL010000005.1, read on the forward strand.
CGGCGTGCGCATCAAGGACTCGGCCTGCATCTCGGCGGCCACGCTTAGTGATCGGTACATCGCAGACCGTCAGCTCCCAGACAAGGCCATCGACCTCATCGACGAGGCTGCCTCACGCCTGCGCATGGAGATTGACTCCAAGCCGTCCGAGCTAGATGAAGTGGATCGACAGATCATGCAGTTGGAGATTGAGCGCGAGGCCCTCAAGAAGGAGAGCGACACGGCCAGCCGTGACCGGCTCGAGGACCTGGAGAGAGAGCTGGCTGACCTGGAGGAGACGCGGAAGGCCCTGCGCGCGCAGTGGGAGCAGGAGAAGAGTGCCATCCAAGCGGTCCAGCAGACGAAGGAGCAGATGGATCGAGTCCGTCATCGTATCCAGGAGGCCCAACGGACGCACGACTACGAACAGGCATCGGAACTCCAGTACGGTCGACTTTCGGAGCTGCAGCGGCAGCTTGAGGCTCAAGAGGAGCGGCTCAACGAGCTCCAAGAAGGTGGTGCTATGCTCAAGGAGGAGGTCGGCTCAGAGGAGATCGCCGAGGTCGTCTCTGAATGGACAAGCATCCCCGTCGCCAAGCTCCTTGAGGGAGAGCGAGAGCGTTTGCTCCGCATGGAGGAGGCTCTCCACCGCCAGGTTGTGGGACAGGAGGAGGCCGTCGAGGCCGTCTCAAACGCCGTGCGACGGGCCCGCGCCGGTCTGCAGGATCCCAACCGGCCCATCGGGACCTTCATCTTCCTCGGTCCAACGGGAGTCGGCAAGACCGAGCTGGCCAGGGCTCTGGCCCAATTTCTCTTCGACACGGAAGAGGCCATGATTCGCATCGACATGAGCGAGTACCAGGAGCGGCATACTGTCTCCCGCTTGATCGGTGCCCCTCCCGGGTACGTAGGCTATGAGGAGGCCGGTCAGCTCACTGAGGCCGTTCGACGCCGTCCCTACAGCGTGGTCCTTTTTGACGAGATCGAGAAGGCCCACCCGGAGGTCTTCAACACCCTCCTCCAGCTGTTGGACGAGGGCCGTCTGACCGATGGGCAGGGGCGGACGGTGGACTTCCGGAACACGATCATCATCATGACGAGCAACGTCGGCAGCCGCTGGATCAAGGACAAGGGTGTCGATGAGGCGCGAGACAAGGTGATGGAGGAGCTCGATCGCATCTTCCGTCCCGAGTTCCTCAACCGCATCGACGAGATCATTCTCTTCCGCAGCCTCACCAAGGAGGACTTGCGAAGGATCGTCGACATCCAGATGCGCCATCTGCGTCGTCTGCTCGACGAGCGGAAGATGGACTTGCAGATGACGGATGAAGCACGGCGTCATCTGGCCGAGGTCGGCTACGATCCGGTCTACGGTGCCCGTCCACTCAAGCGCGTCATCCAGCGGCAGGTGCAGGATCCGCTGGCCCTGTCGCTCCTCCGGGGAGAGTTCGACGAGGGCGACACCGTACGGCTGGAGGCACCTAACGGGCGCATTACGTTCAAGAAGGCCGAGGCTGCTTCGGCTTGATGCTTTCGGTAGGCAGGGCCGCCCACACGCCGCCACAAGGGCGGCCCCGCAGCTCAGTGCGAGTCTGGTCGGGCCGGCTATGATGGGGGATACGGCGTCCCTATGCTCACCCGTTCTTCAGCCGGATGCATGGTGAGACATCGAGCACGCTCCAACCACATCCCGTCTTCTGGGGGCAACTCGCTGCCCAATACGTTGTCTCGAGACAACTTGTTAGGTATAATCACAATCAGTAGTCCTCTGGCGCGTGTCCCTACAGAGCCAGAGGGCACCGGTCCCGTAGGGCTAGAGGAGTCAACTGGTCGATGATGAGGTTAGACCGTTTCACTGAGCGGGCGCAGGCGGCGGCCCAGCGGGCCGTCCAGATCATGGGGCGCTATGGACACACGCAGGTGGACACGGAACATATCTTCCTGGCGCTCCTGGAGCAACCTCAAGGCGCCATCTCCGACCTGATGGAACAGCTCGGCGCCGATACCGAGCAGGTCGAGAAGAAGCTCGACGAGGCACTGCAGGACAGTGCCAAGGCCAACGTCTACGGCGGCGGGGGCATGGGGCAGGTATTCATCACCCCGCGCGTGAAGCGCGTGTTGGACCGCGCGAACGCCGAGGCGAATCGGCTCAATGATGACTATATCTCCACCGAGCACATCTTCTTGGCCATCGCGAGCGAGAGGGACACGCTGCCCGCCCGCATCCTTCGAGAGCAGGGCATCTCCAAGCAACGGATCTACGAGGCCATCAAGGAGCTGCGGGGTGGCAAGCGAGTCACCGATCGACGAGCTGAGACCCACTATCGGGTTCTGGAGAAATACAGCCGAAACCTGACCCAGATGGCGCACGAGGGGAAGCTTGACCCCGTTATCGCCAGGGATGATGAGATCCTCCGTTTGATCCAGATCCTCTGCCGCCGCACTAAGAACAACCCGGTCCTTATCGGTGAACCCGGAGTGGGCAAGACTGCCATCGCCGAGGGTCTGGCCCAGAAGGTCGCCGAAGGGGATGTCCCCGAGATTCTGATGGGGCGGGAGGTTGCCCAGTTGGATCTAGCATCAATGGTGGCCGGGACTCACTTCCGCGGCGAGTTCGAGGAGCGGCTGAAAGCGACCATCGAGGAGATCCAGAGTTCTGAAGGAGATATCATCCTCTTCATCGATGAGCTTCACAACGTGGTGGGGGCTGGGGCCGGCATGGGGGCGCTCGATGCCTCAAACATGATGAAACCAGCGCTGGCTCGCGGTGAACTCCAGTGTATCGGGGCGACCACGCTCGATGAATATCGTCAATACATTGAGCAGGATGGTGCCCTGGAGCGGCGATTTGCCCCCATCTTCGTCGATGAGCCAACAGTCGAGAAGGCTGTGGTCATGCTCGAGGGGCTGCGGGACCGATATGAGGCACACCACAAGGTTCACATATCGGATCAAGCGATTCAGGCGGCTGCTCACCTCTCGCACCGCTACGTCACGGACCGCCGCCTTCCTGATAAGGCTATCGACCTGATGGACGAGGCCGCGGCCAAACTGCGCGTTGCCCTCCACACCCTCCCTCCGGAGTTGAAGGAGATGCACATTGAGCTCCAGCGCCTCCAGACGGAGATCGACGCGGCCAGCAATATGGAGGATTACCAGCGGGCGGCCGAGTTGAAGACCGAGCGCATCAACCTTCAGGCTGAGTTCAACCTGCAGCGCGAGATATGGCAGCAGGAGAATCAGCTGGACGAGACCATTGAGGAGAAGGACATCGCGGAGGTCATAGCCAAGTGGACCGGCATTCCTGTGGCGCGCATGCTGGAGACGGAGTCGGACAAGCTGCTCCGGATGGAGGATGCGATCCACGAGCGCATTATCGGACAGGAGGAGGGCGTCGCCGCGGTCTCCGATGCCATCCGGCGCGCCCGGTCCGGGTTGAAGGATCCCAGCCGTCCTATCGGCAGCTTCATCTTCCTCGGCTCGTCGGGTGTGGGGAAGACAGAGCTGGCCAAGGCGCTGGCATGGTTCCTCTTCGACGACGAGGATGCCCTGGTTCGCATCGACATGAGTGAGTATCGGGAGCGGCACACTGTCTCGCGCCTCTTTGGTGCGCCTCCGGGATACATCGGTCACGAGCGCGGCGGCCAGTTGACCGAGGCGGTTCGCCGCCGACCTTATCGGGTTGTCCTCTTTGATGAGATCGAGAAGGCCCACCCGGACGTGTGGAACGCGCTTCTTCAGATTCTGGACGAGGGGCGGCTCACTGATGGTCAGGGTCGCATCGTGAACTTCCGGAATACCGTCGTGATCATGACGTCCAACGTCGGGACCTCGTTTGCTCATGAGGGTGGCACGCTAGGCTTCATGCGCTCCGAGGAGGACGGGCAAGGTGGCACGGTGAATCAGGAGCGCATCAAGCGCGAGCTCAAGGACACCTTCCGACCGGAGTTCCTCAACCGCATCGACGAGGTCATCGTCTTCAACAACCTGACGGTGGAGGACATGGAGAGCATCGTCGACCTTCAGATGGCTGAGGTATCGGATCGACTCTCCGACGTGGGTCTGCAGGTCCGGCTGACTGACTTGAGCCGACGGTGGCTGGCGCGGAAGGGTTTCGATCCTCAGTTTGGAGCCCGACCTCTTCGCCGTGCTCTCCAGCGGCACGTGGAGAGCCCTCTCAGCGTCAAGCTCCTACGGGGGGACTTCGAGCGCGGAGACATCGTGGTCGTCGACGTGGCGGACGATGATCTCATCTTCCAGACCAGCACTGAGTGGACGGAGCTGAGCGAGAAGACCAGGGAGCCCGTCGCCGGAGAGGTGAGCGTCGAGTCGTAGACGTCGAGCCCCCATCTCGGTGACGGGGCGAGCGGATGCATCAGCGCGACGTGTCAGTGTGACGTGTCAGAAGGGCCTGGAGACATCCAGGCCCTTCTCAGTTCTTCACAGTTCTGCTGGCTCTTGTCCGAGCCGGTCGTGGCCGAGATTCCCACCGGCCCCGCGCAGTTCGGTTGGCGGCTGCTCTGTCTAGGAGACGGGGAAGAAACTCACCCCCACTGTGCCCGGGCCGGAGTGGACCGCCAAGGCTGGTGATAGTTCGCTCACCAGGATCTCGGCGCACTCAAAATGAGTGGTCACCATCGCTTGCAGCTGGTCCAGCCGCTCCCGCGCCGCCACGTGTGTGAAGGCTACCTTGATGCGGGCCCCTTCGCCCACCCGCTGCTGCATCAGATCGACGATCCGCCGGTACGCCTTGAGCCGGCTGCGGGCTGTCCCGAGCGCCACGATCTCCCCATCCGCCATGCTGATAATGGGCTTGATATTCAGCAGAGAACCGAGGAGGTGTTGGGCCTTCCCAATCCGTCCGCCCATGTAGAGATAGCGCAGGGTGTCTGCTGTCTGGATCATCAGACCTTTTCGAGCCGTCTCCCGGGCCCTTTCGAGCACGTCCTCAAATCCCTTCCCGGTCATCGCGGCGCGAGCTGCCTCGACAGCGACCCAGCCCTGGGACATCGCCACCTGGAGCGTGTCGACAACCTCCACCCGGACATCGGGTGTTCGTTCACGGAACATCTCCACGGCTGCACGACAGGATTGATAAGCGCCGCTGCCGTGAGAGGTCATCGTCAGCGCGAGGACACCTTGCACCCGACTCGCTAGATTCCTGAGCCCCCGGAAATAGTCACCTGGAGCCGGGTTGGAGGTGGTCGGCAGCTTGCTGGCTCGTGCCAGCCAGTCGGCGAACTCCGCCGGCTTGACGTCGACCATGTCCTTGAGGGTCTCCAGCCCACGGTGGACGTAGTAGGGAACCACCTCGATTTGCAGCCTCTCGATCAGCCTTCGAGGGATGCTGGCCGTTGTATCCGTGAGAATGCCGATCAATGCTGTTTGCCCTCCATTCTGCTGCTGCGACACGCGGATGAGGCTGAAACGCGTTCTAATGCCGATACTCGGGGTCGTTCGTTGGTTAAGCTCCCGCGCCAAGTTTCTTCGTCCACGCACTCTCCACCGCAAGAAAGCTTGATGCTGGACAAGTCCATTATACGTCTGAGGCAAGCCCACGTCAATCGGGCGCCCGCCGCGCGGTGCACTAACGACTTGTCGCCCACACCCGGTGCGATGCACCTTCTAGGTGCGTTGCACCTCACGAGAGTATGCTTGCCACGTATGCCAGTCACGACTGATCAGTGCACGGGCGCCAACGGTTTCCAATCGGCGACCAGCTCCGCGACAAGTTGTTAGTGCACCCCCTGCCGCGCTCTGAGGGTGAAATTGTCTACGCGTGGGGGTGGAAAGACGGGTAGAGTTGGGTCCCGGAGAGCAGCGAAACAATGATCAAGACCAGAATGGCCAGTCCCACCAGCACGATGACTCCAATGAGGATGCGTCGTTCCCGTCGATTCTGTTTCGCCTGGGCCTCCGCAATGGCCTGTTGTTCCCGTTCCTCCTCGGCCCACATCCTCGCCAGACGAGCCCTGGAAGCCATCTCCTCCTGAGCCTTGACCCGATGGCCCCGGTCGCGCGCTTGGCGGAGTTGGTCTTCTGTTCTTGTCGTGATCCGCTCAAACAGGGCGTCCGTCCCGGTCAACGTCTGCGAGCAGACGATGCAGCGGGGGATGTTCATCGGGTTGAGGATGCCGCAGGCGGGGCATGGAAGGGCCAGACGGGCACCGCACGCGTGGCACGTCCGCGTGTCCAAGTCAATGGGTGTCTCGCAGCGGGGGCAGCGGCCGCCGGAAGGAGCGAGAGGCTGGCCGCAGTAGTCACATTGGGGCACGTTATGCTGACCGACGCTGAACGAGACTGCTCCGCAGGACCGGCACTGCACTGCTGGCTCCGAGGCTTGGGCCATCGTCCCTATGCTCCGATCAACACCTCAACCGTCGGCCCCACCGACCGTCTCCGAACGCTCCCTCGGGGAGAGGAGATGGTAGGTGAAACCGTTCATACAGACCTGGTCCATAGGCTCGTAGTTCTGCCCAATGGCCTCTAGAACCGGCGGCGGGTAGAACTGCGCGCGGAAGATGACCAGATCGAACCGCTGTCCGTTGATCTGCTCGATGATCTCTGTCATGTCCAGCAGGCCGTTGTTATACAGGTTCAGCAGCTGCGTTGGGTTGGTCACCACAGGTTTCTCGCCCAGAATGCTGAACATCGCTTCCTCACTGAAGATGGGCCCGTCGGCCGCGCGCACGTGGGCCATGATCTCCTCACCGGCTGCGTAATCCTCCTCTGACAGTGGATGACCCAGCTGCGTGTACCCCATCGCGTCGTGGTAGGCCACAGGCGCGCAGTGGGTGGAGGCGAGGTTTTCTCCTTTTCCGTAGGCCAGTTGGTTGTCGACACCCAGGGCTCGGGCGACCGTGGAGAAGATGGGTCCAGACGTGGGCAAATGGAGCATGCGTGGAGCTTGTCCCAGGTAGAGCAAGGGGATCAGCAGGGCGACGAGCGGTCCGATATGATGGCCCATCCAGGGAGGTCCAGACGCCGATGGGGCTCTTCCGTGGGAGTGCTCTCTCAGCTTGCCCAGGGCTAGGCCGGAAGTAAGGCAGGCTGCCGCCACCGCCGTATTGAAGTAGCCGAACCCGGCTCCCCACTTGCCGCTCAAAGCGCCGACGCCGAGAGCAAAGAAAAACCAGAGAGAGTACGCCGACAGGCGGTCCCAGAACAGCTCATAGACCAGATAGCCCGCACCCAAGACGACGAATAGGGTGTGCAGATCGAACCACTGGCGGAAGAGGAAGAGCGTCTGGCGATAGTCGAACTCGTTGACGTTCGCCTGGATGATATTGATCCACCATTGGCCATCGGTCGCCACGTTGAGCAGCCAGAAGACGGTGCCGGCACTGACGGCCAGAGCGGCGCCCGCTGCCAAGGCCTTTCTTATGTCTCGCAAGAAGACGTACGACAAACCCGCTGCGACGGTGAATACGGCTGTCTGTTTCGTGTACCCGGCGCAGAAGAGCATCACCAAACCCAGGATCAGATTCCGCCTGCCGTGCTTCGGGTCATCGAACTCGGCGATGAAGGCGATGGAGAGCGTCTCGAACATCACGAGCGTCATATGCATCCGGCACAGAGGCCCAATCTGGTAGACGTAGTTCGATGCCAGGAAGGCCAGTCCTGAGATGAGAGGAATCAGCCATCCTCGCATCCAGTCCTTTGCGTCGCCTCGGATGCTCCGCCGAACGACCAACCCGATCGCCCCTGCAGTCACCAGTGTTGCCGTGAAGGAGAGAAGTCTTCCGGTCAGAAGCCTGGGGCCGAGGAGGGGCAGCAGGGGGACGATAAGGAGGTGAAACAAGGGGGGATAGTTCGAGGCGTAGAAAGGGAAGGTCCCGTTGTCCCGATAGGGCCACTCCCCCCGGCTATAGAGGATCGCGTCGTATAACTCAAACCCCTCCCCCTGGTCGTAGTCGTACGGCCAACGGAAGAGTTCGACGGCATAGGAGACGTAGACGACCAGATAACCAACGTAGGCCAGGATAACGAGCGCGGTCAACAGGATGCCGAGGCCGCTGAGGATGCGTGACGTGCTACGGCTCATGGTGATGGTCAGTCCAGATCGGTCACGCTGGTCGGTCTCCAAGTCGAATCAGCACCAAGCTGACTGCGGTCGCTCCCAAACCCAGTGCCATCCCAAGTCGCTGCAGGGGGCCGAACCCGCTCCACTCGCCAGCACCGACAACGTCGACCCCAACCAGGCCAGCGATGCCGATCAGGCTGATGATGAGGATAACGATACCGAGCTGGCGCTTGGTGACCATCGAGAGGAAGGCTCAATCCTTCGCTTAAGGCCTGTCGGGCCAAGAACGAAGCCGATTATAGCACGCGCACGAGGCGCTGCAACTTTCTACTGCCCAGCCCGTATTGGTAAGGTGGAGGGAGCTCGGACGATGCAGCTTGGTGGGTCCGGCATGGTGTGGACCGGCTATCTAGGGTCCACGTCGCGAGTGCCCTCTTGGTCGGGCGTGGTACGATCTGAACAAGCAAGGAAGGACAAGGAGGATGGACAAGAAGTGGGACCGAAGGTTGACGTACGATGACCGGCGTTTTCATACGGAGACAGCGGCGAGGGGTTCTGCTGAGGCCCCTCCTACGGGACCTCTTGGAACGGACCGGGAGACCGAGGAAGGCCGGGCCGGCGCCGCCGGCGACAGGAACGTGGCGGCCGTGGCTCACGCCAGCGTCTTGCTGACCCTGATGTCGGCGGGCGCCGGTGGGGTTGGCGCCCTCGTCGCCCTCGTCGTTCCGTGGGTGATCTACCTGGCCTACCGCGAACGATCGCGTTTCGTCGGGTTTCAGGCACTCCAGGCACTCGTCTATCAGGGGGTGGGGGTTCTGACCTACTTGGTGATCGCCGTCGCCTTGGCCCTGCTCGTGACTGTGGTCTGGATCATTACCGGGCTCTTGTCGGCTGTGGCCGTTGGCTTTCTACTTGTCCCGGCGGCGCTTGTTGTCACAGGATTGATGGTCGTCGTACTCCTGGGTGCTCCCCTGGTGTGGATGGCGTACGGGCTATACGCTGCCTACCAGGTCCATCAGGGTGGAATGTTCCGCTACTGGCTACTCGGTGAGTGGCTCGAAAGAGAGGTGAGAGACTAATGCACGAGCGAGATCCTATGGTCGCTCTTCTGCTGGAGCTAATTGGAGGTTTCTTCGGTTTCCTGGGTATCGGCTGGATCTATGCCGGTCGCGCTGCGGGCGGCGTCATACTTCTGGTCGGTTATTGGCTGTTGGACTGGGTCGTTGGCTTGATGCTGGCCTTTGGCACCCTGGGCGCGTGGTGCTGCGTTTGGCCTGCTCAGAATCTCCTCTTTGGCGCGATTTCGGGTTACATGGCCTACCGCTGGTTGGAGGAGCATCCCTAAATGTTCGCGCCCGACCGGGGGCTATCCAATAGAGATTGACGAAGCCGCCATGCCCCGGCCCTTCCGCGTGCGGTTGGGCCGGGGGCACCACACTTGGCGCATCATGCCCTACGTGCCATAATCCTCCGTCACTTCTGACGGAGGATTTCCTTGCAGCGAAAGAGTGGTTATCCTATCTAGCCCGTCATCGCGGCGGCTGTCCCTTTCATCTTCCTCTCTTGGCAGCATCGAGCCTTTCGCCTGTCTACCCAGACCCTTCCCCCCGATCTCTCCATGGCCGGTCTCCAGGTGGGAGGTATGCCCCGCCATCAGGCTCTAAACGCCGTCGAGGTGGCCCTCGCTACACCACTGATCGTCACCCATCACCACGAAACCCCGTCCCTATCCCCCAGCCTCGTCGAGCTGCGGTACGATGCCACGCAGACGGTCGCCAATCTCGATGCTGCACCGGTTGACTGGCACGGCGTCGAAGTCTTCGCGGCTTACGTGCTGCGATGGGGATCGACGCAAATCCTTGTTCCTGTGGCCGTTTCCTTCTCTGAGGCATGCCTCTCCCGTCACGTTGAACGCATCGCAGAGGAGTACGACGGCCCACCGCAGGAACCGGCGGCGCTTCCCGCGGCGCTGGGCTTCGGGTCTCCTCGTCCGGGGTGCTGCTTGGATTTCGAAGCAACCCGTCTCCATCTGGCCCTGGCCTTGGTGTCGGCGTCCGCGCGGCGGGTCGACCTGGTGGTCGACGTGGAGGAGTCTCCGGAGGTCGAGCCAGACCTGCTCTTGCAGTTGCTGGAGGAGCGTCTCGATGACCATCCTGGTCTGATTCCCGGTGTCTTCATCAAGGACCTCCGGTCTGGTGAGGAGGTGACCCTCAACAGCGACCTAGCCTTCTCGGGTCTCAGCGTACTCAAGGTCGCCGTGTTGGAGGAGGTCTACTGGAACCTTGATCGTCCCCCGGACCCGGAGACGACGAAGCTGATCTCTGAGACCGTGACCGAGAGCGGCCATTCCACCGCGAACCTGCTTCTGAGGGATGCTATTGGCGACGGGGACGCGTACGAGGCGACCGAGAGACTGGCAGATTCGATGCGACGCTCTGGTTTGCTCAACACGTTGATGGGCGCCCCACATGACGAGAAGGACCCGGGGCGTGAGATCGTGACCGACGCCGACGTGGTGGTAGCCGCCGCCATGATCGATCGGCTGGTTCACCACGCCGAGATCATCAGCTTGAAAGGTCCGAGTTACCGCCGCAAAGGGAAGGAGGGGTTTATGGACCCTGTGGCAAAGAACCGTTGATATTTCATCGTAGGGTGGTACACTTTTACTTCGTTGACGACACGCATCAAGGCAGGGGTGCTGGGCGGGACTCGGGAAGCCCACAAGCATGGGTGGACGCGCGACACCTACGCCGACGCTGCCCTTGTGTAGAGCCCCGGCAGTGATTGTGTGCTGGTGGTCTTCCTTCACCGCCCCGTCCGGTTGGAGTGGGACGAGGGCGCGCCTCTCATCGCCGACATCTCCACGGGGACCTACAACTACTTCAATCCCCAGCGATGTGCTGCCGTCTCCATTGCACGTTCCCCCGTTTGCTTCTATAATTGAGTTCGATCACCAGGCTGCGAAACAGCCGCGCTTCGCTCGGTACCTATGACACCCACCGACCCGCTTGAGACACATAAGATCGAGGATATCCGGTCATCCTCCGTTGGAGCCGATGCGCGGGAGCCCACTGCGCTCGGCTCAAGTGAGGGCTCGAAGGTCGAGCGCCCCGTGGAGCAACCCTCCCGTATCGACGGGCGTCTACCACCGGGATTCCTCCTCCAGGATCGCTACCGCATCCTGTCGGTGCTGGCGATAGGAGGTATGAGCGCCGTCTACAAAGGGCAGGATCTCCGCTTCTCCAAAGTCAAGCGGGTCTGTGCCATCAAGGAGATGACCAGCAGCGCCACGGACCCCGATGTCCGCCAGATGATTCTGCGCAACTTCGAGCGAGAGACGAACATCCTGGCCACCCTCAATCATCCCGGCATCGTTCAGGTCTACGACTGCTTCACCGAGGGCGATCGAAGCTACCTGGTCCTCGAGTACGTGCCAGGGAAGGACCTGGAGGCGATGCTCGAGCAGACGCGAGGCTTCCTCTCCGAAGAGAAGGTGGTGAGCTGGGCCATTCAGATCTGTGAGGTGCTCAGCTACCTCCACAGCCAGGAGCCCCGCCCCATCGTCTTCCGGGATATCAAGCCCTCCAATGTGATGCTCGATGACTTTGGACGCGTCAAGCTCATCGACTTTGGCATCGCCAAGATGTTCCAGAGCGGCAAGAGGGGGACAATGATTGGCACGGAGGGATACTCACCTCCGGAGCAGTACCGGGGGATGGCCGATCCGAGGGTCGACATCTATGCCTTGGGGGCGACGATTCATCACTTGGTGAGCAAACGGGACCCCCGTTTGGAGCCGCCCTTTTCTTTCCACCAGCGACCGATCCATGAGACCAATCCAAGTGTCTCTCGAGAGCTGCTGGAGGTAGTGCACCGGGCGCTTGAGTATGAAGCTAATGATCGCTACGGGTCTGCCGACGAAATGAAGCGGGCATTGACGAGTCTCCGTTCCGCTCGGGGCGGAATGGGCACGGATGCCTTCGGTGCTCCGGCTGTCGTCAGGGGCGAGATCACGCCCCAGTGGCGCTTCGCCCTTGAGGACGAGATCCGCTCCTCGCCAGCTGTCCATGGCGGCACGGTCTACGTTGGGGCGTACGACCACAACCTCTATGCCCTAACAGCCGACACGGGCGAGTTCCTGTGGAAATATGCCACCGATGGCGGCATCGCTTCCTCACCTTGCGTCTATGAGGGCATGGTCTTCGTCGGCTCCACGGATAAGGTGCTCTACGCCGTGGACGCCAGCGATGGGCGTATCCGCTGGACTTGCCCCACTGGGGGCAGGGTCTGGTCGTCCCCCCAGGCTGCCTTCCATCACGTTTTCTTCGGTTCCGATGACCGACACCTCTACGCGGTCAATGTGGAGTCGGGGCGCGTAGCCTGGCGGTTCGAAGCCGACGGGCAGGTGCGCTCGTCGCCTCATCTGGGCGACGAGGCGATCTATGTCGGCTGTGAGGCAGGTGTCGTCTACGCAGTGGATACCGGTGGCGAGATTCGCTGGCGCTTTCGGGCTCGCCGGGCCGTGACCTCCTCGCCTGCTGTGACTGACGAGATGGTCTACATAGGGGCGCAGGACCGATATGTGTACGGTCTTGACGTCCGATCTGGATGGCTGGCCTGGCGCTACCGGACGGATGGCCCGGTGATCTCCTCACCGGCTGTGGGGAAGGGCATTGTCTTCGTGGGATCAGCGGACAGCCATCTGTACGGGCTGGACGCCGAGACCGGTCGTCTGGTCTGGCGGTATGGCACCGACGGGCAGGTGACATCCTCACCGGCGTTGTCTGGAGGGCGGGTCTACTTTGGTTCCGTGGACGGTGGCGTCTATTGTGTCGAGGCCGAGACAGGCAATCTACTATGGCGGTACCAGACCGACGGCCCGGTGACCTCTTCCCCCGCTGCTACCGAGGAGAGGGTATACGTGGGATCCTGTGACCGGTACTTGTACGCACTGCCTGGATGAGGAGGGACCCGAGAGAGGGGGCATGCATTTTCTACGCAGACTGATTGGCCGTGAGAACCCCTCGGCACCGACCGAGATTCAGGATGGGTCGGGGTCGAGCAGCGAGCGCCCGCGGATGGATGTCGGATGGGTCACCGACGCGGGCAAGGTGCGCGACCACAACGAGGACGCTGCTCTTGTCATCACGGCAGCCCACGATGCGCGCCAGGCCCATCCTCCATTCGGCCTCCTAGTGCTTGCGGATGGTATGGGCGGACACCGGGCCGGGGAGGTCGCGAGCTCCCTGGCGGCTCGGGTTGCGGCTCACCATATCACGCGTCGCTCCTATTTGCCCTCCCTCCTCGGGCCCGAGCAAGATGCCCGGCGTCCGGCTCTGACGGAGGTCCTCATTGATGCCGTGCAAGCGGCTAACCAGACTGTGTCTGAGGAGGTGCCCGGCAGCGGCACCACGTTGACCTGTGCTCTCGTCTTGGAGACGCAGGCGTATGTTGCCCACGTAGGGGATAGCCGTGCCTACGTCATCACCGAGGACGGGATGAAACAGATCACCCACGACCATTCGATCGTCGATCGACTCGTGGACACGGGGCAGTTGACGCCCGAAGAGGCGGCTGAGCACCCTCAGAAGAACGTCCTCTATCGGGCCATCGGGCAAGGCGGAGCGCTGGACGTGGATACCCACGTGCACAAGGTTGGAGCAGGTGACTATCTACTGTTGTGCAGTGACGGGCTGTGGGGGCTGGTCAGCGAGACAACCATGGTCGATCTAATCCGGGAAGCCCCATCTCTTCAAGAGGCGTGCCGCCAACTTGTTACCGCCGCGAACGACGCTGGAGGGAGCGACAACATCACGGCTATCCTCTGGCGCTCTCCGCTCGGTTAGGACGTTGCCCATCTGATGCCCACCGGGGTCCCTATGGACATTAATGTCACCAAGGACTATTACAGCATCTTGGGTGTATCCCCTTTCTCCACCCAGGAGGAGATCAAACAGGCCTATCGGCAGCTGGCTCTCCGCTACCATCCTGACAGCCGTGAGGCCGACACGTCCACACGTCTCTTTCATCAAGTACACGAGGCCTACGCCGTGCTGGCCAATCCTGAGACCCGTCGCTCATACGACCGGCAGCGGGATGAGAAGCGGGCAGATGAGACCGCTCCCCTGATCCTTGATGTCGTGCAGAGCCAGGAGACTCTCAGCTCGAGGCATGACGAGCAGATACTCTACGCCCTGCTGGAGGTCCGTCCCGGAACCGTCTCCAGCCGTGAGCGCCTACCTCTTGACCTATCGATGGTGATCGACAAGAGCACCTCGATGAAGGGGGCTCGCCTTGCCAGCGTGAAGGCTGCAGCCCGGGAGATTCTCGATCAGCTCAATGATGACGACTTCCTGGCTATCGTTAGCTTCAACGACCGGGCTGACCTTCTGATATCCGACCAGGTTGGGGTGAGCCGTGCCCGCGCCAAGAGAGCCATCAACGGCCTGCGCGCGGAGGGGGGAACGGAACTGCTAAGAGGACTCCGTATTGGTCTCGATGCTCTAAGCAGCTACCGGGGACACGATGTGGTGCGCCACCTGTTTCTTCTCACGGATGGGCGGACATACGGGGATGACGACGCATGTGTCGCGGCGGCAGCCGAAGCCGCCGACAAGGATATCGGCATCACCGCTATGGGCATCGGAGAGGACTGGAACGACGATCTCCTGGAGGAGATGGCGGCCCTCAGTGGTGGTACGTCGGCCTACGTGTCGTCGCCCGGGCAAGTGCGTGCCCTGTTGCACGGGATGATCCGCAAGCTCAGTTCGGTTTTCGCCACGGAGATGATCCTCAGTGTGCGGACGGCCCCGGGGGTATCAGTAGAGAGCATCTTCCAGACTTCACCCTCCCTGGAGCGTCTCCAGCTCTCCGAGGGTGTGACTCGGTTGGGACCGCTGGAGGTTGAGACGCCCAGGAGGATCCTCATCGAGATTGCCGTCGAGGCCAGGCCGCCGGGCGACCATCGTCTCCTCCAAGCCGACCTGTTCGGCGATGTGCCGAAGCTAGAGAAGCGGAGCGAGAGGCTCCGGCGCGCCATCTGGTGTCGATTCACCGACGAGGGGATTGACCAGGAGGAGCAGCAGGTCCCTGAAGTCATCCTCAGATTGGTGAGCCGGATCACACTCTATCGTATGCAGGAGCAGGCATGGTCGGCTCTTGAGGAAGGCAACGTCGATCAGGCGACTCGTCGGTTGGAGGTGGTAGCGACCCGCCTCCTTGACATGGGTGAGGAGCGCTTGGCGCAAGCTGCTCTGCTTGAGGCCAAGCATATCGCCGAAAGGGGAGGCGCCACGGAACGAGGTCGCAAGGAGATCAAGTACGGCACCCGCCGTCTCAGTCTCAGGAGCGAGGCCTATGATTGAGTGTCCATCCTGCGGAAGGAAGCACCGCCCGGGAAGCCTTTTCTGCAGTGAATGCGGTGGGTATCTGCCGACCGCGGGGCGGCCCGGAACAGAACCAATCCCGGGGCGCGAGTTGCCCAACAGGCAGGCTCGAGCCTGGGGGCCCAGCACGAAGAGCGCCGGAGAGTCGGGGAGGACCGGCACGAAGCTGCAGATCAGGGTGGTCTCCAACGAGCGCGAGATTCAGTTGCCTCCGGGGGCGGATGTGCATGTGGGCAGGCTGGACGCCGCTCAGGACATCTTCCCCGACGTCGATCTAACCCCGGACGGTGGTTTGAAGGGCGGCGTATCGCGATGCCACTGCCGTATCTATGGGGAGGACGGCGACTACTACGTCGAGGACCTGGGAAGCGCGAACGGGACCTTTCTTAACGGGGAGCGGCTGACCCCCTACCTACCTCACGTGCTCGGGGAGGGCGACCGGCTCCAGCTCGGCCGTGTGGAACTGGTGGTCACGGTCCTGGAGTAGGACCTCGTGGACTGGGAGGGAGACCATGGCCTACACCGTATTGGTACATATCTTGAACGAGGAATCCGTCGTGGGGGAGATCGAGCGCGTTCCGGAGCCTACGGACCAGGTCCTCATCATCCACAACGTCCGTTATCGCGATGGCCGGGATGTCTCCTACGTCCTGCCGGAGACTGACACGGTCATCTACCCTTGGCAGCGTATTCACTGTGTCGAGATTCTGCCTAGCGGGGACGAGGAAGAGGTGGTCAGCTTCATCAGGGAGTGAGCGGAGGGAGGGCGTCCATGACCGATGGCCATGAAGGCTTGATCCTGGTCGTTGACGATGAACCGCGTATGACGCGTTTCATTCGCATGAACCTGGAGTTGGAGGGGTATCACGTCATTGAGGCTCACGACGGAATTGAGGCGCTCGACAAGGTTCGAACCGAGCTGCCCGATCTGGTTATCCTCGACGTGATGATGCCCGAGTTGGATGGCTTCGAGACGCTGCGGATGCTGAGGGAGATATCGAGTGTGCCGGTCATCATGCTGACCGTCCGAGACGAGGAAGAGGACAAAGTCCGTGGCCTGGAGTTGGGCGCCGATGACTACGTCACCAAGCCTTTCAGCGCCCGCGAACTCGCCAGCCGCGTGAAGGCCGTACTCCGTCGGACGCAGGGGCCGGCCAGTCCTCAGGAGTCCATCGTGACCGTGGACGATCGGCTCAGCATCGACTTCAACAAGCGCGAGGTCATCGTCGAGGGCGAGAGGATTCACCTCCGTCCCACGGAGTTCCGTCTCCTCTATCATCTAGTGCAGAACGCCGGCTGGGTCGTGCCCCACGAGACACTCCTCTCCAAAGTTTGGGGCTACGAGTACGGGGAGGACGAGATCCAGAACTTGCGGCTCTACATCAGCTATCTAAGGAAGAAGATCGAGCCCGACCCTTCGGATCCTCAGTATATCTTCACCGAGATCGGGACCGGATACCGCTTCGTCGACTTCAAAGAGGAGGCCAGCGAGCGAGGAGCACATTCTGTCTAGGTCGCGCCCATGGTTCGGCTGGGGCTCACGGATTTCGGGTTTGCGATGACGTTGATCTGCACGGGGTGGATGACCGCGACGGTATACCGACGGGAGGCGAGTTGGTCGTAGAGGCGAGCCCATGATGATCGGAAGGCACCGGAGCGACCTGTACGGACTCACCAAGGGTTTCCCACCTCTCTATGAGTGACGCGACTCCAGAATGGTTTCTGAGAGTGGCCCTCGGAAACCCTACTCCGCCAGCCTTGCTCATCTGGGAGGAGAGCCTGGTTGTGGCAGCTGGCAATTTCGATGCCAACGAAGGTCGTCAGTGCCTTCCAAAGGGCTGGTCACGCCCGATGACGCTCCTGCTCTCTTCCGCCTTCCGGGTTCCCCTACAATCCTGCAAGTGATACGTAGCTCATCCAAAAACTTCCTCGCTCGCAGTCGCCCGCGGTAGACGAGGTACCAGTCCCTTGCTTGCGTCTCGCCCCCAGAGAGCACCGCCCAGCACCTCCACTCTCAGAAGCCAAGGTTCCCGCCGCGGCAGGAGAGGCTCGCCACGAGCATGGAAGGAGTCTTCTCGGTATGGGTGCAAGCAGCTGGTAGGACAATGAGGTGCGTGTCAGTCTGCACGCTGTCAGCAGCGAAAACTGGCGTGATGTGGCCGCTCTTCAGGTCACAGAAGTGCAGCGGGCCTTCGTCGCTGAGCCCAGCTACTACCTGGCGCGCTGCTGTTATGGGAAGGATTAGCACCTGCTGGCAATCTACACCGACGCGCGTGTCATCGGCTTCATGATATGGGCTCTCGATCCGGCGGACGGCAGTTGCTGGCTGGGCGGGGTACTGATCGACCAGGCATGTCAGGGACAGGGCTACAGCAGAGAAGCAGTTCGAGCCGCGATCAGGATGCGATCGGAAGCAGAGGGATACCAGGACTTTGCGCTATCGTACAGTCCGTCTAACACAAGGGCGAAACATCTCTACGAGACGCTGGGCTTTGTCGAGACCGATGATTGGGAAGGCAATGAGATCGTGGCGCGTCTGTCGGTTGAGGGGTTGATCTGATGCGGCGCACAACGGACATCTCGGTCACTCCGTCTGTGCTTGTGGACGACAGACCGATCAGAAAGCCAGAGGAGACCAACGGGAGGACAGCCATAGCACCGAGTGTGACGATCGGACAATGGGCATCCTCCATCATCTGAGATTCGGACATACCTGTACGCCAAGTCGTATGGCTGTTCCACCGACGGCTTTCTTGTTTTCACGATGACGTCGTGCCGCGCGTAGCGGACACCCAAGAAGGATACACGCGCCCTCGATTCCGGATAGGGTTTCTTATGTCGTCATCCCCGCGGGCGCGGCGGGGTGATCCCCACCCTCGCTGCCTCGTCACCGCTTCCTGGCCCTCCAGGTACTCTGACTGCTCTTCATCGTGCTCCGCAGGCTTTCCACTCAGTCTGTCCGCGAGTGGTCTCGCGCCGAGTGAAAGCCACGGCCGACAGGTTCCTTGCAGCGCCTTTCTTCTTATGCCTTTCCTATGGCCCTCTAATGCAAATCTAATGGACTTGTGTCATCATACAGTCGAGTCGGAATGGCTTGATCAAGATTTCTGGCTTGGTTGGCTTGGAATAGGTAACAGGAGGTGCAGATATGTCACAGTTAACACGTTGGGAGCCCTTCCGTGACCTAGTGAGTCTACGGGAGGCGATGGATCGGCTCTTCGAGGAGAGCGTTGTGCGACCTCGATCTGGGGAGCTTTCCCCGCGGATGGTCGGGACGTTGGCAATCGACATGTGGGAGACCGATGACGACATCGTGGTCAAGACAGCGGTTCCGGGGGTCAATCCCGAGGATATCGATATCACCGTGACCGGCGACACATTGACCATCAAGGGCGAGACCAAGACCGAGGAAGAGACTGAGGAAGGTAACTACGTGTGTCGGGAGATGCGGTACGGCTCCTTCTCACGCTCCATCACGGTGCCAATGCCTGTGGAATCCGAGAAGGCGGAAGCGGAGTTTGAGGATGGGATGCTGACTCTCAAGCTGCCGAAGGCTGAGGAAGTGAAACCGAAGTCGATCAAGGTCAAGTCCAAGTAGTTGACCATTGAAAATCATACGTGTTACTCGGAGGTGACAGCATGACTATCATTCGCGGAAACCCTTGGCGTGAGGCACGAACCCTACGCGAGGCGATGGACCAGTTGTTTGAGGATAGCTTTGTGCGTCCCAGCGAGGGGCAAATGGAGCGCACGGAACGCCGTTTGCGGTTGCCGCTGGACGTATACACCACACCGGAGGAGATCGTCATCATCGCGTCCCTCCCCGGGCTTACGCCGGATGAGGTCGATGTGACGATCGATGATGATCGTCTGATGATCCGCGGGGAGTTGCGCCCCCCCCTGCAGAATGTAGATTACCTGTTTCAGGAGCGCGCGTATGGGGCTTTCTCACGGACCCTCACGCTCAACGTACCAGTGGAGTCCGACGAGGCCGAGGCTGTCTTCGAGAATGGTGTGCTGACACTCACGCTGCCGAAGGCCGAGGAGAGCAAGCCTAGGACGATCGAGGTCAAGCGCAAGTAGCGCAGCAGAATCTAGGACTGCATGGTGCAAAGAGGCGGGGTATTTGACCCCGCCTCTTTGCATATCGCTCGGGTCTTCTGAATGGGTGGATCGGCAACGCTTCCCCAGCCCTATCCCAAGTACTGCGTGGGGAAAAGGCTCGCAGCTTTCCCGCATCGTAGCCGCCGGATGACCTGGCTAGGACGAATCTGACTCCGTCCGCCTACCCAGGTGGGGCGTCAAGGGCCCGAGGACCTGTAGGGTCACGAAGGTTAGGGCGGTCCCCACCAGCGATATGCGCCACAGCCCGAGGCCGCAAGCCACACCAATCGCGGATGTGGCCCAAATTGCGGCTGCCGTGGTTAAGCCAAGCACCGATCCGCGGGTGACGAAGATTGTCCCTGCTCCAAGGAACCCGATACCCTGAGCGACGCTGGAGATAAGGCGCACAGGGTCAACCCGCGTCGGTCCGATCTCCGTCAGTGCTTGGGCTTCCTCAATGACCTCCAGCGTGACGAGGACAAATAGCGCGGCGCCCAGGCAGACCAGGATGAAGGTGCGCAGGCCAGCTGGCTTTTCCTCGTACTCCCGCTCCCAGCCGATGACGCCGCCCAGGACAAAGGCAAGGGCGAGACGTCCGACGATCATCCAGAAACTCATAGTCCTTTCCCCCTTCCGTTGGCCTGCCTGCAGGCGACATCAAAAAACCAGAAGAGCGCTGAGTCACCGGAGGATCCCTCCGAACTCAACGCACTTCGCTGGAGATGGCTAGACGCAGGACGCGTATCGGGTCTTCTCTACCGGGCTAGCTTGACCTCACTTGCCTCCGGGCCCTTATCCGACTCAGTCACGGAGAACGTCACTTTCACGCCTTCATCGAAGTCTCTCTCGTTCCCTTCAGCAATGGCGTTCTTGTGGAAGAAGATGTCCTCGCCGTTCCGCATGGTGATGAAACCGTACCGCTTTCTCGGCTCATACCATTTAACCACTCCGGCCTGCTCGCCTTCCTCCAATGACTCTACCGACTCTACCGACTCTACCGACTCCACCGACTCCACCGATTCCACCGACTCCACTGGCTGACCCTCTCGGCACTCCGGACAGAGAGAGGGCTCAACTTCCAACCCCATCTTTTCGAGCCGTCGTTGCTCCTCAACGGTGAAGACGTACTGCTTTTCGCACTTCTCGCATGTGGCCCACGTATCGCGGTGTGGCACAGAAACCTCCTTATAGCACTTCTAACTGTAAGAAAACTCACCTGGCGACAGACGCACAACAGCGGCAGATGCCTCTGGCACCCTGCCCTGCCATCGTCTCCGGCTGTCCCCACGTGCTTTCTACGTGTGTCTCCTGCACGTCCACAGGTACGTACTGAAGGCACCTAATCAAGCCTCGTATCTGCTCTCTGTACGTCCTGTTGACGCTATCTTACGTGATGGAAGAGCTTTTGTCAATGCGATGCTAGTGGTAGGTTCGCGGTGCGCGGCGGGGTGAGCAGCACGAGTTCCCGGACCCGACCAGTCCAGTGCAAGGGCACGATGAACGGCGGAGAGGCCATTGCCAAATTGACTCTCCAGGGTAGAATCAAGCCATCGGCAGTGGCGGCATACACTATCGAGGAGCTAGAGAGGCACCATGAGCGATTCCAATGAGGCAATCTACGAGGCTGCGGTCAGGGCAATGCGGGATGGTGAAGCAGTGGCGTTGGCCACTATCGTGGACGCGGGCCCCTCGTCGCCGCGGGCGCCTGGGGCCAAAATGCTGATCTACGCGGACGGGAGGACTGAGGGCACTGTCGGGGGAGGGCCGTCCGAGGCCTGGGTCGTCGGTCAGGCCCGGGAGGCACTCATCGAGGGCCGGTCGCGGCTCATCTCTCGGTCGGCAGAGGAGGGGGAGGACGTGTGTGCCGGCGACATCAGCTGCTTCGTCGACATCCTGCTGCCTGAGCCGACGCTGCTGATCGTCGGCGCGGGCTACATCGGCCAGGCCGTGGCATCCATAGGGGCGTGGCTGGGCTTCCGCATTGCCATCCTAGACGAACGTCCATCGATGGTATCGCCTGAGCACTTTCCAGATGCGGATGTTCTCATCGGTGGGTCCTTGGATGCGGAGCTCCAGTCTTATCCCTTGGGCGAGCACGTCTATGTTATCCTGGTCACACCGCACCATTCCCCGGACGAGGAGGCCCTGGCGATCCTGGCCGAGCGTGAGGTTCCCTACGTGGGTCTGCTCGGCGGAAAACGCAGAACTGAGGCTACCTTTGGCAGGGCTCGGGCGCTGGGGGTGCCCGAAGGTTTCCTTGAGCAGATCCACACGCCCATTGGCATCGATATCGGCGCCGAGACGCCTAAGGAGATAGCGCTCTCCATCCTGGCTGATGTCACCGCTGTCCGGCGAGGAGGACGCTAGTCTATGGAAGCAGCGTTGCCTCAGTCTGAGGTGCGGCGCAGTTTTGTGCTCAACGTCTTCAATGGGGCGCTCTTCAATTCCGCCTCCCGACTGATCGATCCCCCTTTGGTCCTGACCTGGTTCATCAGTCAGTTGACGGCGTCCAACTTGCTCGTCGGCTTGGTAACACCCCTGGGAACGGCAGCCTGGCTCCTTCCCCAGGTCTTTGTCTCCCCGCGAATCCAGCGCATGGAGCGAAAAATGGGAAGCTACTCCCTCGCCGGCGCGATCAGGGTCTTGATCTGGCTCGTGTTGGCGGGGATGCTCTGGTTCGTGGATGCACCGGCAGTCTTGCTCCTCAGCTTCTTCGTGCTGTACACGACGGCTTGGGTTGTGGGCGGTATGGCGGGGCTGACCTTCTTTGATGTGGTGGCGAAAACCATCCCGGCAACGCGCCGCGGCTCGCTCTTTGCGTGGCGGCAGTTTGTCGGCGGGCTGCTGGGTCTCGGTGCCAGCTGGGTGGTGACTAGGGTCTTGAACCAGCCCAGCTTGCCCTTCCCCCGGGGCCACGCTGTTCTCTTCCTCCTCTACGGTCTCACCATCGCCCCGGCCGTTGGCGCTTTCGCCGCCATTCGCGAGCCCGCGGGAGAACGCGGGATCGAGCCCGGATCCCTCGGTGAGCAGCTGGGACGCGCACTTCGGGTTCTCCGGCGGGACGATGTCTACCGGCGCTACATGGTGGCCCGCCTGGCCCTGGGCTTGGCAGAGATTGCGCTGCCCTTCTACGCCGTGTACGCCAAGCGCGTGCTTGGTGCACCGGACGGCATGGTCGGTATCTACGTGGCTGCGCGCGTCGCTGCTCAGCTGCTCCTCAACCTCCTCTGGGGGCGGTTGAGTGACCGCCGAGGGAATCAAGTCGTCATGCGGCTGATGAGTGCCGGTGGGGGTCTGGCGGCCGTCTTCGCCATCGGCCTGGTGGTGCTCGTGAACGTGGCCCAGCCCCAGGGACCGTGGCTGCCTTATCTGGTGTTGCCTCTCTTCCTGCTCGACGGCGCCGTATTGCCGGCCAAGGTTCTTTCCGGCAGCAATTTTCTACTCGAGCTCGTGCCGGCCGGTGAGCGTCCACTCTATCTCGGCCTATCGAATACGCTGATGGGTATCGTGGTCCTCATCTCGGGTCTCGGAGGACTCGTTATCGACCTCTTGGGGTTCACTTGTCTCTTCGGCCTGGCGGCGGGGCTGTTTGTGGTCGCCTATGTCTCCACCTCCAGGCTTCCGAACACCCGAGAAACGCTCGAAACGGTGGAGGCTGTGTGAACGAGGCTCGGTGGACGCTGATCGGTTGCAGGCGCCGCGGAGAGTGTTGATGGATCAGGCTGACGAGCGGCTAGCCCCCGTGGAACCGCCGGCCGACGTGCCCGAGATTCAGCGGGGCAATTGGCTGAGCCTCGAACCCGGCGACCCTGTGGTTGAGTACGGGGTGGAGAAGCTCTGGGCTGGCCCGGGCCAGCCGGTTTCCTGGCGGGCAGCTAGGCTGTCCCAGGCGGCTTACGTCTACCGCGAAACCTCGACCAAGTGGTCCTTCGTGGCAAAGTTCTACGCGGTCAAGGCGGGTTCAGAGGCCGACACCTATGCTCAGCGCGAGCACGACCGCATCCATCAGGTGCAGGCTCTCGGTCTCGGGGATGGCAAGGCCCGCGCCGTAAAACCGCTTGGCCTCTCGCGCGGTGTTCTCTTCCTGGAGCATCTACCTGGACTCACCCTTGAGAACATCATCGCTGTGCGCCACAGCCAGCCAGGAAGGCTGAGCGACGCCCTACGGTCGGTGGCCCAGTTTCTCGTCGAACTCCACGTGCGGGGCCTCCGGCCCGAGGCTGAAGGACCCGATTTCGCGTCCTCGTTGGCCTACGCTCGAGACGTCGTCCATCAGCTCGCGAAATGGGGGGTGCTGCAAGACGATCCGCTGGCCCGTGACGGGGTCCTCCGTCTGATCGACCGCTGGGCCAGAGATTCCGATATGGAGGCTTTCGCTCCCACGCTTACCCACGGCGATGCGACCACGACCAACGCCGTCTTTCCAGGAGCGGAGGGGATCGTTGTGTTGGACTGGGAGCGGCTGTACCCGGGAGATCCGGCTTCTGACCTGGGCCGTCTAATGGCGGAGGTGACCCACAGTATCAACCAACACGGCGGCAGCGTGCTGGAGGCCCAGCCTTTCGTAGAGAAACTGTGTGATGCCTACTTCCGTGCGCTGCCGGACGACTGGGACGGCGAAGGCCTCGTCCGACGGGCCAGATTCTACCGAGCCTCAAGTACTCTGCGCATCGCTCGCAATGGGTGGGTCTCCCGCCTGGATCGAACGGCTCTCGTGGCTCAGGCCATGGGGCTGCTGGCCCGCTAGCCGAGTCACCGAGGAGGCCTCCTTGGAAGTCTACTTGATCCGCCACGGGCAGTCCACAAACCAGGTGCTGGACAGTCGCGACGATATTGTGTTTGATCCGCACCTGACGGAACTCGGCTGTCGCCAAGCCGACCTGCTGGCCCGCTTCTTCGCCGCGGGCGAGGAGGCCGTCCGATTCGCCGAATCGAGAATCGACCGGCTCGTTTGCAGCCCCATGTGGCGGGCTCTGCAGACCGCCCGGCCCCTCGCTAGGGCCTTGAACCTCCAGCCGGAAGTCTGGGTCGACGTCCACGAGCAGGTCTTGACCGACGAGATCCGCTCCGGGAGCACGAAACAGGAGATTCTGACTGCCTTTCCCGAATATGTGCTCCCCGATGGCGTGACGGACGAAGGATGGTGGCATCGGGGACGGGAGACGCGCTCGAGCCGCATGGAGCGAGCGCTCAGGGTAGCCTTTCGCGTCTGGGAGCGGGCTGACGTAGACGAAAATCTGGCGATCGTGTCTCACGCCAGGTTCATTGATTCGCTCCTGAAGGCGATACAGGACCAACTGCCAAGTCGGTGGTGCTGGTACCATCACAGTAACACGGCCATCTCTCGCCTCGCCCTCGTCGAGGGGCGGCTTGAGATCCGCTACCTCAACCGGGTCTCCCATCTCACGCCGGACCTGGTCTCTTGATGCGGCTTTCTTATGCCTCAGCGCCGCCGATTGACCTGAGGCGCCCGGCCATTGCACTCTATCTGCACGTACCGTTCTGCCGAGCGCGATGTGCATACTGCGACTTCGATACGTTCGCAGGCCTGGAGGCGTTCATCCCTGCCTACGCAGACGCCCTGGCGAGGAAATCCGGGCGGCGGGCGAGCGGTGGCGACCAGCAACTGTCCCAACGATCTATTTCGGTGGTGGTACCCCCTCCCTTCTGCCCCTCCAAGTTGTGGACGATCTCGTGGATGCTCTGCATACCGCCTTCGATCTATCCCAGGGTGTGGAGGTCAGTTTTGAGGCAAATCCCGGCACCGTCAGTCCAGACTACCTGTGCGGACTTCGGCAACTGGGCATCAATCGCCTAAGCCTTGGGATCCAATCCGCCGATGACGGCGAGCTGGAGAGATTGGGCCGCGTTCACAGTTGGCGTGATGCGGTGCTGGCGGTCGATTGGTCTCGAAAGGCCGGGTTCGATAATCTGTCTCTCGATCTCCTGTTTGGCGTCCCTGCTCAGTCTTTGAGTGACTGGGAGGTGACCTTGGGACGTGTGATGGGGCTCGACTCGGAGCATCTCTCGCTCTATGGCTTGGTGATCGAGAAGGGGACACCCCTCGCCGAGAGGATACGACGCGGCGACGCGGTGCCTGTGGAGGACGATTTGGCAGCCGACATGATCGAGTTGGCGGAGGAGATGCTCGCCGACGCTGGGTACTTCCACTACGAGATCTCCAACTGGGCCCGGACCGGGATCTCGCCCCTGGAGGGAGATGCTCGCTGGTGGCCGGAAGGCACCGCCAAGGCATTGGGCTCCGTCTTGTGCGAGAGGATCACGGGCCGGGTCTGTCACCATAATCTGACCTATTGGCGAAATCGACCGTGGTTGGGGCTGGGTGCGGCGGCGCACTCCTGGATGCCGCCTGGCTTACCGCCCCGCATCGTGAACTCTGGGACGGCGTCAATCGGTGGGCAGAGATGGGCGAACCCAAGACATCCACAGGACTACGTCGCCTCCATGTCGAAGACGGTCGGTCTTCCCAGCGTCGAGGAGGTAGAGGTCATCGACCCTCAGCTAGAGATGGGCGAGACGATGATGCTCGGGTTGCGTTTGGCAGAGGGTGTGCGTGCTCGGCGTTTTGAACAACGCTTCGGTCGCTCGCTGGTCGACGTCTTCGGCGGCGAGCTGGATGAGCTCCGTGGTCTTGACCTGGTCACCTGGGACGGCGTCGTGGCACGGCTCACCGCGCGCGGCAGGCTCCTGGGCAACCGCGTATTCGAGCGTTTCATCTGATGGACTTCGCGGCCCGATCGACTCTCGAAGTGGGGCTTCTTTCGGACACCCATGTCCCGTACCGGATGAAAGAGCTGCCGCGGACCGTCCTTGACGCTCTCGACGGCGTCGACCTTATCCTCCACGCGGGCGATGTGGACAAGCCTGCGGCGCTGGATCTTCTACGCGAGCTGGCCCCGGTATTTGCGGTGCGGGGCAACGTCCACGTGCTCGACCTGTCCACCGGCGGCGCATCACTCCCCGCGTCGCTGGAGCTGTGTCTGGCCGGTCGGTCCGTGATCGTCACGCACGGGTCTCTCCGCGGACTGAGCAGCCTCTGGTTCAAGGGGCGGGACGTCATTCTGCGTTTGTTGGATGCCAGCGAAAAGGCCCGTTTCAATGCCCGTGTCGCTCAAAGGCTGAGGGCCCTTCATCCGTGTGCCGATATCATCGTCTTTGGGCACACACACCGTGCCTTCACCGAATGCGTCGGCGACACACTCCTCGTCAACCCAGGGGCGGTCTGTCCAACCTTGAGGGAGGTCCCGACCGTCGCGCGCATGACCCTGAACGATGACAACGTCCAGGTACACGTAATGACCCTTGACCAACCGGGGTCCTGGTAGCCACCGAAGAAACCAGAATGTCGATCCGACGTCGTCTACCCCGGTCCGCGGTACATCTCTTACTCTCGATCCCTGTAGATTTTCAGCGCCGTGATTGACTCGGTTCAGTCCCTGGACTTCTTCAGGAGGTCGTCTCCGATCCTCGCGCGTATTCTTGGCTTGGTAGCCCTTCCGTTGACAGAATCTCGGGTCAGGGCCATAATCGGTGCAAACCGAATAGAAATAGAAAGGGGGACCCAATGGCCGAAGAGAACGTTCGAGGCAAGGATGAGGTGGTGCGGATCATCGAAACTGCTCAGACCCTGGGGATCGAGGTGGACGAGTCTGACGTAAGTCAGTGGCTGACGGCCATGGCTGCCTCGGGCTCGATGGATTGGGATGTGGACGAAGAGGTGGGTATCTTTGGCCACGAGATTACGCTCCTTGATTTTGACAAAGCCTCATTGGAACGCTATCGGCGCATCGCCGACGTCGTCCAACTGCCCGATCTGCCCAACGTGGAGACGGCCATCAGCCTGGCGGGCAGTGCGGCTCAGGGGGTAATCCAGCGCTATCCGGGTGATGCTGACTACTTCGAGCGTGTCAACATCCACGCCGAGACTCGTGAGGAGGCGTGCCAGATCCTGGCGGATCTGATGCGGGACAAGGCCTTGAACACGTTCCAGGGGCCAGACTACCATCTCATCGAAGTCAAGTTCGGAACGTGGAAGACGGACGTGGTGAAGGATGGGGAGCACCTCCCTGCCGGGTCCCCCATATCCTGGAGCGCTGAGGAGGTCCAGGAGGGCACGATGCGCGTCTTCCGCGAGTCCGGCGATCTCTGGGAGGTCGCCTGGTCATACGGTGCCCTTGATCCCGGATGGTGCAAGATGGACTGGGTGATTGCGGAGCCCGAACGCGGCCGAGTGGTGAACGCCAGCAACATGTTGGACGTCACTTGGGAGTCCCCTGACGGCGAGATCGTGCCCCTCGACGGTTTCTTGGATCCCTATTTCCAGGAGGTCTACCTGGAAGCGGAGTCGGTCCCGCTGTTCACCAAGTTGAGTCGCCAGGTTTCCCCTCGGGCGCTGGACGACTACGTAGGTCAGATCACGGGCGAGGTCGAGAAGTATACCCACGATCCAGCGAACTACGGTAAGGCGGCCAAGCGCCTCTACAATATCTTTCGCCTCACGGGGCAACATGGGGCGGCAGCGCTTATCAGAGAGCTCTTCGACGAGCCGGCCGCTCTCCTCTATCAGGTCTGGTCCCTCATGGATACCATCGATGATGCAGGCAGCGCCGATTCGACGATCGATCGTAGGACCCTGGCGCGCCAGACCGACGAGCTGATCCGAAATGTCGTCGACACCACTGAGGGGCCCATGGAATCGGAGATCGTCTCCGCTCTCCTCCGGCTGCGCGATGACGTGACCGGTTGGATAGAGCTGGGTGAAGAGCGGGGAGAGTTCATCGCGGATTCGCGGGAAAAAGTGGAGAGCCTGGTCAACAAGTACTTCAAGGAGAAACTGCTGGCGATCCCGGACGCTCGCGACTTCATCAGGGCCCTGAGGGTCGAGCACTAGGTCTCAGTTCCCACGTGCTCCGTTTCCTCCGCCGGACTCTCCACCCGGCCTGGTACCAGGGTAATCACCAGGGTCCGCCCTATTTCGAGGGCTGGTACTTTAAGCTGGTCGACGCGACCCAGCAGCATCGGATCGCGGTTATCCCTGGCATCTTCAAGGCGGCCGATCTGGAGAAGGGACATGCCTTCATCCAGATCCTTGATGGCGGTTCCGGCGAGGCCACGTATCACGCCTATGCGACGGATACGTTCCGCGCCGCGGAGCGCGAGTTCGACGTCTCCATCGGCGATAGCCGCTTCACTCTCGAGGGCGTAGTCTTGGGTGTCGATTCGGAGGATCGCTCTCTGACCGGTCAGGTGCGTTTCACGGATGTCACACCCTGGCCGGTCAGATGGACCTCTCCCGGGGTGATGGGGTGGTTCGCCTGGATGCCCCTTATGCAGACCTATCACGGGGTTCTCAGTCTTGACCACGCCATTCAGGGCTCCCTCGTCCTTGACGGAGAACGCATCGATTTTGACGGAGGCCGAGGGTACATCGAGAAGGATTGGGGGCACTCTTTCCCCGAGGCGTGGGTCTGGACCCAGACAAACCACTTTGGCCGGGAAGGCACTAGCCTCACGGCCTCCATTGCCACGATACCGTGGTTCTGGACGTCCTTCCGGGGTTTCTTGATCGGTCTCTGGCACGGAGGTCGTCTCTACCGCTTCGCTACCTACACCGGGGCGCGCATTGAGGAACTCGTCATAGACGAGGACGCGGTCAGCCTGGTCGTCGGCGATGGGACGTACCGCCTATCGATATCGGCCCATGGCGCGTCTGGAGGTGTCCTGCGTGGGCCCACAGGGCGAGATATGCTCGGTCGTGTGCCCGAGTCCCTGGATGCGCGCGTGAGGGTCAGGCTCACCGCTCGGCGATCCGGAAGTTCTGCCGTGGTCTTCGAAGGCGTCGGGGAGCACGCGGGATTGGAGATCGTTGGAGACCCGGACGGCCTGATCTCCTGACTGATTTCGGGTCATCTGTCATATCCCACGAGGCTGCTCATCGACGGTTGATGGTCTCGCAACCGAGCCCCCCATGAACATGGGGGAAGGCCCTGCGTCTATTCCTGGCGCCAAGGGGCAGTCCTTCCCCAATTCACAAGACCTGCCCCACCTCTTCATCATTCCTTCATAAGCCTGTGGCATACTCCTGTCAGTCAAGTCAAGGTTGTCTGGCAAGGAGGTGGAGCCATGGCGTGTTTCGAGGCGGGGGGGTGAACGTGAGCAAGGTGGATCTGGTCATCATACTCTTCTGCATCCTGACGCTCGTCCTGCTGACTGGCCTCTGGGCCCACCTGTGGGTCCGCTAGAGCCGCGGCGGGCTATCACACTAACTCAAGGAGGGAACATCCTATGTCCGAGCAATCGAATCGCCTCGTGTGGATGAGCGTCGTTGGCGTCTTGCTACTCGGTCTGTTGATCGTCGGAGGATTCGCGGTCCATCGCCTCGGCTGGTCCCAGGGCTTCACCGCGGCCGAGGCCGCTGGCGAGAGAGCCGACGTACCTGTACCGACTCTGGCACCTCCCGGGTGGCGGGCCCTTGGCTCGGGTCAGCCCGTTGCGCTCCTAGTCCCCGTGCTACTCGGATTCCTCTTCACCGCGGTGATCGCCAAGCTGCTGCGGCTCTTCGTGTGGGGTCTGATGGGCGCGCCTATGATGCACCGATTCGCTGGTGGACCGTGGCCCCAGCCTGGATCCGTATGGCGCCGACACCGATACGCGCGGCACGGTTCGTGGGGCTGGTCTTCGTGGCGGGAGCCCTTCGAGGAGCAGGAGGCGATGGACCCGGAGCCGTAGCCGGGCGGCGCGTCCGGTCAGGTGCTACGGATGGGCCGAGAAGACGGACACGGAACAACACGGTTCTGTAGGAGAGGCAGCGGGACGAGCGCTCCTCCTACGGTGCCTGCAGGCACTTCGTGTTAGTGGAGGTACAGAAACAATGAGAGACAAGATCCGTTTCAAAGGCATCGCTTTTGTGCACGAGACGCTCTATGGTTTGTTCAGAGACCCCTATGAGCCGTTGAGGGCGGCGGGTATTGAAGAAGGCCAGCGGGTGCTCGAGGTGGGATGCGGACCGGGGTTCTTCACACTTCCCGCAGCTGAGATGCTAGGCGAGGATGGTCATGTGGTCAGCATAGACGTGAGCCCAACGGCGGTGGACTATGTGAAGAGCAAGGTGGAAGCTGCCGGTACGACCAACGTCGACGTGCTGCTGCGCAATGCCGCCCACACGGACTTCGCGGGCCAGAGCTTTGACCTCGTCTTCGTTTTTGGCTTAGGCCACGTCGTCGGGGATTTGCGGGAGATGTGGAACGAGCTTCATCGTCTCCTCAGGCCCGGTGGGAGCCTCGCTGTTGAGGGCCGGCTGAGGCCCCCAGAATCGCTCTTTCGAGCATCAGGCGGCCACGGTCGCATCGATTGCTTTAGTAAGATGGAGTAGACGGACGGGAGCGCTGGCGACTGTTAGATCCAGTCGGGCGCGGAGCGTTCCTATCCTGCCATCAGCACCCTGTTATCCTTCCCGGTGAGAAGGGCTTCGGTGCGGCGTCGAGCGTGGGTGCACGAACGAGTTGTCGCCCCGACCGGTGCGATGCACCGAGCGTATGTCTGCCTCGTATGCCAGTCACAAGGGGTCAGTACACTGGCGCCAAGGGCCTCCAACCATCGACGATCTCCGCGACAAGTCGTTAGCGCATCCGTCGAGCGTGATAGGCTTGCGCACCCGCCTCCTCTATGATACAACATCGACGGGAGAGCCATGCAAGGACTGATTCTCGTCGTGGACGACCAACCGAAGATCGTCAAGCAGGCCCGTGACTATCTCGAGAAGGCGGGCTTTCAGGTCGTTGGGGCAGCCGATGGGCAGATGTCGCTGGATCTGGCACGCCGTGAGCGGCCCGATCTGATCGTACTCGATCTCAACCTGCCAGGTATAGACGGACTCGATGTCTGCCGGGCTCTTCGGCGGCAGTCCGATGTGCCGATCATCATGCTCACCGCGCGGGTTGGCGAAGCTGATAGGCTCATCGGATTGGAGCTTGGCGCCGACGACTACATCACCAAGCCTTTTTCCCCTCGTGAGCTGGTCGCTCGGGTGCGGGCTGTGCTCCGCCGCGTCCGCGGCGGTGTCCACCGCCCCGGGGTTATCCGGGCTGGGGACTTGGAGATCGATATACCGGGTCACCGGGTCACTGTCGAGGGGGAGCCCTGTCACCTGACGCGTACCGAGTTTGATCTCCTGGAGGCGCTGGCTCAGAGTCCCGGTCAAGCCTTCACCAGGGAGCAGCTTCTCGATCGGCTCCACGGTGTGGCCTACGATGGCTATGATCGGAGCATCGATGCGCACATCAAGAACCTGCGTCAGAAGATCGAGCCTGATCCATCGGAGCCTCGCTACATCGTCACCGTTTATGGCGTGGGCTACCGGTTTACCGATGAACTCTAAGCCTGTGGCTGCGACGACTAGGCTCCCAGTCGCTTCCGGGTGGAGCGCGCACCGGGCTCGTCCACGACCCGGACCTGATCTCCACCACCTTTTTACACCAGATGTCGTGTTCAAGATGGAGGATTGACAGCATGAGCTCCGAGGCGGACGACAAGATGTCTGGAAGCCCGATGAGCCGGGGAGACCGTGGGCGCTTCCACGGTCGGTCTCCGACGTGCCCGGGCCGCTGGCACCACTCCCGTCCTGTACGCCGCCGAGGCGTGTTCCTGCGCCTTGTGGTGACTTTTGGCTTGCTTGCCTTGGTGGCGGTGGGCGGCATTGCCGCTCTGTCCAGGCTCTTCTCTGGTCTGGCTGACGGATCGATCCTCGGGCCGGACGGCAGGGTGACAGTTGCCGCCTGGCTGGCGGGGCTCGGTTCGTTTTTCATGCTGGCTTTCGTGATCGCCGTGCTGTCTCGACGTGCCTTCCACGGTGTGGCCGCGCCCCTCGCTGACGTGATGGCCGCTGCAGACGCCGTGGCGGGCGGAGATCTGTCGGCACGGGTGACCGTTCCGAAACACGGCCCAGACCGGTTTTCCAACCTGGCCGCGTCCTTCAACCGCATGGCAGAGGAGTTGGAGCGGGCGGAGCAGCGCCGGCGGAACCTGACCGCCGATGTGGCCCACGAGCTACGGAATCCCCTCCACCTCATCCAGGGCAACTTGGAGGGCATCCTGGATGAGGTCTACGAGGCGACCGATGAGCACGTCCTCGCGACGTTGGAGGAGACCAGGTTGATGGCTCGCCTCATAGAGGATCTCCGCACGCTCTCGCTGGCGGAGGCGGGAGAGCTGCTCATGCGCAGAGAGTCGGCCGACGTCAACGAGCTGTTGGCTGATGTGCGGACCAGCTTCAGCGGCCAGGCCGAGGCAGCCGGCCTGGAGCTAGAGCTGAGGCTTGCCGAGGACATTCCATTGCTTGTCGGGGACATCAATCGACTGGAGCAGATTCTGAGCAATCTGACGGCCAACGCCATTCGACACACACCACCCGGCGGCGCCATTAGCCTGGCGACGGGACTGTCACCCGACGGCGTGCGCATCTCGGTCAGCGACACGGGGGAGGGGATTTCGACCGAGGATCAGCCGTACGTCTTCGACCGGTTCTGGCGCGGCGACAGGTCGCGGTCGCGAACGGATGGCGACGGGACCGGGCTGGGGCTGGCCATCGCCAGACAGCTCGTGGAGGCCCACGGTGGGCGCATTGAGGTCAGGAGCACGCCCGGGGAGGGGACGACCTTCCAGATTGAGCTTCCAGCAACGGAGGCGTTGTGATTACGCGTCTCCATCCTCGGGGTGCGACGCGCCGGCCTTCGGCACGTAGGATACCGATCCCAAAAAGCCAGCGATGAAGAGGAGAATTGAGGTCGTTCCGCATGATCCGCTGTGGCCGGAGCGCTTCCGAGAGGAGGCGCAAGAGCTGTTGGAGGTCTTCGGCTCGAACGTCCAGGCGATTCACCACGTGGGCAGCACGGCGATCCCCGGCATCAAGGCGAAACCTATCATCGACGTTCTCGTCGTAGCGCGGGATCTCGAGCAGGTGGATCGACACAACAAGGAGATGGCAGCTAGGGGCTACATACCCAAAGGGGCCTTCGGCATTCCGGGCCGGCGTTTCTTCATTAAAGGCACCGAGACGGAGCGGAGCCACCACGTCCACATCTTCGCGCGGGCGCACCCGGCGATCCATCGCCATCTAGCCTTCCGGGACTATCTTCGAGCCCATCCCGGTCGGGCGCAGGCCTACGGCCGGCTGAAAGAGGAGCTCGCCCGCACGTTCCGGCATGACATTGAGGGCTACATGGCTGGCAAGGACGCGTTCATCAAGACGATCGAGAAGGAGGCGCAAGCGTGGAAGGACCGACGCAAAGGGACCGACAAGACCTAGAGGGTGGCGTACCGCAGCCTGTGCTCAAGATACTTTTCCGTTTGGCGACCTGGCGGAATATCCTGATTCTCTGGGGCGTACTCTTACTCTACAATCTTTTCGTCCTGGGCCCGGCTTACGCACGCATTGAAGCGATCTCCGGAGGGGTCCGGGCCCTTGATTTCCTCATCGTCTATCGCCCGGAGAAAGCGTACGAAATGATCGCCGCCTACGGGGAGCTGGGACGGCGTTACTACGCGACCATTGCACCGACCCTGGACACGGTCTTCCCGCTCCTCTCGGCGGCGGCGTTCGTTCTGACCCTCACCCGCGTCTTCCCCCGCGCATTCACCAGTGAGGGTGTTCTTCATCGAGCTCTCTTCGTACCCGTAGGTGCGATGGTGGCTGACCTTCTCGAGAATGCAGGCATTGTGACGATGCTCCTCGTCTACCCCCGCGATCTGCGGGGCGTAGCTCTCTTGACCAGCTCCCTCTCCACCGTGAAGTGGACGGCGG
The DNA here is from genome assembly GCA_964542755.1 of uncultured Anaerolineales bacterium. Lineage (GTDB taxonomy): Bacteria > Chloroflexota > Anaerolineae > B4-G1 > B4-G1 > SKLM01. Next base: position 66,451 of record CAZIWL010000005.1, read on the forward strand.
TCGCTGCCGAGACCGTCCTCGTCATCATTGGCGTGGCCGCCTGGGCCGTCAGGGCGGTACGGGGCCGAATCGAGGATGCGCCGAGCGACCAGAACCAGCGGGGTCTGCCGGGGAGCCGGGATACGTAGCCAGTCACGCCGTCGAGGCTGCCACCGCAACTGCCTGTGGCGCAGTGGACTGCTTTCGGCCCTCGCTTCAGTGCTGGACCGCTCGTCGTGCGCCAACGAAGAGCAGCATCGCGGCCCCCGCCACGCAGGTCAACACACCCCATCCGGGCCGGGTGGTCACCCCATAGAGGTTGGATGCCAGGGGATGAAGCAGCACACTCTGCCAGAGAGCTGGCGCGCTCCCAGCCAGGGCCAGTGTGGCGAGGAGTGCTCCCCGCGTTCGCTCAGACAGACGAGGCGTCAGCAGCGATGCGACGGTCAGGATGACACCTGCCGCCACAATGGCCAACTGTAGCCGATAGGGAGGCGCTGAGATAGCCTGGAAGGGAGGGACCACGCTCGTGGCGACCACCGTCAGCAAGCCCGTTGCCGCGAGCCGCCATACAGGAGTTGCTCGGGAACAGTTCACCACGAGAGCCAGCGAGACGGTGCCGGCCAGCAGGGGCATCACGAAGAGACCTCTCCTCACAGGCACGGCCCCGCCCTGAATCTGTGGGAAGAACTTTGCGAACTCGGAGAGCTCGTAGCCTGTCACCGTCAAAGCGGCTGTCTTGTGGGCGATCCAGGGCCCGAAGAATCCCACGACCATCAGGAGTGCGGCGACAAACTGGAGGCTGCAGATAGAGGAGCCTTGTCGGTTCTCCGTTCGGTAGGGTGCTCGAGGTGCTCGATTCGCGCGAGCCATTACCGCACCTCCAAGGAGTCAATCGTCTCCAGAAGCTGCCGCGCCGACGTGTGCCAGCTGAAGCCTGCCGCCTGCGCCAGGCCGCGGTTGATCATCGCTGCGCGCAGTCCGTCGTCCTCCCAGATCCTGGCCATCGCTGACCCTAATCCATCCACGTCGAGTGGATCAATCAGAAGCGCACCATCCCCGGCGACCTCAGGCAGCGACGACGAGTCTGAGCAGACGACGGGGACGCCTGACGCCATAGCCTCCAGAACTGGAAGTCCGAAGCCCTCATAGAGCGAGGGAAACGCGAACAAGGCTGCCCCACGGTACAGCGCGGGCAGGTCTTCTTCCTCCACAAAGCCGAGCAGATTCACCCACTCGTGCTTGCTGGCCTCCTCGAGGATCGGCTCGAAGAGCCACCCGTGACCGCCCCCGATCAACAACTGTATGTCATCCTTCACCCTCTCCCGCATCCTGGCGAAGGCGCGTATCAGCCGGACGTAATTCTTCCGCGGCTGAAGCGTGCCGACGCTTAAAGCGTAGGGAACATCGGCTATGTCGTATCGCCCGCGTACGGACGCCGGCAGCCGGTTGGCCTTTCGGGCTATCGGATGACGCCTGGTTTCGACTGGCTGGTCTTTTTCTGGCGGGTGGAAACGCGAGTCCACACCCGGGGTGATCACCCTCACTTTGGCACCTGGGACGTTGAAGAGGGCCATTAGGTCCGATCGCGTGTGCTCTGAATCCGCCAGCACCCGGTCGGCGCGTTCGATGGACCGGGGGACGACGCGCTCCAGGTACTGGCGCAAACGGGGCACGAAGGCCTCGGGGTGGTGGATGAAGGAAAGATCGTGGACCGTCAGCAAGTTCCCGGTGCTACGTCGCGTCGGTGGCAGGGTGAAGTCTGGGGAGTAGAAGACGTCTATGGGGCCGATAGCGAGCTCCACCGGAATCGGCACGCGGAGCCTGTGCCAGATTCGCGCCAACCAGTCGTCGGTCACCGGTACGGTGCAAATGTCGAGGGCCTGTCCGCCCAGGAGTCGAAGGCCCTCTCCTTGTTCTCTCCATCGCTCCTCAGGCAGGCCGCCAGCGGCGGCGAAGAGGGCGAATCGGTGTCCGTTCTTCAGGGCGAGCACCGCCCGGACCAGCTCTCGTGTGTACCGGCCGATGCCGGCGGCCTGTCGCAGCGCCGAGGTATAGTCAATCCCGATCCTCAAGTCCCCTCCCCTAATGTGCTGTCAAGATCCCGGGCAATTCGGACGGCGGGGGAGTGTGAGAGTGGTTGGTTCACTCTACGTGGCTGAAGGTCCATAGGCGGTTGACAAAGAAATTCCAGAAGAGCACCACCGCCGTGGCCAGGAGCTTCGCGCTGTTATACGCGAAGTCGAAATGGGACATGCCCACGGTCAACGCGAGGCGGCCAACGGGGCCCGCGAGGGCCCCTGACTCTCCAAGGAGCCACTGGTCGCCTCCATAGAAGATCATCGTGTTGATCACCAGGCCGGCCACGTTGACGAAGAAGAACTGGATAAACTGGCGAGTCAAGGGGTCCTTGCGCGTCTCTGGGTAGACCCAGACCCGGTTCCAGATGAAGTTACTGATCACAGCGGCAGTGAAGGAACAGCTGTTGGCCAGCACCTTCGGGAATCCTGCCAGTTGGACCAGCAGATTGAGCGTTCCGAAGTCGATAACTGCGCCGAGTGTACCCACTGCGGCAAATTTCAGGAACCGTACGGCTTCCTTCTGATGTTCCTGCGCAAACGGTCTGACTCTAGCGATCATGAATGGATGTCATCCTGTTCGTCTGCTGTATTACAAAGGCTCCCAGCCCGAGCAACACGCCCAGGTGGAGATGGACATTGTTCACAAAAAGGTTGTCCAGGAGGTGATGCACCGTGACGTGAGTCCATACCCCAAGGAGTCCTACGCCGATGCCGCGAGCGAGGCCCCGAGCTCGACGGGTGACCAGCCAGGTCTGCCAGAAAACAGCGCCCCAGAGGATCAGGTACGCGGTCAGCCCGAGCAGCCCCGTTTCCGCCCATAGATTCAGGTAGATATTGTGCGCGTGACCCAATGCTATGGGCCAGTTGATCAAGGCGAAGGTGGGATACGCTGCTTCGTAGCAACCCAGTCCCACACCGGTCCATAAGCGATGCCGGACCATAGAAAAGGCTGCCTGCCAGTGCGCCAGCCGCTCGACGACGGCGTAGTTGGCGTCGTTGATGGGCACACCTCGGACATCCTCCAGTCGTATGTCCTGCACGAAAGAGGTTAGCCTATGCGTGAACGACGCCGGGAGGCGCCCGGAGACGTAAAGCCCCACGCCGGCGACGGCCAGGGCGGCCACCAATATCGCGCTCCAGAGGGTTCTTCGCGGCAGCGCGGCCGCCATGGCCAGGGTTGCCGCCCCGAATCCCATCCACGCACCTCGGCTCCAAGTAACGACCAAAGCAGGCAGCATCGCCATGGTCGCCGCGACGCCAAAGCCGAAGAGCGGCCACTCGAACGACCGCGTGCTGTGCCAAGCCACCGCCGGTCCAGGTGCCGCGGTCTGGAGCAATCTGTGGTCCGCCGGTGCATCCGGTTTCCCAGCGATGAAGCGATCCCAGAGCAATGCAACGACCGTGCCCAGCGCCAGTGCGGTGGTCAGGCCGATGTATCCCCCGTACGGGTTCGGCTGTTCAAACGTACCATAGGCGCGGAAGAAGTTCCCCCTCAGGATTCTGAAGTGATCCGGTCCATCACGGCGGAGGCCGAACTGCCAGATGCCTATCAGGGCCTGCACAAGGCCTCCGGCCCACACCACCACCAGGAGGCCTCGCAGCCGGCGCCCTGCTGGACCGGCTATCCGCCGCATCGAGCCGTGGTTACTGACCCCCCTTGCTGCGAGGTGTTCCTGAACGAAAACGAAGAGCAGGACGATCTCCCCCCACTTGACGAGTTCGGGGATGCCATAGGAAAGGAGCCCGATGGCATTCCACAAGGAGAGGAGCGAACCTCCGAGGAAGGCCAGTAGGGGAAGGAACAAAGGGCTCGACTGGGATCCGAAGGGGCTTGGAATGCGGACGTCACGCCTGCTCAGGCCCTTCAGAAGCCACGACCCCAGAGCCAGCGCGATGAATAGGTGTCCCACCTGGGGTGGGACTTGGGGCACTTCGGCACTTAGATAAGCTTTCAGGGGACCGACGAAGAGCCCAGCAGCCAAACCCACGAACGGTTCTATGAGTGCCCCAATCACCACGCCCAACAGGCCGACAAAGGCAATGCCCTCCGCCGGGGACAGCTGAATCACCGCTAGGCTGGTCAGCAAGGCCAACGCTAGGCCGGCGGTGGTGACCAGGGGGCCGTTCCAGGCCAGGGGACGATGGGCTGCGACGAACCTCACATTTGCTCCCGGAAGTAGACCGCGGTCTCCCTTAGACCTTCCATGAGACTCACCGTGGGAGACCACCCCAGCACCTGCATCGCCTTCGTGATGTCCGGGCAGCGGACCTTGGGATCGTCAGCCGTGCGAGCGTCACGTGGCTCAACAAATGTGATCTCCGAGTCGCTCCCCGTTACCTCCAGGACTTGATGGGCGAACTTGAGGATCGTCATCTCGTCGGGATTGCCGATGTTGACCGGCTCCGTCTCGTCCGAGAAGAGGAGTCGAACGAGCCCTTCCACCTGATCACTGATGTAGCAGAAGGATCTGGTATGCTTCCCCTCGTCGTAGACGGTGAGCGGGTCGCCCCTCAGGGCCTGGCAGACGAAATTCGGCACCACCCGCCCGTCATCCATCCGCATCCGTGGGCCATACGTGTTGAAGATGCGGGCGATCCGTGTGTCGACACCGTGGTACCGATGATAGGCCATGACAAGAGCCTCTGCAAAGCGTTTGCTCTCGTCGTAGACACCCCGAGGCCCGATTGGGTTCACGTTTCCCCAGTAGTCCTCCCTCTGGGGGTGTTCCAACGGGTCGCCGTATACCTCCGAAGTCGACGCGAGCATGTAACGTGCATGCTTCGCCATGGCCAGCCCCAGGGTCTTATGGGTGCCCAAAGCCCCCACTTTCAGCGTCTGGATGGGGTAGTTCAGGTAGTCGACCGGGCTCGGAAGGCTTGCCAGGTGGAGCACGACGTCGAGATTGCCCTCGACGAAGATGTAGTTCGTGACGTCTTGTTTGATGAAGTGGAATCGTTCATTGCCTGCCAGGTGCGCGATGTTGTCCACCTTGCCCGTCATCAGATTGTCCATTGCGATGACGTCGTGGCCCGCTTCGAGCAGCCGGTCGCAGAGATGTGAGCCGATGAATCCAGCACCACCGGTGATCAGAATGCGCATGGATTGCTCCTCGTTGTTCGATATCAAGCTGAGAGGGGGTGAACCTGAGCAGGACAGGCGACCGGAGATCCGGTCAGTCCGTCTGGGCCGCGAGCGCCGCGGCGAACGTGTCGTGGGCCGATTGCCCGTATAGGCAGAAGACGATCCGTTGGAGCTGCGTGCCGGACTTGGCGTAATCGATGGCGGCGCCGAGCATCACCCGGGCCGCTTCCTCCATGGGATAGCCGTAGATACCGGTGCTGAGGGCGGGAAGTGCGATCGACCCCAGGTTGTGCTCTTCAGCCATCTCTAGGGCCGAGATCACGGCCGATGCCAGCAGGTGCGCTGCTTTCGACGACGACATGCTGTCGTACACAGGTCCCACCGCGTGAATCACGTAGTCCGCCTTCAGATCACCCCCCGAGGTGATAGCCGCCGACCCCGTGGGCACGCGTCCGTGTTCTTGCACCCAGCGGTTGCTCTCCTTCTGGATCACGGAGCCCGCAGCCCGGGAGATCACGCCGGCGACGCCGCCCCCGTGGGCCAGGCGCTCATTGGCCGCGTTCACGATGGCATCTGTTTCTAGCGAGGTGATGTCGCCCTCGACCAGTTCGATCGCTGTGCCCTCGATGTTGATCTCCACGCTGCCTCCTTCCCTCAGGCGTGCCTCGGGGTGGCCGATGTCCGTCGAGCCCTCAGAGGAGCTGGGTACGGGGTGGGTGGCTGCTGGGTCTCGGAACGCGTTCGCGGGGTGTGGGGAGCCCCCTTTCTCAGAAGAAGGCTACGATGTGAACCGCACATCGACGAATCCCAACCTGCGAATCAGTTGACGGACTGTCACCTCGGCGTTTTGCTGGGCCATGTCCAGGATTCCGTCCTCGAGTGCCGCTTGCCGGATCTCCACCTCCGCGGCCTGACGGGCCTGTGTCTCCAGGTCCACCTTCTGGCCCAACACACCCGTGTCTCGATCGAAGATGTATGACTCCTCGCTATTCAGGGCTGCGACGAACACCTTTGCCTCGGGCAGGCTGACGTGCACCACGCCTTCGGCGTCAACAGTTATATCGTCTTCGTTTAGCTCGTCCAGATCGACGCCCGCGATGATCTGCCCGTGGGCCACGAGAATAAGCCGGTCCCCCAGGAGGAATGCGAGGGGGCCCTGCTGCGACTCCGCGGTGACGATCTTCTCGACGGTGTAGGCTGCCGTCTCTAACCTGCTGAGACCCTGAACTTCCTTGACAATGGTCACCGGGTCCGGACTGATCGTGGGGGTAGGACGGACGACCCATTCAATCTGCTTCTGCACGGCGCGCTCGGCCGCGACCAGCGGCTGGGTCACCTGCCTAACCGACCAAATCACGGTCGCGCCAACGACCAACACGGTGGTCAGGATCAAGATCGAGACGACCGTGCCGAAACCCATGCCATTATTCATAATGGTTACCTCCGGCAGGATTGTACCAGACCCAATACCAAAAGGAAAGCAAACGCCAGATCCGGAAAGAAGAACGACGCGTCGACCATACCGTGGGCCACCGTGTAGGCCACAGACCCGACCAGGCCTATCGAAAGTGCCCGATGACCCTCGCCATTCGCACCTAGCGCCCCCAGGCTGGCGCTCCAGAAGGCGGCGTGTAGCCCCAGACCGGCCGCCAGCCCCACGATGCCCAGGCGCGTGAGATAGGTAAGAACGATGTTGTGCGCATGGGAGAGATGCGGTTCTTGCCAGGCCGCCGGTAAGATGTACCGTCCACGGTAGGCATAGAGGAAGTTGTCCGGCCCGACCCCAAGCCAGGGGTGATCCCTCACCATACTCACCGACGAGCGCCAAAGCTGTAGCCGGAAGAAGAGGGTTCCGCTATGTGGGTCGAAGAGACCCCGGAAGCGCGGCGTGCCAAGCAGAGGGGTCAGGCTCAGGCCCACCACCAGGAGCAAGGCGAGAGAGATCCATCGCCACCGCCCACCCGCTGCCAGGCCCATCACCAGGAGCGCGCACGGAATGCCCAGGAGAATCGCCGCGCGCGAGAAACTGAACAGGATGGCCAGAGCGATGGGCGGTGTGAGCAATCGATACACGGTTCGACGGTTGCCTGATCGGCCCAAGACGGTCACCGCCAGCAGCACGGGCAGCACTCTCCCGAGATAGAGGGCCGCGTTGTTCGGTGACCCGTAGACAGAGCGCAGACGGCGGAAGCCTCCCTCCGCCGTGATGACGTTGATGTCGAAAGCGTACTGGGCTAGTCCAATCAGGGCTACGGCGGCTCCGCCTGCCACGAGGCCATCGACGATCCGCCACCGTCCTCCCCTGTTGACCAACCGGGTGGTCCTGAGCATCACGTAGAAGAGCGCCGGCTCCAGGAGGGTCACGCGGAGCTCGCGCAAAGCCACGTGAGGGCGCTGGGCGAAGAGCGTCGCCGCCGCTGCGGTCACCACCAACAGGAGTACCGCCCGGTCGGCCCAGGAAAGTGACCAAGCGCCGTGCATAATGGCCCGGCGCTGCTTGATCTGTCTCACGCCCCATGAGACGAGGCTGAGCAGCGTCAGAATCTCGGCCAAGGAGAACGCCTTGCCTAGCAAGGGGCGCGGGTGAAGATAGAGGGGCGCGCTGAACGCGACCATCGCCAGACCCAGATCGAGCCGCAGCATCACCAGGGCTGCCGCTGCCAGTCCGCTGACCAGCGTCACAGGCCACCACGGCGAGATGTAGAAGACCCCAACCGCGAGGAGCAGCGTCACCGGAGCGGTCAGCGTCCTGTCGAGGGATCCCAGATCCAGCGGTAGCCGAGTTGGGACGGAGACGGAGGCCAGACCGTCCGCCGCTCTGCCGGCAGGATCCGTAGATGCTCTTCCTGTGCCAAGTACCGATGCCAAGACGGACGTGAGGCAGATGGCGGTTCCTGCTGTCAGCGCCTTGAGGATGTGATCGTAGACCGCGGTGCTCGGACCCGACTGTACGCTCCATCCGACCAGCGGGAACTGCCCCCAGCCCCGATCCGCGATCACCTGTGCCACGTGGGGTCCGTCCTCGAGGCCCCCAGCTACCTGGACGAGATCCACCTCCGGTTCCGGGCCATACTCCGGCGACGTGAGCACCAAGTAGGCTCCCCGCTCGGTCCGCGGCAGTCGGTTTGCTGGTTCACCGTCGACACGGATCCAGAAGTTGGCACGGTAGGTGCCGCGTCTCACTCGCAGCGCCAGCCCCGTGCCCTGGAAGGGGATGCTGACCTGATCGGTGCCGGACAAGCTGCCGAGCTCGCTGGGGTCCGCCCCCAGGGGAGAGAGCGTCCAGTCTCCCTCCCAGTCCGCCTCGCCGGTCAGGGGGGTATAGGTCAACGCCTCCTGGTGGAGACCCGCTCGATGCTTGATTGCCGACACGAACCCGATCGCTGCCAGGAACAGGATGAGTGCAGCAAGACAGATACGCGCCCAGTGACTGGAGAATTTCACCGGTGTATCAGCGTACAGATGCTCGGAGGTTGAACGGGAACCAGGGGGCTGGCCCAGGATAGATCAGTCTGGTCGTGGATGCCAGGAATCATCGCCGTGCCAATCATGGGGCTCTGGCGTCTCCTCTCCGTCGCCGACGTCAACGTCTGGCGTCGAAGTCGAGTCCCCGCCCGATGCATCTTCGCCCGGAATTGCATCATTGTGCGGGGTGGCTTCCTCGTGCGGGGGATGGATCTCCGGGCCGAACCTCTCATCGGTGTCCTCGGCCGGGCTCGGCGCGTCCGGCGTAGCTATCTCGCTGGCTTCATCCCCGGGCGTCCCTTCCTCCGGCCTGGTGTCCGTGTCAGAGCCACTGTCATGGGTGTCCACCCCTAAGCCCGCGTCCCAGGTGCCCGGTTGCCACTCCACGTTCGTCGTGCCGCCAGCCACCGTCATTTGATGCACGCCTGGATCGGGCTCGCCGACGTCGATCAGATAGAGGTTTTCTTGATAGACGGTCACGATCTGATCGCCTATGGGACTCCAGGCCATCTCTGGGTACTCGAAACCCATCTCCTCGGCGCTGGGAAAGACTTGTCTGCGGTCGGATCCATCGCGATCCATCACATGAAGATCGTAACTGCTCGTCTGGCTCGCATAGGGGCTCCGGGCCCGGCCAAAGGCGATCAGACCTGTCCTTGGCGCGAACGTGGGCCACGCCCACATACCGGCCTCGCTCGATAACTCGGCGGTGATCGCTCCGTCGGCGCTGAGGGCCCATACGTCGAATACCGGGCTGTCCTCCGGCTCGCCACGGGCTGGGCTCGGTCCGTGCAGGGTCGTGACGATGTATGCCCCTTCCGGAGACCATCCCACGGTGGGCGTCCAGACCCAGGGGGCGTAGGTGCGGTACGGTGCGAACCGGAACAGGGGCCTCTCCCATCCGTCGTAGGCGCGGACTACCCCGACCTCGTCGGGAGAGGCGTAGGCCAGGTCTCGCCCATCAGGGGACCAGGCGTATGTTGTGCCCCACCAACTATACGAGCCTGCACGGTCGGGTTGCAGAACCTGGCGCTTCCCGATGAGGTCGCCGGTGCTGGGCCGCGGTCGGGCTACCCACAGGTCATTCTCGGCCCGCCAACCCGGATTACCGTCTGTTGGGGCGCCGGTCGTGTAGGCAATGCGGCAGCGGCTTCCGTCGTTCAGCACCTCACAGGCCGGGTCCCAGGCTGCCCACAGGACGCCGTCCACATCCAGTCTCACCGGCTCTGGGTTAGCCGCGGATCCGTCGACAACCCACATTGTATTCAAGGGGGCGCTCTCGCCCGTCTCCGTCGGGGCGCGACTGTAAAGCAGGTGGGTGCCGTCGGAGGAGAGGCTGAAGACCCGTCCATCCAGGTCGCCGGTGTGAGTCAGCCGCCGTTGATTCGAGCTCGTTCGTTGTATCAGCCAGGCGTTCTGATGGGCAACGTAGGCAATGGTCCCCGTGATTGGCGTGGGTCTCTGTTCTTGCTGAGCGCCGACAAGGATCACCTCCGTACGCGGCTCTTGCAGCGTCACCTCCCGGATGATGTGTTTTTCGACTTCTACGCCGTCCTCCACCGTAACCCGGAGCGTCACCTCTCTGAGACCGTTGATGCCGGCCTCCAAGAGCTGGGATTCTCCGGCGGGAATAGAGGTATCATGTACCGTACGGCGGTCGTAAGGAATCTCACGCTCCTCCGTCTCGACCCGAATGTCTACGCGTGTCACCCGGACGGTCATGCCATCCTCCAGGAGGGTTGGTTCAGCCGGCCGCACCTGGTCATCCCTGTCCAGGGTGATGCTCTCCTCTTCAAGCAGGCCGCGCACGGTGGTGGACTGCGTGAGGATCTCTCGGGTTTCACCATCAACGGTCAGGGTGATCGTGTGCGCACCTCGAAGAGAGCCACAGGCCGCCAGAAAGAGAACGAGAAGAAGGTGAGTGGACCAACGCCTCATCATACCTGCGATTATACCATCGCGCCCCCCCGCGGCAACGGACTGGCACGGGTGCACTAACGAGTTGGCGCCCCTACCGGTGCGGTGCACCTCTCAGGTGCGTTGCACCTCACGAGCGTATGCTCGCCTCGTATGCCAGTCACAACTGGCCGGTACACCGGC
>CAZIWL010000006.1:0-66334 GCA_964542755.1 uncultured Anaerolineales bacterium
GGTACTAGAGGGGCAGCCCTCTGGGAGAGTAGGTCATTGCCAAGAGACTTCTTTTTTGTTGTTAGGTAGGGGCTTGAATAGAAGATCACCCTCCCTCGATCCGGGGGATTGATCAGGTCGAGAGGAGGGTGATATGCGAGAGACGCTGTTGGCGTCTCGAGATGCTGGCGTTGTGGAGGCCTGTGCTCACGCGGACGGTTGTAGAGCGGTGCGCTAAGCTTCGTCGTCCTCCTCGTTCTTTGTGTTCGTTGCCTTTTCCTCGCCTCCGCTAAGGCCGGTGCGGAACTCGCGAATGCCTTCGCCCAGCTCGCGACCGATCTTCGAAACCCGTCCGACCCCGAAGATAAGTAGCACAATGACCAGAATTAGCAGCAGTTCCCAGGGACCCAATGATCCTAACATGTTTTCCTCCTTCTGAAGTCCAAGCTGGTGGAGATTATAGCATGCCTTGCCATGCGCTACAACCACCAGCCGTCGCGGGTGCCCTGACGAGTTGTCGCGGACATGGTGGCCGGGTGGACAGCGTTTGCGCGAAACGGGCGCCGGTGTACGGACAAGTTGTGACTGGCATCCGTGGCAGACATACGCTCGTGAGGTGCAACGCACCCAAAAAAGGTGCACCGCGCCGTTGCCTATCCCAGAAGACGTGTGACTTGCTCTTCTCCACCTAAGATGCTAGACTAGTGTGGAGAACGGGAGGTGTTGATGACGGCACAAGCACTCTATCGTAAGTGGCGCCCAAGGACGTTTGACCAGATCGTCGGGCAGGAACACGTCGTTCGCACGCTGCGAAACGCGCTTGTCTCTGATCGCATTCACCACGCGTACCTCTTCGCTGGACCTCGGGGGACGGGGAAGACTACCACGGCGCGGTTGTTGGCCAAGGCCGTCAACTGCCTGGCTTCAGAGGATGAGCGCCCGTGCAACGAGTGCGACATCTGTGTAGCGATCAACGAGGGACGGCTGCTCGACCTTATCGAGATTGATGCAGCGTCCAATACGGGCGTCGACGACGTACGGGAGCTGCGTGAGCGGGTAGGCTTCCGGCCGAATGAGGCGCGCTACAAGGTGTACGTCATCGACGAGGTTCATATGCTCTCCAATGCGGCCTTCAATGCCCTGTTGAAGACGCTGGAGGAACCTCCGGAGCACGCCATCTTCGTGATGGCGACGACGGAGCCCCACAAGATCCTGCCCACTGTCCTTTCGCGTTGTCAGCGGTTTGACTTCCACCGTCTCTCCATTGTGGAGATGGTGGAGCGTCTGGCGTGGCTGGCCGAGCAGGAGGACATTGAGGTGGAACGGCAGGCTCTGGAATTGATCGCCCGCCAGGCGACAGGGAGTATGCGGGATGCGGAGAGCCTCCTGGACCAGCTCGCCTCGTACAATCAGGGGGGCATCACCGTCGAGGAAATGCGGGCTGCGCTTGGGATTGGAGCCGATGAGACGGTGATGGCCATCGTTGACGCGCTGGCCGATGGAGATGTGGCGGCTGGTCTTGAGGCCATCAACGCTGCCGTGGACGAGGGGACTGACCCCCGGCAGTTCGCGCGTCAGATACTGGAGCATCTGCGTGCATTGCTCCTGCTGAGTCTGGAAGCCGGCGTGGTGCCCCCGCATATCCCCGAGGGGCTGATTCCGGCGCTACGCGATCAAGCGGCTGCGTTTTCGCGTCACGACTTGGTGCGCGGTGTTCATCTCTTCAATGAGGCGGCGCAGGAGGCTAAAGGGGGCTGGCAACCTCAGCTGCCCCTGGAGATGGCCTTCATTGAGGCGCATCTTCCGGAGCGCCTGGCAGGGGACAATGACAGTGAGGGCAGGCCTACGAATCATCGAAGGGTACGCGCGGCGGAGCAGACGAGCCGGCCATCACGCAAACGCCATCGTGTGCCTAGTCGAAAAGAGGAGGAAGCGGAGGCGTCTCCTGCGCAGACTTCGAGTACGACGGACATACCCCTTACGGGGCGATCGGAGGCACAGGACACGGGTGCGGATGAAACCCCTCAGGAGACGAAGAGGGCTGAGGTGGTGCGAGAGCCCTCGCTTGCTTATGGCAAGGATGAGGACGCTTGCCCGCTGTGCCTTAATGATGTTCTTGAGCATTGGACGGGCTTTCTCGATGCTCTCCGACCTGAAGACTTGAAACTGGAGGCTCTGATGCGCTCCTGTGAGCCTATCCGGGTTGAAGATGACGTCGTGGTGTTGAGTTTCGCCCATAGGTTTCACCGCAGCAAGGTGGAAGAAGACGAGAAACGCCAGATGGTGGAGGGTATCTTCAGCGAGCTACTGTGCCAAGAGGTGCGCATCCGCTGCGAGACGAACAGGCCGACCGCGGCGGAGTCGCGGCAGGCAGGTGGAGACAGCGGGGATGACAGGAGGGCCGGCGAGGATGACATCTCCGCCGACCCGCTCGTGCAAATGGCGGTGGACGAGCTGGGGGCGGAAGTGGTAGGTGGTAAGGCGTAAGGAGGCGTTCTTGGCGAAGAGACGAGGTAGAAGCGTCAATCCTTTCGATTCGAAGAAGAGCATTTCGAGAGGTGGGTCTAAGACGGGCGGCGGATCCAAGCAGATGCTTCAACAGCTTCAGGGTCTTCAGCAGGAGATGCTGGAGGCGCAGGAGGAGATTGCTGAGCAGACGTTCACCGCGACGGCGGGCGGGGGTATTGTGGAGGCGGTCGTCACGGGCGACCGGAAACTCAAGGCGCTCACCGTCGATCCCGAGGTTGTCGATCCAGAAGACGTTGAGATGCTACAGGACCTGATCATTGCTGCCATCAACCGGGCGATGGAGCAGATCGATGAGGCGGCGGCTGAACGCATGGGGGACCTCACGGGCGGTCTGGGTGCCCTTGAGGGCCTGCTCTAAGGGGCGGTGGTGCGAGGCCCTGCAACGTCGGTTCCCCCCTCGGTCACTCGGCTGATTGAGGAGTTGTCCGAGTTGCCCGGAGTCGGCCGCAAGACGGCAGCACGACTGACCTATTTTCTCCTTCGAGGACGGTCGGACCTGGCTCTGAGGCTCTCGGATGCGCTGAGGGATCTGAGCGAGCGGACCCGGTACTGCTCGGTCTGCTACAACATCACGGAGGACGATCCCTGCCCCGTCTGCGTGGACGCGACCCGCGATCACAACACGGTGTGCGTAGTGGAAGAGCCTCTGGACGTGCTGGCCATTGAGCAGGCGGAGGTTTACTCCGGTGTGTATCACGTGCTCCACGGGGTGCTGGCCCCATCACAGGGCATGTTTGTGGAGGATCTTCGGATAAGCGAGTTGATGAAGCGTATCCGGGAGGGTGATCTAGAGGAGATCATTTTGGCGACCAATCCCACCAGCGAGGGGGACTGGACCGCCTCCTACCTGCTCAGTCAGTTGGAGCCGCTCGAGGTGCATGTCACGCGTCTGGGTCGTGGCTTGCCCATGGGGGGCGATCTTGAATACGCCGATGCCGTCACGCTCACCCGGGCGCTGGAACGCCGGGAGGAGATCTAGGATCTTGGCGAGGTCCAGCCGGGTGATAAGCCGGGTGGCAAGCGGGTCTACAAGCTAGTTCAGGTCCTCAGTCGAGCCAGGCGGGCTTCGGGCCACGTGGGGCGCCGCAGGAGGGGCACTGAACGATGCTCTGCCCGTCCTCGCCGTCCTCGCCGAAGGCGCGACCGCAGTATTCGCAGTGGGTCCAGGCGCGCTCAGCAGCTTCTCGCCGCCGCTCACGAATCCCCCTCTTGCGCTGTTCTTGCCAGTAGGTGATCTCGGCGGCCTCACCGACCTGGTCGATAATGGCCCAGGTGCGTCTAGGCAGGCCCAGGTCCTCGATGTCCTCGCTGGCTCGTTCGATGGTCTCCATTAGACCACCGGCTGCGTCCAGGGCGCCCGCCAGACCACGGCGCCGCAGGAGCAGCCGCTGGCCTCCGTGCAAGGCCGCTTTGCCGAGGGAGCCTATGGCGCCTCGCCTGGCGTCCCCACTCAGATCGCTCATCGCGACGGTCAGTGTCTCGCCGGTCTGGATGAGCGTCACCGTGAGGGCCGGCAAAAAGCCGTGAGGTCCTCCCGCCTGGCTCTGCAGAAGGGTCACCACGGTGGCATTCTCCGTATGTTCGACCGACACGCGTGTGTCCCCGCCAGAGACGTGGGAGACGAGTGCTTCCTCCATGGTCGACGCTGTGCAGCCGTCGAAGGTGACAGGATTGGCGTGACCAGCGACGATGCCGGCCAGGACGCCAGCCCCCAGGCCCATCTGGGCGAGGATGTCTTGAGCGGCGTCAGGAGGGTTGTCCTCCAGAGGTGGCGGGGGCTCATAGGTGAATCCCTGGTCCAGGCGCTGGCGCTCCTCGGCCAGCCAGGCTTCCAGGCTCTGTTTCTTGTCTTGTTCTTCCGCCAAGTCGTTCTCCTATCGTAGCGTGCTTTGAGGTTTTCCAGAAGCGCTGGGCAACCGCCGGGTGTCGACCTTCGAATCCGCTCTATTGGCCCACCAGGCCATTCGGACCTCTCTCGAACGAGTACATTCTAGCACAGCTTACCCCTCCAATCAACCCCTTTCACCGGTTCTCCTTGCTATTCGTGCTCCCCACTTGACCGAGCTGACGGGCCAGATTATACTGGGCCGGTACCCAAACGGCTTCCACGTGCGGAGTAGCTCTAAGGCCGAAGCGATGACCCTCGTTTACGTCGCCGCCGCCTGGGTGTCCGGGATTGTCTTAACCGAGGCACTCAATCCCCCCTGGCAGGTACTCCTGCTGATGGCGCTGGCCTCCTTCATCTTTCTGGTCACTCAGTGGAAGGACCGCCGTATGCGGCTCGTGGCGATCCTGGTTCTGACGGCGGCTCTGGGTGGAGGTCGCCTGGCGTTGGCGAGGCCCACTTTCGATGAGGGCAGCCTGGCGACGTACAATGGGGCTGGCTTAGTGAGCGTTGAAGGCGTGGTCGTCGGCGAGCCGGATGAGCGGGATCGCTACACTAACTTGCGTCTGAGCGCGGATCGCCTCCTTGTCACCGACGGCACGGAGCGGGACGTGCGAGGTCTTGTACTGATTCAGACGGCCCGGCACCCGCGACGGGCGTGCGGCGATCGGCTGCGCGTGGAGGGCCAGCTAGAGGCCCCGCCGGTGTACGAGGGGTTCTCCTACCGTGACCATCTGGCGCGACAGGGTGTCTACTCCATGATGCGGCGCGCGCGGGTCACCCCCCTTATTCGCCAGAGTGCCCGTCCATTCCTCTTCTACCTCCTCCTCGTCAAGCGGCGGGCACAGAGGGCCATCGCGAGGATGCTGCCAGAGCCCCAAGCTTCGCTGCTGACGGGCATCTTGCTCGGCGTGGAAGGGGGCATTCCCAACGACTTGATGGATGCTTTCGAGGCTACGGGCACGGCACACATCATTGTGATATCCGGATTTAATATCACAATTGTCTCCGCGGTCTTCGCCGGCATAGCGGGCCGATTGCTCCATCGAAGACGTGCGCTACTGGTCGCCATTGCCGGAGTAGCAGTCTACACCGTCCTGGTAGGCGCCAGTCCTGCTGTCGTTCGCGCTGCGTTGATGGGTGGTCTCTACCTGATCAGCCAGTGCGTGGGCCGTCGAAGCTATGCTCCGGTGACACTCGCCACGGCGGGCCTAGCGATGACGGTGTGGAACCCGCAGGCGCTGTGGGACACCGGCTTCATGTTGAGCTTCGGAGCTACGGCCGGACTGCTGTTCTACACACGCCCTCTGGAGTCGCTGACGGAGCGGCTTGTCGAGCGGGTCGTGTCCGCTGAGCGGGCTCTGCGCATCGTAGGCCTAGTGAGCGAGACGGTTCTTGTCACGATTGCCAGCCTACTGGGGACACTGCCCCTGCTGCTCGGCTCGTTCGGCCAGTTCTCCCCTGTGACATTGCTCAGCAATGCCGCCGTCCTCCCCGCGCAGCCTTGCGTTATGACGATGGGTGGAGCAGCTGCGCTCCTCAGCCTTATCAGCGAGCCGCTCGGGCGGATGGTCGGCTGGTTGGCATGGGTCTTCCTTACGTACACGATCGAGCTGGTGCGCTTCACCGCCGAGCTACCGTTTGGCACGTGGAGCTTTGATATGCCAAGCTGGGGTCCCTGGGTGTACTACCCGGTGCTGGGACTGGCGACGTGGTGGGGCGTGACGACCGCAGGGCGCAGGCGCGAGGTCTGGGGCCGAATCTGGGGCTGGGTCACGAACCGGGTCGAGACCAAGCTGCTCTTCGGCACCTCGGGCGTTCTTCTGGTGCTGGCCTTCTTCGCGTGGAAGGAGCTGCCGGACGGACGACTCCACGTGCACGTCCTGGACGTTGGACAGGGGGATGCGATATTCGTTGAGACACCAGGCGGGCGTCAGGTGCTCATCGACGGGGGGCCCAGTCCCAGTGCCGTGCTCTCTCAGCTCGGCCAGCACATGCCCTTCTGGGACCGCACCCTGGATATGGTCGTTCTGACCCACCCGGATGACGATCACATCACAGGCCTGGTGGAGGTACTGGAACGCTACGAGGTTGATGCTGTGCTCTTCCGAGAGGTTAGCTGTGAACAACCCATATGCCAACGCTGGCGACAGATCCTCGGCGACGAGGCTATCACCAGGCACCGTGCGGAGACTGGTGTTACGGTTGGGTTCGACGACGGGCTGCGCATGGATGTCCTCCATCCCGGGGCCGATCTGCCGAGGGGAGAGGGTTTCAACAACAACTCGGTCGTCACGCGGCTGAGCTACGGCAAGGTTTCGTTTCTTCTCACGGGCGACATCGAGGCTGCGGCCGAGCGGAAGCTGCTGGCGCAAGACCTGAGCCTGGCCAGCACCGTGCTGAAGGTGGCGCATCACGGCGGGTGTAGCTCGACGACGCCGACGTTCCTGGAAGCCGTGAGTCCGCAGGTGGCCGTCATCAGCGCGGGGGCAGACAACGAGTTCGGCCACCCCTGCGATGAGGTACTGGAGCGGCTGACGGTGGCCCTGGGCGAAGGCACCGGTGACGCCGTTCTGCTCCGCACCGACCAGCACGGCACCGTCGAGCTGACCACCGATGGCGCACGGCTCTGGGTGAACACCCAGCGCGGCCGATGATCGATGAGGGTATAGAGGGACCTGACCCCGGCACTGGAGTTTCCGCTCACTGATCCCGACCGGGGACCGATTGGGATGTCTTCTCTCCGATTCCGCACATCCATCCCTTCTCGTACTCCTCGAACAAGTGGACGGCCGCGTAGCCGGCCCTGGAAAGGAGGTCACCAAACTCTCCAATGGTGTGAAACGCCATGTCCCCCCATGCAACCCACTTCCTATTTCGCTCGTCATACTTGCTGCCCTTGTACGCCTCGCCCATCACGGCCAGTGCTCCACCGGGCTTCAAGACGCGGAGGATCTCCCGCATATCGGGGACGAGATCCGGCCAGAAGTAATGTGTCTCGACGGCGGTGACGAGATCAAATGTCCCATCGGGGAACGGCAGATGCGACACGGTGCCGTGCTCTATCTCCACCTGTCCTGAGCGGATCGCCCTCCTGTTGGTCCACCTGGCTACGGCGATGCTCTCCTCCGAGAAGTCCATGCCGTGGACGCGGCCATCGGTGGCCATCTTGGCCAGCTTCCGGACGGTCTCCCCGCCACCGCACCCCACGTCAAGGACTGTGTTATCCCGCCCGACGGAGATGTGGTCCAACCCCCAGTCCGTCATCTCTGAGTGCCCGCGATTCATGCCCCACGCGGCTGCCCTACCAAGCCACCCCGTCGGCTTTCGACACTGCTTCACCAGCTTGCTCATAATGGACATGATGGTTCTCCTTCGGCCAGTGCCGGCTACCGGCCCAACGCTCTACTCCGGAGGCCGGGGCTTCCCCCGTCTCCGGGTCGCGTTGTCGACGCCGTTTCCATCGATCAGCCCCGGACAGCAGCCCCGTCGACCCGCGATGGGACGTTATCCCCCCCCCACCCATCTACCCCTCAAACCGCCCGATTACCAGGCACGCGTTCTGCCCGCCCAGCCCAAAAGAGTTCGACAGCGCCACGCGCACCTCCGCCTCGCGAGATCCCTCAGGAACGTAATCCAGATCGCACGCCGGATCCGGCGTCTCAAGATTGATCGTCGGATGGATCACCCCTTCCTCGATCGTCTTCAAGCACACGGCTGCCTCGATGGCGCCTGCCCCACCCATGGCGTGACCAATCATCGATTTCGTAGAGCTGATGGGGACCTCGTACGCCCGTGCTCCAAACACCCGCTTGATCGCCTTCGTCTCCACAGCGTCGTTGATCGGCGTGCCGGTGCCGTGGGCGTTCAGGTAGTCCACATCGTCGGCCGTCACCCGGGCATCCTCCAGTGCGCGGGTCATGGCCCGCACGGCGCCATCGCCCTCCGGATGCGGCTGCGCCACGTGGTAGGCGTCCGACGACGACGCGTGCCCCAGTATCTCGCCGCGGATCGTCGCTCCCCTGGCCCTAGCGTGCTCCAGCGACTCGAGGACGAGCAAGGCGCATCCCTCGCTGTAGACAAAGCCGTCCCTCTCTCTGTCAAACGGACGGCTGGCCTTCTTCGGTTCGTCGTTCCGTGTCGAGAGTGCCCGCATCGCGCAGAAGCTGCTGACGGGGGTGAAGTGTATCAGCGCCTCCACGCCGCCGCACAGCATCGCGTCGGCGGCTCCGAGGCGAATTAGGTCGGCTGCCTCGCCGATGGCCTGGGTGCCTGAGGCGCACGCCGCCACCTCCGTGCCGATCGGCCCCATCGCGCCGGCGAGACAACTGACGTGATGAGAGGGCATATTCAGCAGCATCTGGATGGGGCTGAAGGGGTTCACCCGCCCCCAGCCCCGCGCGCGATGATCGTCGATGACCTCGACGCTCAGCTCGAAGCCTCCAATGGCCGTTCCCATGATGACCCCGACCCGGTCGCCGTCCGCCACCGGGAGCTCCATGGCCGCGTCTGCCAGCGCTGCTTGAGCCGTTGCGATACTGACCTGGGAGCAGCGCGCCATGCGTCGCGCCTCTTTCCGGTCCATGTAGTCGTGCGGGTTGAAGCCTTTGATCTCTCCGGCGATTCGTGACTGAGCCCCTGAGGCGTCGAACTGCGTGATGGTCGTGATGCCGGAACGACCAGCCAGAAGCCCTTCCCAAGTCTTGTCCAGCGTGAGCGCCAGGGGCGTCATGGCGCCTGCTCCGGTGATAACGACGCGTTTTCTTGGTGTCATGGTCCTCTCCTCATGGGTCCTGCAGGGGCGAGTTCTGGTCGCCTTCCCTGTCCAGTAGCCGTGGTGGTGGTCTCGCAGGCAGTATAATGGTCTTGGCAATACAGAGCAAGTGTACGATGCGAGACCACCTCCGGTCCAAGAACAGGCGTTGTCGGCCGGCATATCGATTGGCAGACAGAGGAAAGACGGAGACTTGTGCGGAGAGCGTTTGCATGTTACGCTTGCGCGTCGTACGGGCTAGGGTGGTATCGTCGGCTTACCTTGGGTGCGTGAGCGTCATTGGCCCAAGGCGACGGTGTCAGGTGTCTGCCCGACTGACGTGTGATCCGTATCGCCGAAGCGCCGGGCGTGGCGGTCCCGGTTCCAGCAATTATCGTGGACTGCAGATGCTCGCGCCGATTCTGACGCCATCCGCGGCGTTGCCGAAGAGAGGATATCTATGAGCCAGCCGTTTATCAAACTGACGCGGGGAGTCCCCCCGGATGAGAGCTTCCCTATCGACCAACTGCAGACCTGTGCGGAGTACGTCCTGCTGGTGCACGGGTATCAGGTACTGCAGTACGGCAAGGCGCACGGCTATATGGGCCTGCGCGAGATCATCGCGGACGAAAAAGGTGTTGATCCGGGCCGTGTGATTGTCGGACAGGGATCTTTGCAGCTCCAGGATCTCTGTGCCCGCATGGTCGTAAACCCCGGCGATCCCGTCTACGTCGAGGAGCCGACCTACGACCGAGCCCTGACCATCTTCCGCCGCGCGGGGGCCCGGGTCGTGGGCTTCGATCTGGAGCGGGATGGCGTCGACGTGGAAGCCATGGCATCGCGCCTTGATGGGGGGGAGAATCCCGTTCTCTTCTACGTGATCCCCGATTTTCAGAACCCGAGTGGAACGCTCCTCTCCGCGGAAAAACGACAGCGAATTGCGGAGCTGGCGCGCACGCATGATTTCTGGATCATCGAGGACGTTCCTTATCGCCAGCTCCGCTATCGGGGCGAGGAGCTCCCATCGCTCCTGAACCTGGCCCCCGACCACGTGCTCCAGATGTCCTCCTACAGCAAGCTCATCAGCCCCGGGCTGCGCGTCGGGTACGTGATCGTTCCGCAGTTGTTGGTCGATTCCCTGGCGAAGATGGCTGAGGACACGTACATCAACGCCAGCTATCTCAACCAGGCCATCGTGGCTGACTTCATGCGTCGGGGCTGGCTGGAGCCCCAGATCGAGCAGATCAAAGGGATCTACGAACCACGTCTGTACACGACGTTGAGCGCTCTCGAGGAGCATATGACAGACCTGGCCACGTGGCAGAAGCCCGACGGCGGGTTCTTCGTTGGGGTGACTCTGAATGAGGACGTGGACACGGACGACCTGCTGCGGCGCGCCGGAGAGGAGAACCTGGGGCTGACGGATGGGCGCGGATTCTTCGTCGACCGTGTCAAGGGGAGCTGTTTCGTTCGCCTGCCGTTCTGTGCATTGACAGCGCAGCAGATCGAGGAGGGTGTGGGCCGCCTGGCTGAGGTGGTCCGCAGCCTGGGCCGCTAGGAGACGGTCGTCGACGACGGCCGTGACGGAAGGGCAGCTCAGACCGGCTGGTCGTGGTAGGAGGGGATGGAAGAGGGTAGAGGGCGTACAACGGGCACTCGTGGTTGGTGGCGGGACGATGGGCCAGGAGATCGCCCTGCGGTGCGCGATGCACGGCTTCGACGTCTCACTCCACGACGTATCAGTTGAGGCGTTGGAGGTGGCACGGAATCGGCAGTCGGCTGTTCCGGAGGGATTCGCCCGACACATTGGACCTATCGCGATAGTGCTGCGGAAGGAGAGTCACGGCTACGTTTTCAACGCTATGTGGAATGCCCTCAAGAGCGCGTCGCTCGAGCTAGCGGTCAATGGCGTAGGTGGAGGACGTCGACCGGGCGTGGATAAGCGCGATGAAGACGGAGATAGGGCCCCTCGGCGTTCTCGACGGTGTGGGGCTGGAGACGGCGCTTGACATCACCCACCATTGGGCTGAATCTCTTGGCAATCCGCGACTGGAGAAAAACGCGGCCGTCCTGCGGGCGTACGTCGAGGAGGGACGGCTGGGCACAAAGACGGGCGCGGGATTCTACAGTAATCCGGAACCGGCGTAGTGGCAGCCGGGTTTCCTCGAAGGGGAAGAGCCGCGGACCGACTGATCCCATCTAGTGTGTCACGGTCCAGGACCAGGCACGTTTGGAGCTCCAGCATGTTGGACGGGGCGTCCGCCGAAGGGCCTGATTGTTTCGTTAGTGGGCGGTGGAACCAGGCGCAGTCCATGTCGATGGTGAGTGAGGTCTGAGCGGTTCGAGCCTAGACGGAGAGGCTGGGGGGCTGGACTGCGGCACGCCCTCGATCCGGGTGGCCTGACTCGTTCGCCGTCGGCACGGCTCTTGGTCGGCGGGCCCTCGCCTACCGGCGTTCGTAGTTGGGCGCCTCCTTGGTGATGACGACGTCGTGGGGGTGGCTCTCCTGGAGACCCGCGGAGGTGATGCGGACGAAGCGACCGTGCGTGTGGAGCTCCTCCAGCGTGCGGCACCCGCAGTAGCCCATGCCAGAGCGGAGACCGCCCACCAGTTGGTGGAGCAGGTCGCTGAGCGGCCCTTTGTACGGGACCATGCCCTCAATACCCTCGGGGACGGGCTTTCGCGCGTCGGCCTGGAAATAGCGGTCGGCGGTCTCGCCCTTCATCGCTCCCATCGACCCCATACCTCGGTAGGCCTTGTAGGTCCTGCCTTCGTAGAGAATCCTTTCGCCCGGACTCTCCTTCGTCCCCGCGAAGAGGCTGCCGATCATCACCGCGTCCGCCCCCGCGGCGATGGCCTTGGCGATGTCTCCCGAGTACTTGATCCCACCGTCGGCGATGACGGGCACGCCGTGCGGCTCGGCAGCGGCGGCGCACTCGGTGACAGCCGTGACCTGGGGCATACCGGCCCCCGTGACGACCCGGGTGGTACAGATGGATCCGGGACCTACACCGACCTTTATGGCGTCGGCGCCCCGTTCGATCAAGGCCTTCGCACCCTCGGCGGTCACCACATTGCCGGCGACAATGTCGGTCCGCGGAAACCGTTCCCGTAGGTTCTCCAAAGCCCGCAAGACGCCGTGGGAGTGCCCGTGAGCCGAGTCGATGCAGAGGACATCGACCTCCGCCTCGACGAGGGCCTGGGCGCGGTCCATCATGCTCTCGCCCGTGCCGACAGCAGCTCCCACACGCAGCCGCCCCAGGTCGTCCTCGGAGGTGTTGGGATGCTCGATGCGCTTCAGGATGTCCTTGACCGTGATGAGGCCCTTCAGGGCGTAGTCGTCGTCGACGACCAGGAGCTTCTCGATACGATGGCGGTGCAGGATTCGCCGTGCCTCCTCGAGCGTCGTGTCCACAGGCACGGTGATGAGATCGTCTTTGGTCATCAGCTCGCGAATGGGGCGTTCAAGGTCGTCCTCAAAACGGAGATCGCGATTCGTCAGGATGCCCACCAGGGAGCCATCCCTCTCAGTAACGGGAATACCCGAGATGTGATAGCGGGCCATCACGTCGAGGGCGTCCCGGATGGGTCGGTCCGGGGGGAGGGTAATCGGGTCGACGATCATCCCGCTCTGAGACCGCTTCACGGTCTTGACCATATCGACCTGTCTCTGGATCGACATATTCCGGTGCAGAATCCCCACGCCGCCCTCGCGGGCCATGGCCACGGCAAGGCGGGTCTCTGTGACGGTGTCCATGGCGGCGCTGATGATGGGACAGTTGAGGGGGATGTTTCTGGTCAGATGGGTTTGCACGTCGGTGTCTCGCGGTACGACGGTGGACTCCGCGGGGACCAGTAGGACGTCGTCGAACGTCAGGGCCTCGGCCCCATACTTTTCATCCCAGTTCACAATCGCCTCCTTTGCGTGGCGGGCCGGATGGGCAGAGCACGCCTACCGTCCCCGCACGCACTCCGCTCAAGCATAGGCTATTCTACACCTGTGGCTGCCTATGGCAAACCGAGGGTCGCGCCGGGCGTTCGGTGGATCTTTGTGCGGCCTGGAGGCATGGGCTATAATCTCGTGGGCGACCCCTTGGCGCCTGCGCAACAGCGGGTTCCAAGAGAGCGGTGTCGTCTACAGACGAACTGACGGGTGGAATGGACTTGTTGAGCGATATTCTCGGCTGGGTCGGCGCGACTTTGCTCCTTGGGGCCTATGTCCTGGTCTCATCAAAGCGGCTCGAGGGAGATTCCCTGGCCTATCAGCTTCTGAATCTTGCCGGGAGTGCCCTCCTGATCGTCAACTCGGCTCATTACGGTGCGTACCCGTCGGTGGGGGTGAACGTGGTCTGGATTGGCATCGCTGTGTTCACCATCGCGCGCGTGATGCGGAGGACGTGAGGGCCGCTGGTTTTCTGTTCGGCGCAGGGGGGCATTGGCCATAGCCGCTCGCTCGGGCTGCAAGCTGGCAGAGCCGTGAACTCGGGAGAGCTATCGGGAGTTGGTAGAGGAGGGGTATGACGCCCGGCGGACCGCTGGGAGGAGATCCGTCCTCTGATGGGCCACTGGGGTTGTCTTGTGGCGGGGATGGAGCTTGCCCGGGGACTCGGCGCGGCGGTGACCGGCGGGGCTGTCCTCTGTCTGCTTATGGGGAGTTAGTCGCGCGACTGCGCCGCGGAGTCGTGCTGCTTCGATTACGCGGAGAGTATTGGACGGAGTAACGGAGGCACGCTTGAGCGGTATCGACAAGCCTCACGGAACGGAACTCGGGTGGGAGCGGTTGGAGACGGGCTATCCCTTCGACTATCACATGTTCCGTGTCCGAAAGGACCTGGTGCGATGGCCGGACGGTCACGTGGGTCCGTACGCCTACGTGGAAGGCGTCGGCGCTGTCTGGGTGGTACCCGTCACGCCGGAGGGCGATGTGATTCTGATCCGGCAGTTTCGGTACACCATGGACGCGTGGTGTTGGGAGGTTCCAGCCGGTGGATTCCACGATTTCGACGGCACTCCACTCGAGCTGGCGCGTCAGGAGCTTGAGGAGGAGGTGGGGGGGACGAGTAGTGACTGGCACTATGTCGGCTCCTTCCGGCCGGGCAACAGCATCATCGATGAGACGTGCCACATTGTGCTGGCGCGGGATGTGCGCCTGAATCGAACGCCGCACCGGGAGGCCGGGGAGCTGATCGAAGTGCACACTGTGCCGGCGTCAAAGGCGGTGCAGATGGCTAGACGGGGCGACATTGCGGATGGTCACAGCGCTCTGGCCCTACTCCGCTGTGAGCTCCTGATTCTGGACTAGCGGTGGAACGATAGAATTGGAGGGATGATGATGGCTCGATCATCCGGCGTTGAACCGACACCGTTTTTCCTGCCCGGTAGCTCGACAGGTTTGCTCCTGATTCACGGTTTCACCGGCTCACCCGCGGAGATGCGGCTGGTAGGAGACTATCTCAATGAGCGGGATCTTACGATCTCGGCGCCGCTGCTCCCAGGGCACGGGACGACGGTTGAGGCGATGAATCGCTGTCGGTGGCAGGACTGGACCGGCCACGCCGAGCAGGCCTATGAGGAACTGACGTCGCGCTGTGAGAGGGTGTTTGTCGGGGGTCTCTCCATGGGTTCCCTCATTGCCATTAATCTGGCGGCGCAGCACCAACCCGATGGCGCGATCCTGTACTCTCCAGCGCTGCAGGTGGCCAGTCCGCTCATCCATCTCGCCCCGCTTTTCAAGTATGTCGTCCACAAGGTGGCCAAGTCGGGGCAGAGCGACATGACGGATCCGGCGGCGGATCGGCGTGCCTGGAGCTATGCGGCGTACCCCACGTCTGCAGCGCATGAGTTGCTGAAGCTGATCGGGCGGTGCAAAGAGCTCCTGCCGCGCGTCACGTGTCCGCTTCTCGCGTTCCACAGCACGGGGGACAGCATGATCAGAGCGGAAGGCGCTCGGCGCGTCGTCGAGGGCGCCGGGTCGGAGGAGACGGAACTCGTCACGCTCCACAACTCGGGACACGTGCTCACCGTCGATAGTGAGTGGAGGATGGTGGCCGCCAAGACGTACGATTTCGTGCAGAGCCACGCGGAAGTCGGGGCGTAGTCTTGCCGGATCTCCTTGCCTTGCTTCCGGAGCTGGCGAGCGTGTCTCATCCTCTGCTGGATGGGCAGCGTATCGTCGTGATCGGCGTATCGGCCGTGCTTCGTGACGAACAGGCCTTCCTTTTCGAGGTGACACGACCGCGGCATTGGGGACGGACGGAAGATGGGAACCCGATTGTGGGTGTCGGAGGGATCGGCGGGAGAATCGAGCCGGGCGAAGATGCTCTGGCGTGCCTACGACGAGAAGTGCGCGAGGAAATCGCCGCAGACTTCTGTCTGGAGCCATCTCGGTGCACGGCCCTCATCCGCAACGGCGAAGTGGAAGGCTCGCTGGACGTACCAGCCGGAACGGGCGGGCGTGTCCCCTATATGATCAATCTGCTGCCTCCCCAGATCCAGAGATCTGAGCAACCGGACCATGTTGCCATCGTCACCTTCCGCGGTCTCGTGCGCGGTCGGATCCGGCCGGCCGACCTCTTCGGGTTGATGAGCGTCGAGTGGTCGTCGTTGTCGGCGTTCTTCGCGCGGGATGAGTGGACGCTTGACGACTTGCAGGCACTGAGGGGCGTCCGCTTCAATGTGGCCGACGATCTACCGCACGGTTCCCTGCTGCACCCCACTCTGACAGGGCGGGCCTTTCAGACGCTCGTGCGGCATGGACTGGCTGCGCCGCTGCAGGACTAACCATCCGTCCCGCTCTTCGCGGATCCACTGAGTCCGGGAGGCTGGCATAGGAGCCCACGAATCGCCCCGACCGGCGAACCGTTTGGCTGCGCAAGTGGCCGTGTACTTCAGGGGCTCTCCAGCGTCAGCTTCGTGAGCGATGTTCCCAAGCTGTTCGTCGGTTGGCAGTCACTCGGTGCAGGCCTGTAGAAGGCGCTGATGCGTGGCGGACCAGGGTTCTAATGGCTGCGACTGACCAAGGGCAGATGGACGTACTCTGCCCATACCTCGTCCGCGCCAAGGTCAGGCCTACCCACAGGGCGGCACTCGCTGTCTACGTCAGTTGTGACCCCGATGTCCACGCCCTTGTCCATGGCGGCCGAGCCGAAGGTGAGGTGATAGCCGTCGGCGGCAAACGCCGGCTCGCCGCTGTGATCGTTGGCGTGGCTGACGTTGCCGCTCATAGTAAGGACGTTGGCGTGCCACAGCGTACTGTCGAGCGTCGCCGTGTTCCCTGCCGTCACCGTGATGCCTGCCTGGTGGCCAGTTATGATGGTATTGGTCAGCGCCACGCTGCTGTAAGATCCAGACCAATGGTCGATGTGAACCCCACTTCCGTCACCCCCATGGTTTCGGGTCATCGTGGTGTGCAGTAACCGCGGCGAGGAAGCTCGCACGTGCATCCCGCTGCCGGTGCGTTTGGCTTGATTGCCAGCTACGACGTTGTTGATCAATGCGGCATCGCTCTGGTACAGGAACAGCCCGCCACCGTGCCAACCAGCGGTGTTGGAGATGACGATGTTGCCGCTGAGGGCAGCGCTGTCGCTGAAGTACAGGAACACGCCACCTCCATTGTAGTTGGAGGTATTGGCGGTCACGATGTTCCTGTTGAGCGTGGCATCGCTGTGGTGTAGGAGTATGCCGCCGCCGCCGCTCGCCATGTTGGACATGACGACGTTAGCGTTGAGCGTGGCGTCGCTGTCGTACAGGTATAATCCGCCGCCTATGTCGTCTGTAGTCATGTTGGCTGTGCTGCTATAGATCAGGCAGTTGCTGATCGTGGCGGCCGCTTCGAAAACGTACACCCCCCCGCCGGCATTTCCCCAGTACCAGCCTCCCAGCCCCGTGGCGTCGCCACGGGAGATGTGCAACCCCTCTACGGTAGCGGTGATGGCGCCGGTGATGACTAGCACCCGCCCCATCTCTTGGGCATCCAGCTTGGTTGGCTGGGTAATGGGATAGGGCGTGATCCAG
The DNA here is from genome assembly GCA_964542755.1 of uncultured Anaerolineales bacterium. Classification (GTDB taxonomy): domain Bacteria; phylum Chloroflexota; class Anaerolineae; order B4-G1; family B4-G1; genus SKLM01. The sequence continues at coordinate 17,160 of CAZIWL010000006.1, forward strand.
TTGGTGGCGGTGTAGCCACCCTGGATGGTGACCGTTTTGCTGATGTAGACCACCTGGGTGACACCGCCGCGCGCGTGCATATCGGTGTAGGTTCCCTGGCTTACCTTGATCACATCGCCGGGCTGGGCAGCGTCTACAGCTGCTTGGATGAAGGTATGGGGACATCCGACAGCGCAGACGCGGAGCTCGTCCGCCGAGGTGGCTGCAGCCACTTGGATGACGCCCGCATGGAGAAGACCGCTCAGGGCTGCGAGGGCGAAGCTGGCGATGAGAAAGCTCCCGGTACCAATCATGCAACGTCTGAGGTACAGTTTGGCCTCCATGTCAACACTCACTTTCCTTTACTCGTTCTTCTGCCGCTTCGATCGCAGGCTCACGTTCTTCAGGCTTGGACGAACAGCGCGACCGCGAAGGGGTCGTGTCAACACTCTGACCAGGTGAGACCAGTCCGCGAGCGTCCGGCTTGCGGGGTGAAGGCCGTGCGGACTGTCCGGCAGACCCTGTCAGATGTCTCCTTGGTTGATGAGTGCCCGACACGCGCGCAGGAACCCCCCTCGTCACCGCCGAGCCCCCAATGTAGCTAACGGCGCCAGCGCAGATGACCAGCCAAAGGACCATATATGGGTGGGGCATCGGGCTGTCGCCGGATGAACCTCCGATCACTGGCGCGCGTGTCGGAAACTGGTCCTGGTTTCTCAGAATCACAGGCAGGTAGGTACCATAGCCGACGCATAGGCGAATAGCGTCCGACGCGGTGCGGGCATCGCTGTCCGTGGCAGTCACGGAGATGGTGTGCCAGCCGGCACTCAGTGTCAGGGCGGCCACTTCCTCCCCTTGCCCCAAGGGCCCGTCTTGGTCGGATGACCACGCCAGCGAAGCACCGGTGAGCGGGCCGTCCTCCAAGTCGTAGGCGGAGGCTTGGAGGAACACTACGCCCTCGGGTGCCACGACCGAGCCGGCCGGTGGCCATGCGACGTGAACCTCGGGCGGCTTCCTCGGTACGGAGAAGATGCCATCGCTTTCGTCGGTTCCAGTGTTGATACCATCGCTGGCCAGGACGCGGATCTTACCCTGCGTGGTACCCGCCATCGCCTCGGCGTCCAGCGTGCGATGGGTTGCCGTCAGGTTGACCTCCGCGGCGGTCCAGGTCTCTCCGCCATCGACGCTGTACTGGAGTGTGTAGATGAGAGGGTCGCCATCGACGTCGGTGCCAGTCCACGTCACATCGAGCGTGCCAGTCAGTGCTTCCTCGCCGTTGGGGTACGTCACGGTGACCGCAGGTGTGTGGGCGCTTGCCGCACGCTGGTCGAGCACCTCATCGTCGTGCAGGAGGACGACGCGCTCTGCTCCCGTTGGGAAGGGCAGCACCTGCAACCAGGATTCGCCGGGTGCATCCCCGGTTGAGCCATCGGAACGGAGTTCGATCATCTGAGGGTCGAAGTGGCGTGTGAAGAGGGCACTTCCCTCACCGTTCCTCACCTCCAGGGCGTAGGGGCCCTCGCCCACAGCGTCGTTGGATCCGGTGGGCCGGTTGTCCACGTACGCTTCCTTGATCTCTCCCGTCCCCGCTTCCCTCTCAACCTCACCACCGATCAAGAGGTACTCGCCTTCTTGAGCATCGCTGCGCGCTGTGGCAGCCGTGGGGCCTCCAACGCGATCATAGAGAGCTTGGTATGTGTAGGGGCTCATCCACGCCGGGCCACAATAGGACATGAAGTCGTAAGTGCCCGCGGGGTCGTACACCTTCTGCGTGTCGGGATCGAAGCCGAACTCGCCGGTCTTGCCCTCGGCATAGGGGAAGTTGATGTCCCACGTCTTGGTCGGCGCACCGCAAGGGGCGTGGAGGCGGCCGAAGTTGTGCCCCAACTCGTGGGCCAGGGTCTGCCCACCGTACCCGATCGCCGAGCGGCCCGGCGTGTATCCGAGACCGAGGATGCCATCCCGCAGGGCGCCGTGCAGATCAGGAACAACCCCGTACCAGTGCAAGTTGTAGACCCCGGGCGGGGCTTTTGTATTGTGGGCCGCCATCCATTCGATCTTGCTCAATAGTTTGCCCCACTCGCTCAGCTTACTCAGGTCGCCATCAAAGTCCACAGTGTCACCCGTGTCTGGGAGCCAGGAATGGACATGCGGCACCGGATAGATCTTGCGGGTGTAGTGCTTTCCGCGCGGGCCAGAGCCCTTGGGTGGCACGAGCACGGTGGGTGTGACCGTGGGCACCAGAGTCGGCGTACCGGCGGGTTTGGGACCCGGTTGCTCGATGTGGTAGCGAACACGTACGAAGACGATGTTGAGAGGGTCGCGTGTGGTGAAGGTGCGCGTGTAGACCGGGTTGTTGTTCCCGTAGTCGGACTCGGGCACGGCCTGGTCATGGTTGAGTTGAGGCTGGATGATCAGCGTGCCCTCCTCAAGATAGGCCTGCGGGATGAGGAAGTTCAGCGTGTCGAACCTATGCGTGCGCCGACTCCCTCGGGTTCGCGCCCACAACGGCCCATTCGCCGGATCCACGAACGTGGATCCTTGTGCGTTGAGCAGACGTAGACGCGCCGTGGTACAGCAGACATCGCGCAGATTGGAACGGAAGTAGAGCCTCACCCAGGTCTTCTTGTCCGCGACCAGGTTGATGGATGGGTTGGGGTAGCCCTGAAGGCCCTGCGTGACCTCGATGCCATCAACGGTCAAGTCGACCTGCGGTGGAGTCGTACTGGTAGCCGTCGGGGTGGGGGTGGCGGTGGGCGTCGACGTCGAGGTCGGCGTGGGCGTCGGCTCCTGGACGGTCAGGCTGATCTGGTAGCCGTCATAGGCGTCGGTTCCGGACGCGGTCTCGACTGAGAGGTAGTACGTGCTCCGTTGGGGCAGCGTGACCGGCACGACGTAGTCAATCCGGTCGTGCTGCAGATCTGGGTGGGTGCAGGCGACTTGCACCAGACCGGCGTCATAGAGGCACATCAGAAGCGAGGTCTCCGGGGCATAGTAGGCCACCTCGGCGACGAAGCGATCATCTGCCTCCAGGTCGACGGAGAACCAGTCGCGATCACCCGGGGGGCAGATGCTCAGTCCGGATTCGCGCTCGGTGGTGTTGGCGATGCGGCCGAAATCATAGGCGTTGTCGCTGTCGTCGTTCGACTCCAGGTCATCCAGCGCGCAGTCGAACACTTGACCGGAGACATGGTACTTGGCGGCCTTGTTGAACGAGCCCCCGTAGCTCAACACGTCGGCGTATGCGGTGCCGCTGGCGGTGGTGGTATAGAGGATAATCTCATCTTCGGTGCCCGGGTTATTCGAGACCGCCACCGTGTTGCAACCGGGGTGATAGAGAGCCAGCGTGTAGTTCTCCGGTAGATCCGTCAGCCTGACTTCGATGGTCTTGCCCGGACCGACAGATGGGATTCTCCAATAGTCCTGGTCAGTCGGTGCGCATATGTTGCTCCACCATCCCGAATGCGTCAGCTCCCAGCACGGGCCGCCACAGGCGTCGTTTGGCTCGAAATCGTCCGGGCAGTCGGGATAGAGGGGGGTCGGGCTGGGAGTGGTTGTGGGGGTGTGGGTCGGCGTAGGGCTGGGGGCACCCAGGGTCACCCGGAGGGCGTAGGGGTTCGAACTAGCGAGGTATTCGCCGCCGGAGCTGAAGACCTTGACGAAGTGCGTGCCGGTCTGGCCTGTGGTGAAGACGATCTGTTCATCGGTCGTCAGCGAGTTGTCCGAGAAGCCAACCTCGGGGGGACCGGCGTGGTCGTAGAGCGCTACCGCGTAGTCCACCTCCAGGTTGAAAAGGTCAACCGTCACGGTGTCTCCCGGACTGAGCGTGAAACTGAAGAAATCCACGTCCTCGGGATGGCAGATGTAGTCGTTGAGGGTCGTACCGATGGCAAGCGGTCTGGCGGAGGCGAAGTCATCGTCCGGCAGAGCCTCGGGGCAGCCGGGCCCCGGAGTGGCGGTTGGCGAAGGCGTTGGGGAGGGCGACGGGGTGAAGGTTGGCGTGTGCGTCGGGGTGGACGTGGGCGTGTTCGTGGGGGTGGGGGTCGGCGACTGTGTGGGCGTTTCCGTAGGCGTAGGCGTCGGTTCATCGCTCAGCCTGACCAAGAGGTGGTAGGGAGTCAGCCGACTGTGGGCGCCGTCGTAACCGACGACCAGCACCCGGTAGTCGCCTGTGCGTTCAGCCGTGTGCACGGCCTGCTCAGCCGCGTAGCCGCCGAGGGCCGATCCAGCCACCTGCTCGTTCTGCGGATTGTACAGATAGAGGTCAAAGTCAGCGGGCAGATCGCCTTCCGGGCCGTAGAGATCTGCGGTGATCACTTGTCCGGCGGTGACGGTCAGTGCGAACCAGTCCTCGTCGCCGCTGGGACAGACGTAGGCCGTGTACTCAATGTCTGGCTCGATCGCCACGGCTTCCACAAAACCGTCGTTGGACTCATAATCATCCGTGGGGCAGGATGGTGTGCTGGTTGGGGAAGGGGTCGGCGTCGGCGTGTGGGTCGGAGTATGGGTTGGTGTCGGCTCCGACCCCAGGGAGACGAGCAGTCGGTAGGGCTCCATTGCGCTGTAGGCGCCTGCGTATCCCGTGACCAACACACGATAGTCGCCCGAGTGTTCCGCGAGATACGTAACTTGCTCGGGAGCAGTGTCGCCGAGGGTTGATTCGCCCACCTGCTGCTCCGATGGGCTGTAGAGATAGAGATCGAAATCGGCCGGCAGGTCACCATACAGGCCGTAGAGATTGGCAGTGATGACTTGTCCAGCAGTGAGAGAGAGACGGAACCAGTCCTCGTCGTCAGCCGGGCAGATATACGCAGTCTGCTCAGTTCCGGGAGCAATGGCGACGGCTTCCTCGAAGGAATCGTTGGCCTCGTGGTCGTCGGTGGGACAGGTAGGCGTCTCCGTGGGCGTCGGCGTGGGCGTGGGTGGGTCGTCGAGCTCGACGCGGAGCGCGCAGTCGGAGGTCTCGCTGTGCGTTCCCTCGTAACCAACGATCGTGATGCGGTACTCTCCGGTCACCACGGCCGTGTGGAGGATCTGCTCATCCGTCGTACCAGCATTCTCGGACTGGCCGAGGGGCGTCCCTTCGGGGTCATAGAGATAGAGATCGAAGTCGGCGGGGAGGCTGTAGAGATCGGCCCGAATCTGCTGACCGCCGCTAGCGCTGAACCGGAACCAGTCCTCGTCGCCGCTGGGACAGATATAGATGCCGACATAGGAGGTATCGGGCTCCATGGCGTACGCGTTCCAGAAGCTGTCGTTGGGTTCGTATCCGTCATAGGGGCAATCGCGCGGGGCTGCTATGATCGGGCCTTCGGGGGGGCCAGGGCGAGGCGCTGGCAAGGACGTGTTCTTGGCGCCAGATGTGGCGGCAGCAGCGATGACCAGCGCGGTCGCGAGCAGTGCCACCGGGAAGAGCTTCTGCGGCGAAGTCCTAGATGGTGTGTTCATTTCGCACCTCTTCTCATTTGCGGACTTGCTCGAGTCCCGTGTCCGAGCCCGATGTGACGGCTGTCCGGTTACGCAACCCCAACCACCGGTGCGGCTCGATGGCCGAGTGAGGGTATTCTGTCCCAAGCCGTGTGCCTGCGCGCCAGTCAGATGCCTCCTAGCGGATCCGGCGCTAGTCGGGGCGTGTATGTCCCACTAGCTAGCCCTCAAGCGTTGAGGGTGCACGGCTTGACGCCACGTTTACCATCACCGACGGCAGTAAGCCGCGGCACCGCAGGGTCATTGCGCTGGTGTGACGTCGGGCATCTCGAATTCTAGCGCGTGAAGCCAGACCAGGCTGCGACCTCGATCATCTGTACCTTGGATCTCAATACGGAGTTCGACGCCGTCCCTTCGCCAGACCTGGTGCGGGAGGGTTGTCATCGCCTCCGTCGGCGCCTGTCGCCGCCAACCGTTCTCCTGGAGCCAGTGGGTGTAGAAGTCGAAGAGTTGGGGCTCGATTAGGTTCGTGGCGAAGACGCATCCTTCGTCAGGCTGAGACGCCGCCGGTTCGGCATCGTCAGGCAGGGACAGGTCGGCGGCGACCACGGTCACCTCTGAACACAGCAAGTGCTCGGCCGCAGTCGATTCCAACTGCAGGAGACGGCAGCTAGTCAGAGCGAGGGAGACTGCCCCGACAAAGGCAAGGGTTCTTTGGATGCTCGCACGTGTCATTTTCCCCCCAGAGAGCTGGCTCCGGCATCCGTGTGTTGGACAGCGGAATCGGCAAATTGGGGATCATCCCCGTGATCCCCAATCCGCCCCCACTGCGTGCCGTCAGTCCGGCATGCAGCAGGACCACAACTGTGCACCCCTTACGAGCAGGCGCGCTACTGGAGCGTCACCATGGCCCAGATGAGCCCATCGTCGTCCTTGGCGAGGGGCTCCAACGCCTTCCCGATGGTCGTTCCCGGCGCGTAGAACGTGATGCCGCCAGCCTCCACCTGCTGCGCCGCCGCGGCCGTACCGCTGACAGATGCGGTGGAGAGGAGATCGCCGGCCTGCAGGTTCCCCGCGGACCCATCGACCTTGACCTGCGCCGGGCCCATCACCACGATGAGCATGTAGTCGCCGGGCGCGACGGGTCCGTCGGTGCTCCTGGTGCGACCCGCGGACCGGCGCTTCAGCTCGCCATCATGCTGGATCGTTTCGACGTCCTGCTCCTCGACGAAGCGGCGGTAAATGACGCCGATGACGGCGGAGCTGTTGGCGCCCTCGGCTTTCTGCACTGCGGGCACGGGCGTGCTGCCCTCGCCGAGGGCGGCGGCCATGCCGCTCGCGACCACGACATCCCCGGTCTCCAGGTTGGCGTTGCCGCCGTTTTGCGCGACGAGCATCAGCGGGCCGCTGGAAGCGATGCCTCCACCCGCGTGGATCTTGTCTGGCGTCCAGACGCCCCACTCGCCGTCGGCAGCGGTGGTGTTGGCGTGGACTCCGACATCTCCAGCCTCCCAGACGGAGACACCGTCATAGTCAGCGCTACTGATGTAGATGCCATTGTTGCCAGCGTCGGCGATGTGAATGCCGTCCCCATCGGTCTGATCGATCTCCAGGCCGACGCCTCCGGCGCTTCCTATGTAGACCCCGTCGTCGCCGGCACTTGTCACGTGAATGCCCTTGTCGCCGGCAGCCTTGATCTCGACGCCGTCGTCGCCGGCATCGTCGACGTACATGCCGTCGCTTCCCGCGGTACCGATATCAATGGCGCTGAAGCCGGCATTTCTCACGCCCACACCGACAGAAGCATCGATGATTTCCAGGCCCTCGCCCCCAGCTTTCCCGACGTACAGCCCGTCGTTGTCGACATAGTCGATGTTAATGCCATCCCGGCCCGCCTCCCGGATATACAGGCCATCCTGGCCCGCGTAGCCCACCCAGACTCCGATGTCGTCCACGCCGGCTATGTCGATGCCGTCTCGAGTGTCGAGCGTCCATACGTCGGTGGGCAGGGTATGGGTCAGGGCGTCTCCGGCATCGTAGATCACAAGCCCGTCATCGGCGGCGTCAGAGACATAGACACCGTCATCTCCGGCTTCCCACACGTAGACGCCATCGTTTCCGGTCTGGCTGACGTAGAGGCCGTGGCCGTGCGCGTTCCAGACCTTGACGCCGTCGTTGCCGCTCTCCCAGATCGAGACGGCGTCATTGCCGGTGTAGCCCAGCCAGAGACCATGGTGTTGGGCTCCGGCGACCCCAATGCCGTCGTGGGTGTCCCCAAATCCGGCATCTGAGGGTGTCGTGTGGGTGGGTGCGCCGCCGGCATCCCATATCTCGATGCCGTCATCGCCGGCGCCGATGTAGTTACCGAAGATCTCGTATCCGATCTGAAGGCCATCGTCCGTCGGTGTTTCGACGAAGAATCCGTCCTGACCCGGTGCTCGGACGTGCACGCCGTCCCCAGCCGGATAATCGACTTGGAGACCATCCTCGCCTGCTTGGTTGACGTAGAGCCCGTCATAGCCAGCGTATCCGACGAAGAGGCCGTAGCCTTTGGCCCCGGCGACATCAACTCCGTCATGCGTGTCAAAGCCGTGGATGTCCGAAGGCGTTGTATGCGTTGCAACGTCGCCAGCGTCGTAGATGTCGATGCCATCATCGTCGGCGCCGAAGACTTGGACCCCGTCCACCCCTGCCCCACTCACGTTCAACCCGTGGCGACCAGCGTTGTTGACCAGGAATGCATCGTACGTGGATGAGCTAACGAAGATGCCGTAGTTGGCCGAGGCTACCTCCAACCCATCGTCGCCGGCCGAGGCAACGTGGAGCCCGTCTTGGTCGGCGCTGCTGACGCTGAACGCCGGTCCTCCTCCACTGCTGTTGAGCGCCAGACCGGTGCCGCTGCCGGACCAGGCCTCGCCCCAGTGGTCGTGAGCGCCAGCGCTCCCGGCGTCGTCCAGGGCGCACTCCCACATCTTAGCGGTATCGTTCCACTCAGCTATCTGACCGTCGGAACAGCCTTCGGGCAAACGGTAGGCCGGGACGATGCTGAACTCAGTGGCTGCGAGGTCCAGGCCCATCCCTGCAGTGTAGGTCACGGTGTCGTCTCCATCGTCGAGGCCGTTGGGGAGATCCGTCAGGTTGGTCCAATGGACGCTAGCTGTGCCATTGCCCTGGAGATCGTTCTTCGAGTAATATCTGGAGTCGTGGTCGTGGTCGGAGCGCGCTGCTGTTGCCCCGCTGCCTGTCCCGTCGAAGTCGATGGCCAGAGTCACCTCGCCGCTGGTGCCTCCGCCGAGGAGGCCGCTGCCCGCATTGACCGCTGTGATGTCGCCCCCGCCGTCACCGGTGCCGACGTCATCGGTCTCACAATCGACGGTGCCGTCCGGGTGGATGACGCGGATGGAGGAGCCGGTGGGACACGGCTCTGTTACGCGCTCCTGGACGACGGACGTCAGGACGCTGAAGGCCCCGGCGCTCAGATCCAGCCCCGTACCGGCGGTGTAGGTGGTATCGTCGTCCCCGTCGTCGAGCCCGGTCGGCCTGTTCTCCAGGCCTGACCATGGTGCGTTCAGCGCGTAGAAGGCGTAGGGCGCGGCGCGGAGAGCAACGCGCCCGCTCAAAGCCGTGTAGCTCCCGCTCCCGGCGGGGCAGCGCACGCTGATCGCCAGATGGCGCTCGTCCCCGGGGAAGGCTCCGACGCCGAAATCCAAGTCGCTGACGGTGAAGCGCCCGTCACCGACCGGTACATTGGTCTTCGTCTGCGTCGCGCCGATCTGGGAACCGTTCTGTGGCGCGTCGTGGAGGGTGAACTGGAAGTCGCACGTGTCGCTGACGGTGCTCCCGTTTCGGATCAAGTGGCCTTGATAGGTGAAACCTGAACCCAAGGGCCCGGAGGGGCCGAGCAGCCCAGCAAGCTCGGGGGTCTGAGCTTGCGCTCCGCCAGCAACCAGCACAGCGCACGTCAGGATCAGGCCGAGGCCACAGGCCGTCGCCACACCGAGCACCCTCTTCCTATTCATCTCGGCGTCTCCTCTGTCTGAGTGTCAATCCGTTACGGTGGGTGGACGCCCAGGCTACTGAGCGTCCACCCATCCCGGGTCCCCGCCCCAGAGCGAGCGCACACCTTCGTGGCGCTACACCAGGGGTTCGCGTCAGCTCTTCACAACGTAGGCTAGCAATGTGCTCGTCCAAGGCGGCTTTGGTTGTCACCGTTGCGCGGACCGTGTCTGTCTAGGCCCGTCCCTGGGCCAAGGTGCAGTTCCAGACCTTCGCCAACACGTCGTAGTCCCGCACCATGGCAAACGTGTGTTCCAGGGGCGTGATCAATGGGTCGTCGCTGCCAGTGGATGCAGCGTGGTTCAAGTCGTTGCACTCGATCGAGTTGGCATTGCGCCTTCTGGCGATGCTTCGGCCTCCGGAGGCGCTGCCCGGCCCAGCTGGGCCCCGGATGCTCTGCAACCTAGCGGCCATAGGCTACCATGCCACCTCGGCGGTCCGCACGGTGGCGACCCAGCGCACAGTCCTGTCGGGGGGCCCGGTCACCTCGAGAACCAGGGCACCGTTGGAATCGTCGAGATCGAAGTCCGTGCCGCCGATGTCGTCTCCGAGCTTTGTGACGACTGGTGTACCGAAGACGAAGTTCACTGTATTAGCCCCCCACCCTTCAATGACACCTTGAGTGGTGTACCCGGCCGAGTACGGAATGGAGCCAGCAGTTCGCGCAACGACCAAGATGTCGAAGGTGATCGAGCGGTGTCCAATGGTCAGGCGCTGAGAGGCACCATCCAGGAACAACTCGGTCGGTGTGTCATCATAGGTCGTTCCGCGCAGGACATAGAAAGCCTGCTGAGCGTCCCCCGCCTCGCTGAAGCTCCCCGCTGCGTGAGCTACTGAGCCAAAGTGCGATGCCTCCGCGCTGTGGCCGCCGACCACGGTGGAGAAATTGGCTCCTGCTTCGTTGTTGTAGCCGCCGCTAACTGTGGCATGGTCGCCGACGGCCTCATTGTCGTAGCCGCCACATACGACGGATTGATCGCCCTTGGCAGCATTTGCCCATCCGCCGCAGACGGTGGCATCCTTGCCTTCGGCGATGTGCATCTGGCCCCCGCCGATGGAGGCATAGTCACCCTCGGCTACGTTCTCCGTGCCTCCGGCCACGGTGGCCCAGCTGCCCGTTACCGTGATCTGCTCACCGCCCCCGATGGTGGCGGCCCAGGCATCGGCGGTGTTTCCTTGGCCTCCGGAGACGGTAGCGTATCCCTCACTAGCACGGTTCAGTCCGCCGCCACCGATCACGCTGAGCATGCCACTGGCCGTGTTGGGCAGGTTGCGCACGACGATCGGATCCTCGCCCCCGCCGCCGGCGACGACGGAGCCGATGCCGCTAGCCGTGTTGTACCCGCCCCCACCGACGGTGGCATAGTCTGCTGTGACCGTGATGTACGTGCCGCCGGCAACGGTGGCGCCTTCACCTCTCGCATGGATGTACGCCCCTCCGCCCACAGTGGCCGCGGGGCCCGTAGCGCTGATGTATGCGCCGCCTCCGATGGTCGAAACGTTGTCAGACGCGGTGTTATGTACTCCCCCGCCTACGGTCGATGCGTAGCCCGTGGCGGTGACAAAGGAACCGCCGCCGATGGTGCTAGCCTCTCCTATTGCAGTGTTGTAGCCACCCCCTCCTATGGTCGCAGCGGTTCCGACCGTGTGGTTTTGTGTGCCTCCTCCCACGGTGCCGAATTTGCCTGTGACAGAAATGGATGTCCCGCCGCCGACGGTGCCAAATGCCGCCGTGACCACGTTCGTGTCGCCACCGCCAACCGTGGCTGCCTCTCCGGTCACCCGAATACTCCGGCCGCCACCGATTGTGGAGGCTTCACCAAAAGCGGAATTCAGGATGCCTCCACCTAGCGTTGCCAAATCACCGTCCACCTGGTTCTCGTGGCCGCCGCCCACAGCCGCGTAGTCGCCCGTGACCGTGATGTAGGAGCCTCCAGCGACGGCGCTCCCGGTGGCCGCGACGTCGATATTCTGCCCGCCGCCTACGGTGGCGTAGTCACCGGTGACTGTGATACTCTTTCCTCCTCCGATCGTGCCATAGGAGGAGGCAACTACGTTGGTATCGCCTCCGCCAATGGTGGCCCGGTCCCCGCTAGCAGTATTGCCCAGCTCAACGAAGGGAGAGAACCCACCGCCGCCGGCCACGACTGAGCAGGCACCGCTGGCGGTGTTCGAGCCACCACCTCCAACGGCAGCGCCGAGTCCACGTGAGTCATTGTGCCCGCCCCCACTCACCGTGGCGTAGGAATCGGCGGCTCTATTCCGGTAGCCGCCCCCGACGCTCGCGATGGTGCCCGTGACGTGGTTGTCGAGGCCTCCTCCCACGGCTGCGTAGCCTCCCGTGACAGTGATTCGAGAGCCACCGGCCACCGTGGCCCCCGCTGCACTCACGCTGATGTACTGACCACCGCCGATCGTGGACGTGATGCCTCCGGCGTAGTTGTTGGCTCCACCGCCGACGACGCTCCAATCGCCGCTGGCAGTATTGCCATACGCACTATGTATGCCGATTCCGCCGCCGCCCCCAACGGTGGCCCCAAACCCGGTGGCGGTGTTGAGCCCGCCTCCGCCGACCGTACCGTAGGCCCTCGTAGCACTGTTCCCGAGGCCTCCCCCAACCGTGGAACCGGGTCCGGAGGCCGTGTTGCTATCTCCGCCGCCGATGGTGGCGGCGTCGCCGCCGGCCGTGTTCCCCGATCCGCCGCTTACCGTACCCGCTGTGCCGGAGATGACGTTGGGATTCCACACATCGCCGCCGCCTCCGATCGTCGCCCCCGTCACTGAACCGCGTACGTTGTTCGCAGAGTGCCCACCGATCACGTTGGGGCCGAGATTGATGTTGGAGACAGGTGCCAGGCGCAGCGCGGCCGCACCTTTCACGGCAAGCGTCAGGGTCACTGCGTCAGTGGTACCCACGAAATTGGTGTCGGGATCCGTGCCAGCGTTGCCCGTCAGGGACCAGGCTCCGCTGGTTCCGCCCAAGTCATCGCTGCAGTACCAGACGCTCGACCCAACGTCCCATTTGGCCACCTGTCCATCGGCGCACCCCTGAGGCATTCGGTAGGCAGGAATGATGCTTATCGTCGTGCCGGCGAGAGAGAGTCCGGTGCCCGTGGAGTAGGTTGTGTCATTATCACCGTCACCCAGTCCCTGGGGCACGTTTGTGATATTGTTCCAATGGACGCTGGCCGTCTTGTCACCCTGGAGCTCGCTCTGCCTATAATAGCTATTGTCGTGATCGTGGTCGGAGCGCGCTGCTGTTGCCCCGCTGCCCGTCCCGTCGAAGTCGATGGCCAGAGTCACCTCGCCGCTGGTGCCTCCGCCGAGGAGGCCGCTGCCCGCATTGACCGCTGTGATGTCGCCCCCGCCGTCACCGGTGCCGACGTCATCGGTCTCACAATCGACGGTGCCGTCCGGGTGGATGACGCGGATGGAGGAGCCGGTGGGACACGGCTCTGTTACGCGCTCCTGGACGACGGACGTCAGGACGCTGAAGGCCCCGGCGCTCAGATCCAGCCCCGTACCGGCGGTGTAGGTGGTATCGTCGTCCCCGTCGTCGAGCCCGGTCGGCCTGTTCTCCAGGCCTGACCATGGTGCGTTCAGCGCGTAGAAGGCGTAGGGCGCGGCGCGGAGAGCAACGCGCCCGCTCAAAGCCGTGTAGCTCCCGCTCCCGGCGGGGCAGCGCACGCTGATCGCCAGATGGCGCTCGTCCCCGGGGAAGGCTCCGACGCCGAAATCCAAGTCGCTGACGGTGAAGCGCCCGTCACCGACCGGTACATTGGTCTTCGTCTGCGTCGCGCCGATCTGGGAACCGTTCTGTGGCGCGTCGTGGAGGGTGAACTGGAAGTCGCACGTGTCGCTGACGGTGCTCCCGTTTCGGATGAGGTGGCCCTGATAGGTGAAACCCGAACCCAGTGGCCCGGAGGGGCCGAGCAGCTCCGCAAGCTCGGGAGTCTGAGCTTGAGCTCCGCCGGCAACCAGCACAGCGCACGTCAGGATCAGGCCGAGTCCGCAGGCCATCGCGACACCGAATCCCCTCTTCTTACGCATTCTGGCGTCTCCTTCCTCTTAGCGGCAATACGTACCGGCGGTTCGAGGCCAGGTCAACTGGCCTCGAACCATCGGCGTCTCTACGCTACGACGATCGCTCACCTCCGTAGCGCTGCACGCGGGAATCTCGTCAGTTCTTCATCACCATCGGCAGGAAGATGTGCTCGTCGAGATCGGCTTTGGTCATCACCGTCACGCGGACCGTGTCCGTCTTGGCCTGGCCCTCGGTCATGGTGCAGTTCCAGACTTTGATTAGGACGTCGTAGGTCCCCACGGTATCGAACGTATGGAGGGGCGTCGTAAGGGGATCGGCACTACTAGTCGACGTGGCTGTGTCCCCGTCGTCGTAGTCGACCGTGTAGGTGTAGGGTTTGTCGGCGTTGTTGGGGGCGATATTGGCGCTGAACTGTACCGTTGTGTCCGTGTAGATGTCGCCCGCGGTCACCAGGTTGAGATCGACGCTGGTCACGGCTGTGCAGGCGGGCGGGGCGGCCGGGGCTGCCGGCCAAAACCCGCTGTGGAGCGTGTAATCGCCCCCGGCCAGGACGGGGCCCGGCTCAGGTTGACCCGCGGTGCCCGTGAGAGTATATCCGCCGCCCTGAACCTGCCCGCCGCCTCCGTCCACGGTCCACCAGGTCAGGTCGTAGCCGTTCCCGGATTGGGCGAGGGCTGCGCTGGCGACGATGAGCGTCAAGGCAACAGCCAGCAGTAGTCTCACTCTCCTCATGGACTTACCTCCTGTGCCGCGGCACTATCCGAACCCGATCTGCGAGCGACGATGCGGTAGTCGAAGGAAACGTTGGAGGTCCCGCCAGCCAGCTCACCGACATCGAAGGACGTGGGGCCCTTCGCCTCGACGAACAGGCCATTGCAGTCCCCCAGGGGTGTCAGGAAGACGTGATAGTCGTCAAGGTTGACGGTCTGGGCGTATATGGGCTCGATGACCACAGTCGTGCTTCCCTCAACCAGCGTCGCTGTGCCGAAGTCCTCAACCCATGGCTCAGGACTCTCCGAGGCGTACAGCTTCTGAGTGCCGTGGTCGTCTGTCTTGATGCTTGAGGCAGCGGGCTCAGTGTGGCAGACCTCCCAGATTGGGACGATAGGGCTGTCGCCCGGATCGTACACGGAGAAGCAAGAGCTGTCGTCGTCGTCATTGTTGTCCAGATAGACGACAACATCATCGTTGCTCAGAAGGGACATGCTACTATTCCACGTTTCCTGTGCCGCGATCACGCCCCAACTGCCGCCGAGTTCCACGTCTCCAACGGTCCTGGAGCCGCCGTCTTCACCTTTTGCGTAGACACCCACGTGGTCCGTGGCTTCGAAATATCCACCATACCCGTTTTCGGTGTTGTTCGCCTCGGCCCGAACGCCGTAGCCGGGACCGGTGGTGTCGGTCTTGGCGAACGCGCCGTAGCTGAGTCCGGTACTGTCCGCACCTACGGCGTAGAGCCCGTAGAATCCGCCCTCACCGTACAGGCCTCGACCCGAAAGGGAAGTCGCCCGGCCGTAGACGCCATACGTGGTTCCGCTCCCAGTCGCCAGGCCAACGGTGCCCGTTGTGGATCCGCTGCCGTAGACGCCGGTACCGCTCGTGGCACGACCGTGTACGCCGTAGCCGCCGAGGCTGTATCCGTAGACCCCAGCGCCGGCGCCGCCCCCGGTGTTGGAGCCCGTCACGCCGGCAACCTGGTAATCCGTGCTGGGACTCGTTCCGAAGACACCATGACCGCTAGGTGACTCCGCCTCGCCGTAGACGCCGTAGGTGGTACCACTGCTGGGGCTAGCATAGCCGTATACCCCGCGACCAGCGCTCGAGTCGTTTCTGCCGTAGACGCCGTACGTCTGACCGCTGTTCCCAGCGGCGTATCCATACACGCCCCAGCTGTTCTCGCTGCGCGCAAACACGCCAACATCGTTGGTGCTCGTGAAATAGCCGCCGGCCTCGTCTGTGGAAGTCCCCTTGACGCCCGGCCCGAACGAGCCAGTTCCGCGGCCGAAGACTCCCCCGTACCCGACGAAGTAGCCGCCGTAGCTGCCGTCGTCGCTACTGTTGCTCTTGCCATAAACCCCGTATGTGGCTCCAGTCGCGGCTGTTGCCTCGCCGTGGACCCCGTGACCGGAGGCGGACTCGCCCCGCACACCGGTTCCTTGAGTCGACTGACCTTCGACAGCAGCACTCAGGAACAGGCCAGTGTAGGAGTCCTCAACGTGAAGCACCGAACCAAGCTCGCCGGCAGTATCGCTGGCGATGGTCGCCCCTGGTCGCAGGCTGTGGGCGTACGGGGCCGCGGTCAGCGGTACCATACCACCGAGGGTCGAATAGGAGCCGCTGCCCGACGGACAGCGAACGGCGATCTCCATCTGTCGCGCCTCACCTGTGAAGGCGTCGGTGCCGAAGTCCACGGCGGCTGAGAAGTAGCCGTCGCCTACAACGACCCCGGGTACGTCCACGGGACCCTCCATCAGGGTGGGAGAGAGTCCGTAGTCGTACAGGCCGAAACGCAGGTCACACGTGCCGTTCACGGCGGATCCATTGTCTAGCAGGCGTCCCTGATAGGTGAAGGCTGTCCCCACGGCGGCCTGCGGTCCGGCGCTTTCCTGCGGGCCGATTCCCTGGCCCACTGCCCCACCACCCGTCAAGCCAAACAGCAATCCGAGAACCATCATCAAGCCAATGAGCGTCTTCCTTCTCACGTCTACCTCCCCTGGTGTGCTAAGTCCCCATTTTGTTCCGAGTCGGACAGTCTACGGCCCGCTGCGTTTGCGAGCTTGGGCAGCACGGAAGACCGGCTTCCTCGGGCAACGTTTTTTGTGTTCAGCTGTGGCACCCGCAACGCGGGCGAGTGTCATCTTATGTCTTGTTGCTCCCTCCTTCCCGGTTCAAGCCTGCTGTTGTTCACGGGGGCACGCATCTTTTCTCGGTGATGAGAATCGTGTAGAGAGGGGTTGTCCATCGCTACCGGTTCCAGCAAGAACGGAGGAGGCACATCTCTGTCCGTGGGTCCGAATCGGAGGCAAACACCTGCTCAGGGGTCTCTTGATGGAGACATCTGGCCGGGTTCGACAACCTGAGCGCGGAGGAAATCGACGACGGCGTCAATGCTGCTGAAAGACCGCCGCTCACCGGTCTGGATGTGTTCGACCTCTCCTTGCCACTGGCCCACAGGGCTGTCGGGGCGTTCGAGGTCCCGTTCGCGCCATATCCTCAGAATGAAGGAGAGGTAGGTCGAGCTAGACAGGGTTTCGTTCAAACTCACCTCCTGCTCACGAGGCCTAGAGCAGACCGCTGCGGGATTCCGTACCGTTCCAGAGGTGTCAGTCGCGAAGAAGCAACTCCAGCGCTTTCCTGCAGCACCATCCCGTCACTCGCGCGTACGACCGTACCGCGCCGCGAGCATTGCCGCTCGCTAGATTCTGGCACGGACCGGTACATCTTGGGCCCGCCCGGGTGGTGACAAGGCGTCCACTGGCTGACGTAGGCCACCGGGTGTTCCTTCGGCTAGCTGGGCCACTCTGAGCCTTCTCTCGGATTGATGCGGTGGACGCGCCAGTCGCCCGCGAACAACGAGATCCAGACGTAGCACATAGCGGCCCGCGCCACGCCCGTAGTGTAGGATCGCCCCAACGGATGCGCTAGAGGCAAAAAAAGACTGTCGACCTCAATTGGCCGACAGTCTAGCATAAGGCTGCGTACAGAATGTGTACAGAGGCGGGCTATCAGGGAATGCCCATAAGTGTGCGAGCCTGCCTCAAGTCCCGGGTGTCGTGCCCCTCGTCAAACGAGTGGTATAGTCCCATCAGGAGTGGGTCGGTATTCGAGCTTCGGCCCTGGCTTCTCTCCGATCTGCATAGGCTCATCGCTGCGCGCAGCTCAAGGGATCTGGCCTCCTGGTCTCGCGCCAGCTCCATAGCGCGGCGGTATGCGGCCTTCGCCTCAGTACCCACGGCGACAGAGCCCTCGGTCTGCTGCTCGCCGGTCTTGGAGAGACACTCACCCTTGAGCCGCCAGGCCTCCGGAGCGAAGAAAAGCTCTCCGGTCCGACGCGCGATGTCCAGACCTTCTTCAGCGGCGCTCAGGCCCTCGCGGACCAGTCCAGCTTCGAGACAGGCCTCCGCCAGCATGGTGAACTGGAGCACAGTGAATGCCTCGGCGCCCATCTCTCGACTCTGGTCGATGCCTTGCCGCATGCTGATGACGCCAGCCTCGACGTCTCCCTGGTGCACGAGAGCACGCCCCCGATTCACGAGGCCAGCGGTGTACCAGTACGGCAGGCCGTGTTCCTCCGAGATCATCAGGGTGGCCTCGGCGAGTTCACGGACCTTCGCCCAGTCTCCGCAGAAGCCGTGAGCACCGCAGGCGTAGACCTGAGCCATAGCCAGTCCCGGGGGGTAGGCCAGCTTATCGGCCAGCGCGATGCCGTCGAGGCTCACGTCCAACGCACGTTCCGGGTACCCAAGCGCCCACAGGACGAACGCCAGGGCTCCGAGGCTGACCACGCCGGGCGACATACCGTAGCGGAAGATGAGATGCCGGTGGCGGTTCGGGCGGTGGCGAGCGACAGCCTCCTCCAGATGCTCGCGCGCCAAGATCAGATCACCTACGATCAAGCGCTGAACACCGATCTGCCAGTGAGCGACCATCTCCGCGCTTGGATCCCCGGTCTGTCGGGCTGCGTCGAGGAGCTCCACGCCGATCTGGCCTGCCTCTTGGTGCCTACCGGCAGTGGTATGCGACATGAGGAGCAACCCAAGTGCCCTGAACAGCCCCTCGGCGTCGTTCAACGAACGGCACAGGTCTCGCGCCCTGGCGTGGGCGACAGATGCCGCAGGCGTTCCATGGCTCGTAGCCATCTGGAGGGAGACGCCGAGAGCCAGCTGGAGGTTTCGTTCCCTCTCATCGCGCTCCAGCGACGGGGGAAGCGTTCTGAGCAAGGCGACGGCCCGTCTCAAGTGAGCGGATGCCTCCTGAGGTGCGGCCACGAGCATCGCATTGTTCCCGGCTGTGTGCAGATAGTGGACGGCCTTGTCGGGCTGCTCAGCCCGTTCGAAGTGGCGTGCCAGGGTCACGGCCTTCTCGGGCCACAGCTCCTCCAGCGACTCGCCAGCCCGCCGGTGGAGCAGTCGGCGACGTCCGTAACTAAGGTCGGCGTATACTGCGCTCCGTGTCAAGTCGTGAATGAACCGGTATTCACCGTTCGCCTCGGTCACGATCTGACGGGACAGAAGGATGTCCAGCGCGTCGACCACCTCCTCCTCGCTCCGCCCACTCGTGCCCCATATCAGGTCATGATCAAATTGGTAGCCCAGCACAGCGCACGTCTCGAGGACCTGCTCGGTTCGACGGTCGAGACGTCGAAGTCGACCGCGGATTGCGTCCGACACCGTGCTGGGGATGGGAAACTCGAGATCGGCCGCCGAGTCCTCCACCCTGGCGCTGCTCCATCCCGATACCTCTTGCTCCAACACTCTTGTCTCGAGCATCGCTCGCACGATCTCCAGCAAGAAGAACGGGTTGCCACCGACGGCACGATGAAGCCGACGACTGAGTCGTGCGATACCACTTTCCTGTCCAGTCAGGTGCCGGACGAGACGGAGGATATCCGCCTGTTGGAGGCCACCCAGGCTGATCTCCCGCAGGACGCCCGATCGGAGCAGTTGTCCGCGGAGGGCATCCGGCTGCAATTCACTTGGCCGATAGGCGGCGAGCACGAGGACTGGAGCGCCGGCTATGTGCCGTCCCAGGTAGCCCAAGTACGATAACGTAGTCATGTCCGCCCAATGGAGGTTGTCCAGGCACAGGACAATGAGGCTCCCTGAGTTCGTTGCTTGGTGCGCCAGGCCGATGATGGATCGAGTGAGCGCCTGGAAGACGCGTTGCTGCCGCGGGGGCTCCACGGGGGTCTGCGGCGTTGTTGGAGATTGCCTCTCCTCGAGGTCAGGCATCAGGTGCGCAAGCTCTGCCAGACGGACCGACGCCCGATCGAGGACTGCCGGGTCCTTGGCATCCAGATGCGGTTGCAAAGCTTCGACCAGAGGGCCGTAGGATATCCCCTGTTCTGTCTCGTGCCCGCTTCCGGTCGCAGGCGTTGCACCATTGCCCAAGTTGCTCACGAACTCCTCGATGAGACGGGATTTACCGATGCCGGCCTCGCCTGAGATGAGCAGAATCCTCCCGCGACCTGCCCGGGCGTCGTCGTAGGCCTGATTCAGATCGCGGAGCGCCTCTTGGCGTCCTACGAGTGGGGCGCTGAGGCTGGGGAGCGTCGTCCAATTGGGAGAGGGCGCCGTACTCTTGGCACGCACCCGGCCTTGTTGAGCCGCCTGATAGACGGCTTGGGTCTCGGGCAGCGGACTCACGCCCAGTTCTCGCTCCAACAGGACGGCGCACCGCTCATACTGTTCACTAGCTGCTCTATGATCTCCAGCGGCCGCGTGGAGGCGGATTAGGTCCCGGTGTACGTGCTCAGCGAGTTCGTCTATCTCCAGGTAGCGCCGGGCGTGCCCGATGGCATCCTCAAGATTGCCCTGGGCTTCCTGCATCTGAATGAGTGTCTCGAGCGCCTCCAGGTAGCGTCGTTCCCAATGCCGTCGTTGCACAGATACCCAGACCTCGAACTCCGGGCATCCAGGAAGAGAGAAGCCAGCCAGGAACGGGCCCCGATAGAGCTTGACGGCCTGCGATAGGGCTGCCAGGGAGAGGGGCTGACCGGACGTGGATGTGGTCAGGGTGCGGAAGTACCGGCAGTCGGTCCAGACGCGCGTGGCGTGGAGCGCAACGTGCTCTTGGGTAGTGATGAGCAGATTGGGCTCGGGCAGCGCGCGTCGAAGATGGCTCAAGAGAGAGGAGAGGTGTCGCCTGGCCCGGTACTCGGGCTCGTCGGGCCAGAAGAGGAAGGAGAGCGCCTCTCGCGCGGTTCGCTCCTCTCGCTCGGCCAGGTGGTAGAGAAGAGCCCGGACCTGCCGCCGCGTGACCTGGAGCGGTTTGCCGGGCGACTCGGCACTGGGAGTACCCAGCAAGCTGATGCGGACGGCCGTCACGGGTCAGTCCTCCCCGGGTCGCGAAAGTCTCCGGGGTCGTCGGTGATCATTCCGGCTCCCTGGCACCCGTCGGCGTTGGTTGTCCGTAGTCTCGGCACTGGGGCAGCATGATCGGTACACCGGCAGGGGCGATAGCGAGGGAGGCCGACGCCTGGTTCCAGCAAGGGCAGTGAGGCGGCCTCGCGAACGGTGGTCGGTGGTTGATTCCTAGGGATGTTGCAGATGGGACGCGACGACAGCACCACGGCTCCCCAGACGTCGGAGGTGAGTTGGTCGTCGGCCACGCCTCGGCTCGTCGTTGAAAGGGCGATCAGTGCACCTCCAGCCAACCGCGTCCCGAAGAACGCGGATCCGGGTCTACTGTGCAGCCCACGATCGCGGCGTACGGAGCGCCCGCATGAGGAGAGAAGGATCGAGCGTCGACGTGTGTCTGGGGCGACGTCTCCGCGATAGAGAACTTGAGCAATTATACTCAGGGGCTCGGATCGTGCAATTTTGGCCTGGGCGCTGGGTGCGCTAAGGACTTGTCGCGGAGCTGGTCGCCGGTTGGACACCGGTGGCGCCCGTTTCTTGATCAGTTGTGACTGGCATACGTGGCAAGCATGTGCTCATGAGGTGCGACAACTCGTTCGTGCACCCCCAGGCGCTCTGTGCGGTATCGGTTTCTGATCGGGCAACGGTGGAACCTTTTGCTTCCTTCCGGCGTCTTAGTGGTGACGGGCTGCCGAGCTACTGGCCCGGTGCGTTGTGTGCTATACTGGCAAAGGTCACCATTAGAGGTCGTCTGAGCGGAGGAGGTACGTGCCGATGGGCAAGCGAGCGAGTTCGAACATCCTAGGGGTCCTAACGATGCTAAGCCTACTGCTGGGCGGGTGTGCGCCTGGATCGACGCCCCAACCGACGGAGACTTCGCCACCGAAGCCCACCTCGTCACCGACGGGCCCGGCCCCGACGCCGCCCGCCGGGGAGGCTGCCCCTATCGTGGTTCAGCGCACGCCGGAACCCGGAGCTGAACTGCCGCCGGACGGGGCTATCGAGCTGGTTTTCGACCGCGCGATGGACCGGGGCTCCGTGGAGAAGGCGCTGCGGGTCGGCCCTGGCGTCTCGGGGAGCGTGACGTGGGCCGACGAGAAGACGGTGAGCTTCAAGCCGGCGCGGGATTTGAAGCGCGACGAGGCGTACCAGGTGGCCCTGGCCGCGGAGGCCCAGGCTGCGGACGGCACGGCGCTGGAGGACGACTACGGGTTTGAGTTCCGAACGGTGGGGTATCTCTCGGTCTCTCAAGTCATACCTGCCCAAGGCGCCGAGGACGTTGAGGCAGGGAGTACGATCACGGTGATGTTCAACCGACCCGTGGTACCGCTGACGGCGATATCCGATCCCGCCCGCTCCGTCCTGCCGCAACCGCTGACGCTGAATCCGCCGGTGGAGGGTGAGGGAGAATGGCTCAACACCTCCATCTATGTGTTCAGACCGGATGGGCCTCTCGCTGGCGGCACGACCTACGAGGCCCGGATCGAGGCTGGCCTGACGGACACCACAGGAGGTCTGCTGGAGGCACCGTACACATGGGAGTTCTCGACGCAACCGCCACAGGTGACGTGGACCTCACCCTCCGGCGAGGAGGAGCTGGCCTCGGTGGAACCCAAGGTCCGGGTCACCTTCAATATGCCCGTGAATGCTGAGTCGGCCATAGAGGCCTTCAGTCTCGAGGGCGGCGGCGGGGTGGTGGAG
This sequence comes from uncultured Anaerolineales bacterium, assembly GCA_964542755.1. Lineage (GTDB taxonomy): Bacteria > Chloroflexota > Anaerolineae > B4-G1 > B4-G1 > SKLM01. The sequence goes on from CAZIWL010000006.1 coordinate 39,447, forward strand.
GGTGAGGCGGAGGTCGTGTCCGACACGCTGATGTTCACCCCGACGGAACAGCTGGCATTTGATACGCTCTACACGGCTCGGATGGCGAGCGGTGTGCTGAGCCTCCGAGGTGGTCAGGGTATGCCGGATCTGTACACGTGGCAATTCCAGACCGTTCCCCTGCCTCGGATCATCGGGACCAGACCCCGGGATGGCGAGCAGAATGCGGGGCCGCACCGGCCCTTCGAGATTCTGTTCAACACTGCCATCGATCCTGCGACTGTGATGCCGAACGTGGAAATGACACCACCTTTGTCACCGAGTCAGGTCTACACGTATTTCAGCAGACACGACAACGTATTCCGCATTGATTTCGGATCGGAGCCGAGCAGTGAGTACGAGGTTCGGATCGGCCCGAACATCAGCGACCCATTCGGCAACAAGACGGGGCAAGAGCTAACGGTCCAGTACCGGACGGCGCCCCTGGACCCGTCGGTGCAAATCGATGTCCCGGGTATGGTCGGAACATTCAACGCCGGCGAGCGGGCACGGGTGATGGTCGGTCACCTCAACACGGATCGAGTCGACGTCCGGCTGGGACGCGTCGAGCCAGATGCGTACCGGGATGTGCGGGATCGGTTCTGGGATGCAGCAGTATCGTACGAACCCATACGATCTTGGTCGATGTCCGTGGAGGCTCCGCTCAACGAGAAGCATCACACGCCGATCGAGCTGGTTGAGGGGGGCGGCAGGCTGGAACCTGGGCTCTACGTCGTTGAGGTCCGGGCGTCAGGGGTCTCGTTCCAGCCCTGGCTCCATCGGCGCCTGGTAGTGGTTTCCGACTACAACCTGACGATCAAGAGGAGCCAGGACAGAATCTGGGTTTGGGCCACGGCGCTGGAGACGGGAGAACCGGCAGAGGGGCTCGAGTTGATGGCGCAGGTTCCAGATGGGGAGGCCATCGGCCCGGCGACGTCAGACGCGGATGGGTTGGCCCGGTTCATTATGGAGGATGGCGACCGCGGGGATGCCTACGTCGTGTCGGAGAGCCCCTTCGTCCTGGGCGATACCGGGTGGGAGTGGGGCCGCGGGATCAGCCCGTGGGAATTCGGGCTGACGGGAGGCTTTGACGAGCGCGACTACCGGGTGCATATCACCACGGACCGCCCCTTGTACCGGGCCGGGCAGGTGGTCCATTTCCGGGGGATTGTCCGGGCGCAGGACGGCGTAGACTACGAGCTTCCGGCTCCGGCGGAGGTGCAGGTGCGCGTTCGCTCCGTGGAGGGGGAGGAGGTCTACGCCCAGGAGCTGGAGCTCGACGACTTCGGTGCTTTCCGCGGAGATCTGGTCCTGGGTGATGGGGCTGCCCTGGGTGACTATCGGATCCAGGCCGAGGTCGGCGGCTCGAGCTACGGTGACTCCTTCGCGGTCGCGGCCTACCGACCACCGGAGTTCGAGGTGCTCGTCGTTCCCGAGGCGGAGGATGTGGTCGCGGGGACGCGCAGCCGCGCTCAGGTGGAGGTGAGCTACTTCTTCGGCGGTGCGGTGGTCGATGTGGACGTCGAGTGGCAAGTGCTTAGTTCGCCCTATCGGTTCGAGCCGCAGCAGTTCGGACGGTACGATTTCACGGACGACGATGATCCCTGGGTCTGCCGTTGGTGTTGGTGGAGGCCCACGCCCAGCCCAGAGGTGATCCTGGAGGGCACGGGCACGACCGACCCCGCCGGACAAGTGAGCATCGGGCTGCCCACCGAGATCATGACGGGCGGTCACCGGCTGACGGTGGAGGCGACCGCCTATGGGAAAGACGGGCAAGCGATCTCCGGGCGGAACGAGATCGTCGTCCATCGGGATGACTTCTACATCGGATTGGCACCTCAGACGCGGCTCGGCGAGGCCGGTGAACCGTTTGGGGTGGATGCTGTGACGGTCGATTGGGACGGCACACGCGTCCCTGACAAGGGTCTCAACGTCAAGGTCTACCGAAGAGAGTGGGTCAACACCTTTGTGGAACGGGAGCAGGGCGGCAGGTGGGAGTGGGAGACCAAGGATACACTGGTCCACACCGACATCATCACAACGGACGGCACGGCCGGTGCCGAGCTGTCGTTCATACCTCCAGAGGGTGGGTCTTACCGCGTCGTGGCGGAAAAGGACGGAAACGACGGGTCGGTCGACGGGTCTGTCGGGGCTCGAACATCGGTCTGGGTTTGGGTCAGCGGGGCGGAGGATGTGTCCTGGCGAAGGGAGAACGACGACCAGTTCGACCTGGTCAGCGACAAGGGAAGCTACGTCCCTGGCGAGACAGCCGAGATCCTGATTCCCAGCCCCTTCGAGGGCGAGCAGTGGGCCTGGATCACGGTGGAGCGGGGAGGGGTGATGGACCAGGAGGTGAGGCGGTTGGAGAGCAACTCCTCGGTCTACAGGCTCCCCATCACGGCTGACCACGCGCCCAACATCTACGTCTCCGTGGTGCTGGTCAAGGGACCGGACGCGGCGAACCCGGCGGCGACGCACAAGGTGGGCATTCTGCCGCTCACGGTGGAGCCTGTGGAACAGACGCTGAACCTGACCTTGACGCCGAGTGTCCAACAGGCCGAGCCTGGCGACAGCGTGAGGTTCGACGTGCATGCGCGGGATGCCAACGGTGAGCCAGTGGAGGCGGCCTTCTCGCTGGATCTGGTGGACAAGGCCGTTCTGAGCCTCAGGCCGCGGGAGGATGACGCGATTGTCCAGGCATTTTACGGACGGCGTGGGCTCGGCGTCTCGACTTCGAGCGGCCTGGTGCTCTCTATCAACCGCTTGTTGCTCAAACAGGTGGAGGAGTTGGAGAATCTGGCTACGCAGGGCCTTGGCATCGGTGGTGGCGGTGAGATGGAGGAGGAAGTGATGGCCGAGGCGCCCGCTCGGGCTGCCGCGGATGAGTCGGCAGAGGGATCGGTGCCGGATGCGCAGGTCCGGGAGGAGTTCGAGGACACAGCTTTCTGGAAAGCCGACGTGGTCACGGACGAGGAAGGCCGAGCGTCTGTGGACGTGGCGCTGCCGGACAACCTGACGACGTGGGTCTTCCGAGCCGTCGGGGTTACGAAGGCGACAGAGGTTGGCGAGGAGACGACGGAGCTGTTGGTCACGAAGCCGCTGCTGGTGCGGCCGACGACGCCGCGATTCTTCGTCGTGGGTGACCGGTCTCAGTTGGCCGCCCTGGTGAGCAACAACACTGGGGCCACCCGCGATGTGGAAGTGACCCTTCAGGCTGAAGGTCTGACGGTTGATGGGGATCTCACGCGAAACGTACAGATCCCCGACGGGACCGAGAGAGAGGTCACCTGGTGGGTGGAAGTGGATGACGTCGAACAGGCCGAGGTGGTGATGGGCGCTGTCTCCGGTGAGTATGCGGATGCAGCGCGCCCGCGGCTGACGACGGGACCGGATGGATCTCTGGTCGTGAAACGCTACACGGCGCCTGAGATCGCTGGGACGGGCGGGCAGCTGGAGGACGAGGGAGCCCGGGCGGAGGCGGTTGCCCTGCCGCCCAACGCCAGCGACCGGAAGGGTGAGCTGTCGGTGAGGCTCGATCCGTCGCTGGCGGCGGGGATGACCGGGGGACTCGACTATCTGGAGCACTATCCCTACGAGTGCACCGAGCAGATCGTCTCGCGCTTCCTGCCCAACGTGCTGTCCTACAGGGCTGTGCGGGAGCTGGGATTGGAGCGGCCGGCGCTGGAAGACAGGCTCCCGGGATTGGTACAGGAAGCCCTGGACAAGCTCTACAAGAGGCAGAATGGGGATGGGGGGTGGGGTTGGTGGGACCGCGGCGATAGCCGGGTGCACCTGACGGCCTACGCCGTTTTCGGCATGGTGAAGGCGCGCGAGGCCGGCTTCGACGTGCGCGGTGGCGTGATGGAGCGTGGTCTCAGCTATCTCCGGACCCATCTTGAGCCTGCGCGAGACCTGACGTCCCCGGAGGCCGCTAACCAGCAGGCCTTCATCCTCTACGTGATGACCGAGGCTGGCGACGCGAGTGCGGCGAGCGAGTATACGGGCGGGCTGTATGATAGCCGGGACAAACTGAGCCACTATGGACGGGCGTATCTGGCCATGGCCCTGGACATGATCAAAGAGCCGGAGGATGGTTCCGACGAGCGCATCGGCACCTTGCTCTCGGATCTCCAGAACGCGGCGATTCTGAGCGCGACGGGCGCGCACTGGGAGGAGGAGGGGTACGATCGGTGGGCGATGAATACGGACACGCGCTCGACAGCCGTGATCCTGAAGGCACTCGCCCAGCTCGACCCGGAAAACGACCTGATCCCGAACGTGGTGCGCTGGTTGATGGTGGCTCGAGAGGACGGGATCTGGGAGACGACGTACGAGACGGCCTGGGCGCTCATCGCCCTGACGGACTGGATGCGTGTGACGGGTGAGCTAGAGGGGAACTACGCCTACGGGCTCTGGTTCAACGAACGACTGCTCGAAGAGGGGCAGGTGACGCCGGCGAACGTGGATATGACAATCCGGCGCCAGATCCCGGTGTCAGAGCTCCTTGAGGGGGCGAGCAACCGTCTGATCATCGACCGCGGCCCGGGCGAGGGTCGGCTCTACTACACGGCGCACCTGCGGACGTTCCTGCCCGTGGAGGAGATCGAGCCCCTGAATCGGGGGATCATCGTGTCGCGGCAGTACAGCGACCCGGCTTGCATGGAGGGCGTCGAGTGCCCGGCCCTGGATGAGGTCGAGGTGGGGGACGTGGTGCAGGTGCGCCTGACGATCATCGCCCCTCACGATCTGACGTATGTGGTGGTCGAGGATCCCCTACCGGCCGGTGGGGAGGCCATTGATACCTCCCTGGCCACGACGAGCTTGACGGCCGGGGGCCCGACGCTGGTCCGACAGGCCGAGAACGAGGCTGTCGTTGAGTTCTATCGCTGGTGGTGGAACTGGTACAGCCGGAGCGAAATGCGTGATGATCGCGTGGTGCTTTTCGCCGACTACTTGCCGGCGGGGACCTACGAGTATATCTACACGTTCCGGGCCACGCGGCCAGGGGATTATCACGTGATTCCCACGACCGCCCGCGAGTTCTACTTCCCCGAGGTTTTTGGACGGGGGGCGGGTCGGATGATGCGGATCCGGGCAGGGGACTGAGCCCACAGAGCCGGCGCGTGATGCGCCGGGGCACGGTGGGCATCGCCGCGGTAATCACCGCACTGGGTACGATGGTGGCGGATGACGGGAGACGGGGGGAGCGAATACGACTCGGACGATTGCGGGTCTTCTGATCTGGCGTCGGCACCGCTCAAGGGCCAAACGCTCCTCAGCCGTGTGGTCGCACAGCAGCCGGCAGAAGAGGGGCGGGTCACTGGACGAAGCAAGGGGCTGGTCATCTGACCAGCCCCTTGACTAATCTACGGACCCAGCTGTACCGGGGAACCGCTCGAGCTACTCCTTCTCGCGGAGGAGTGGGAAGAGGATCACCTCGCGGATGCTGGGCTGGTCCGTCAAGAGCATCACCAGACGGTCGACGCCGATGCCGAACCCGCCATTGGGCGGCATGCCGTACTTCATGGCGCGGATATAGTCCTCGTCCATGGGATGGGCCTCCTCGTCGTCGGGATCGTACAGGCGTCCCATCTCCTCGAAGCGCGCCTCCTGGTCGAAGGGATCGTTAAGCTCGGTGAAGGCGTTCCCCATCTCGAGCCCACCGATGAAAAACTCGAAGCGCTCGACGTGGGTCGGGTCCTCGGGCTTTCTCTTGGCCAGCGGCGAGATGTCCCGCGGGTAGTCGAGGACGAAGGTCGGCTGGATGAGGGTCGGTTCGACGGTACCCAGCAGGCCTTTGTCGATGAGGTGGCCCCAGGTGGCTCCTTGTGGCGTGGGCACACCCTCAGCCTCCATAGTGCTGGATAGCTCCTCCGCCGTCGGGTGCTCGGCGTAATCGATGCCGGTCACCTCGCGGGCGATGTCACGAAGGGTGACGCGCCGCCACGGTGGCGACAGGTCGATCTCTCGCCCCTGATACGTGATGACGGAGCTCCCGGTGGCCTCTTCGGCGATGGCGGCAACCATCTCCTCGCAGAAGTCCATCACATCCCGGTAGTCCCAGTAGGCGGCGTAGAACTCCATCTGGGTGAACTCGGGGTTGTGCTTGTGAGAGACGCCCTCGTTTCGGAAATCGCGCCCGATCTCGTAGACGCGGTCGTACATGCCCACCAGGAGGCGCTTCAGGTAGAGCTCGAAGGAGATGCGCAGGTAGAGGTCCTGGTGGAGTTGGTGATGGTGGGTCGTGAAGGGCGTCGCCGCTGCACCCCCGTAGAGCGGCTGGAGGATCGGCGTCTCGACCTCAAGGAAACCGTGATCGTCCAGGAAGTCGCGCATAGCCTTGATCGCGCATGCCCGCGTCCGGAAAGTCTGACGCACGTCCGGGTTGCTCGCCAGGTCGGCGTACCGCTGACGGAACCGCTCCTCGACGTCAGAGAACGACGAGTATCTCACGACCTCACCGTCGACCTCCTTCTCCTTGATGACGGGAAGGGGGCTGACGGCCTTGGAGATCATCCGCAGCCGCTGCGCGAGGACGCTGATCTCACCCGTACGGGTTCTCATCAAGGGGCCCTCGGCCTCGACGAAATCGCCGAGATCGAAGCTCTCGGTGAAGGCCTCGTATACTTGATCGTCTAGCTCGTTCAGACGGAGGAAGAGCTGGATGGTATCTGTGCCGTCCTCGATGTCCGCGAAGGATATCTTACCCATCGTGCGCATACTTCGCAGCCGCCCGGTGACCGCGACCGAGGGGGCTTCCTCCTTCTCTGCCTCGGCGGCACGATAAGCTGCAAGCGCCTGGGCCATGGTGTGGGTACGATGGACGCGGTTGGGGTAGCCCTTGAGCCCTCTCTGCTCCAAATCTCTCAGCTTCTCGACGCGTTGCTCTTCGAGGTCCGTCAGTTCCATAGCTTCTCCTGTGTTTCAGATGTGCATAAGAAAGCCCACAGCGAGGCACCTGATGGTGTCCAGTGTGGGCTGATGCGCTGACCGGACCCTGGGTCTACTTGATGCCTATGATCTTGAACTCGAGCTTCCCGTCGGGGGCGTCGATGGTGACCCTATCACCAATCTTGCAGCCCATCATGGCCCGGCCCAGGGGGGAGGCGTTGGAGATGAGGCCCTTGGTGGGGTCTGCCTCGGCAGATCCCACAATGCGATACGTCTCCGGGGATCCATTTCCCTCGGTGATCGTCACGTGGCTGCCGACCTCGACCTCTTCGTGCGGTCCTTCGCCTTCCTCGATGATGACCGCGTTGCCCAGCATCCTCTCCAACATGAGGATACGTCCCTCAACGAAGGCCTGCTCATTCCGAGCATCCTCGAGCTCCGCGTTCTCCAGCAGAGGACCCTCTTCCAGGGCCAGCTCCAGCCGTCGCGCGATCTCTCGTCGGCGGACCGTACGGAGGTACTGGAGTTCTTCATCGAGTTTCTCGTATCCTTCTTTGGTGAGGTAGGTCTTGTTCGTTTCCATGCTACCACCTCTGTTGGGCAAGCTGCCGATGGGTGTGCGAATGGCGGTTGTTGCCGACAATGTACCAGTGCAGAGACATTCAACCCACGAAAAAAAAGAAACACCCACACCGAGTGCGGGGGTTCCCTGCCAGTAGACGTCGACTAGGTTTGGAAAAGGCTTGCCGGAACCCTGCGCGGGACCCGGACAGCGCACAATTATAGCGCAAGGTCGGGATTATTGCAAGGATTACGCCATATGCGTCGCCGGAAACACGTGTGGATTGGTCGTGACTCACTGGCGGCCGTTCCTCCTGCAATGGGCATCTCCGGGGCAAGAAAACCCTCTGTTTGGCCCTCCGCTTGCCTGTCTCCGACCACGCTCTCACGGGTCATTCTGTGGGCAACTCCCAACTGGTTTGATGAAGGGGGTCACGGAAGATTGAGGATAGACCCTCCACCACAGTCCCGGTATGCACGTCCGTGGATTCGGCAGCGATCTGAGAGGCTTGTTGACAGGATCGGGGGCGTCTGCTATGATGCTTGACAGATCATCTTCGGAGGCGTCACCTATCATCGGCCGATCTCAGCGATGAGATGGGCATTTGGCATGTCACCGCCTGGCGTACTGTAGGGACCAGCGCGTCCCTGTGCCAGCAGCAAGCGTTCATCCCAGCCCGCATTGCTTTCGACGTGCTGGGTCGGGAACCACCTGGCCCGACCCTCGATAGCGCGAAGGCGCCCTGCTCGGCCTGAACGAGGAGGAGTCGATGTCTACGTTACGCGTGTACGCCCTTGGAAACCCCCGTGTTCAGCGAGGTGAAGATCTCGTAGACTTTCCCACTCAGAAAGCCTACGATCTCATGTACCTGCTGTTGCTCCACGCCGGTCAGCCCCTCGAACGCGACTGGATCGCTGAGAGACTCTGGCCTATGCGACCGGCGGGAAGGGCCAGGCGCTGTCTATCCACGGCGCTTTGGCGGCTCAGGCGCGCGCTCGGCGTGCACGGCAGCGAGATGGGCGACAAGCTCGTCCAGGTCGAGCGGGACACGCTCATGATCGAAGTCGGCGACTTGGGATGTTGGTTTGACGTGGCGGCATTCGAGCGGGAGGTGGCGCTAGGTGTTCAAGGTCCGCTGCCGTGTACTCCCGACCGCGAAGCCGCCCTCCGACGGGCATCGGACCTTTACCGTGGGGACCTGCTCGCAGGCCGGTACGACGACTGGTGCCTGGCGGAACGGGAACGGCTGAGGTTGCTGCTGCTGCGGGTGTTGAAGCGGCTGCAGCGCCACTCGCGACTGGCGGAGGACTTCGAGGCAGCCATCGCCCACGGCGAGCGTCTCCTTCGACTTGACTCTCTCCAAGAGGATGTTCATCGTGAGATGATGCGGTGCTACGCCGACTCAGGCCGTCCGACACGCGCGCTGGAGCACTTCCGCGACTGGCGAGAGGAGTTGCGATCCGAGCTCGGGGTCGAGCCGATGCGCGAGACGTGGGACCTCTACCATCGCATCCGGGCCGAGCGTCGCACGTTCTCGCCGGGACTGGACGCCGCGACGCCGTTGGCCTCACTAGAATCGGCGCTTGTTGAGTTCGATCGCGCGCTCGTCGCCCTCTGCAGCGCACAAGAGGCCTTGCAGGCGGCGGCGCTCAAGTGCGGCCTGACAGGACAGATCCCCGGATTCTCACCGGATCGGAACATCCTAGACTAGAGCGTGTGAGCGGTGCTGACTCAACCGTACGCTGACGGTCGCGGTTTCTAGTCGGTCGGATATTTCACATAATGATCACCATCCTGGGCCTGACCCCGCGGAGGTGGTTGCCAGACTGCGGCGTCCGGTGACCGAGTCCCCTTGCACATGGGTCGTCATACCCCCCAGGCCATCAACCTGTGTCTATGCCCTCCCCATCCCACGTTCACCCACGACGTCAATTCGTTGCTGAATCGGCCTTGCCCCTCTCCCTGCTGGTCAGTATTCCTTGTTGTCGATATCACGTGTGACATCGGTGTGACGCTGCAGTGACGCAGGTGTGACAGGACAGCTGTAGCATCGAGGCAGTGAACGAAACGTTCTTCGGGCATAGTGGCACCCGAAGGGGGAGAGGCCTTCGCTGGATGAGGCCACCTTGAACGAACAGAATACGGCCTCACGATCTGCCAACCACATCGCAGCAGAGCAGCCCGCCGTGCATGCTCTTTCATTCGTCGTCCGTATCTGGCGACAAGATGAGCCGAGTGACTGCGAATGCCGCGGCTGGATCGAGCACGTACAGACAGGGCGGAGGACGCCGTTCTCCGGCCTGGATCAGTTGCGATACCTCATCGCTGATGCTGTGGGGTCGCCTGCGTACCGCGGTCGCTCGTGGGGCGGGCGGCTGAGGCGGTGGCGGTCGTTTGTCGCCGAGTGGTTCTCAGACGAGCAAGAAAGGGAGACATGACGGGGAGCTGCGATCGAGGTGAGTGGGTCGCAAGCATATGTGGCCAAGACGATTACCTGTGTCTCTCCCTTATGCGTATCGATCGGATCATCCGCCGTGAGGCTTTGATCCAGCGGCTCCGGGGAGCAGATCCCATGGATCCCTACCGCGGACTCTTGATCTCCGACGCTGAGGTCGATCATCTGCTGCGGTCGCTGCCCCATTCCGACTACGCCGCGCCGGACCACCCGTCGCTCAGAAAACTCAACGCAGAGATCAGCGACGTGGATGGGCGGCTTGCAGAGATGGATCCACCACCAGGCTCGCGTCTGGGTCGACTCGTCTCTCGTCTTGGATTCCAGCCTCTGGAGCGTGACATTCTCCTCCTGGCGTTGGTGATAGAGATCGACCCCCGGTACGGCCGGATATTCGGTTTCTTGCAGGATGACGTGACCCAGTCCCTCCCGACACCATTTCTGGCCTTGAATCTGCTATGCGCACATGAAGAGGGCTGGCGGTGGGGACGGACACGCTTGTTGGACGGCGCGCCGTTGATCCGACACCGGCTCGTCAGGCTCCTCTCCTCCCAGCCAGGTTCGGAACGGCCGTGGATTCAGCGAGGGCTCCAAGTCGACCCGCACGTTGTGAACTACGTTGTGGGGCTGGCCGATGAGGACCCTCGTCTCTCTGAGTTCGTTGAAAAGGTGCCGCGCGAACCGGGTGAAGACAGTCTGGCGATCAGCGAGGCGGTCCAAGAGAGGGTTCTGAGCTTGGTTCAGAATCCCGTGATCATATGTCTCAAGGGGCCGCGGGGGTTGGGGCGAAGAGCAGCAGCGCGGACGATCTGCCGCAAGATAGAGCGGGGTTTGATGGTCGTCGATCTCCGGGGCTTGCTGGCGGGTGAACTGTCACTGAAAACGGCCGTGGCCCTCGTCGAGCGGCAGGCCCTTCTTCGAGGTGATCTCTTGTTCTGGGAGGGTGTAGAGGCCCTGTCAGACGACCGGACCGCTCGACAGCAGTGGCTGAGGGCCGTCAAGGGTCACGGCCGGGGGGCCTTTGTTGCTGGAGACGAGGATTGGGTGGGTCTGGCTCTGCGCCCAGACGTGTCGGTGGTGGAAATCCCGTTCTCGGTTCCCGACTATGAGACGCGGAGGAGCCTCTGGGCAAGGTGCCTGGACGACGTGCAGCCCCTTGACAGTGAGGTGGATACAGGGGCGCTGGCCAATCAGTTCCGATTTGGTGAAGGTCAGATGCAGCGGGTTGTGGCCACGGCTCGCGACCTGGCACGGGGGGACGGGAGCAGGCAGGTGGGTCAATCCCACCTCTTCCAGGCTTGCCGGTCCAACTCGAATCAGAGGTTGTCCGATTTGGCGCAGAAGGTGGCACCGCACTACCGGTGGGGAGACATCGTGCTGCCCCCCGATCAAGTCCGGCAACTACGGGAGATCGTGAATCACGTCACCTATCGGCCGCTGGTGTACGGCGAGTGGGGCTTCGACCGGAAGCTCGCCCTCAGCAAAGGGTTGAACGCGCTCTTTGTCGGAGGGCCCGGAACGGGCAAGACGATGGCAGCGGACATTCTGGCCGGGGAGCTGGGCCTGGACCTGTACAAGATCGATCTCTCGATGGTGGTGAGCAAGTACATCGGAGAGACTGAGAAGAACCTGCGCAGGATCTTCTCCGAGGCGGCCACCAGCAACAGCATTCTCTTCTTCGATGAGGCCGATGCGATCTTCGGGAAGAGGAGCGAGGTCAGGGACTCCCACGACCGGTATGCGAACATCGAGATTGCCTATCTCCTGCAGAAGATGGAGGAATACTCGGGAATCGCCATCCTGGCGACGAATATGGGTCAAAACCTCGATGATGCCTTCGTACGCCGGATGCACTTCACGGTCGAGTTCCCGTTCCCGGAAGAGGTCTACCGGCGGCGCATCTGGGAGCTGACCTTCCCCGCTGAGGCCCCCCGCAGCGACGGCGTGGACCTGGATTTCATGGCCCGCCAGTTCAAGGTTGCTGGCGGCAACATCCGGAACATCATCCTGGGTGCTGCCTTTCTGGCAGCGGCTGACGGCCGGGTGATCTCTATGGCGCATCTGATCCATGCTGCCAAGCGTGAGTTCCAGAAGATGGGAAAGCTCGTGGTCGACACGGACTTTGGGCCGTACTACACGCTGGTGGAGGACGAGGGGGGCGTGTGAGCGCGACTGGCCCCGGCCGGGAGTTGATGATGCCCGTGGCCGAACTGGTCCAGCCGAACCGAACCGCTGAGGAAGGGGGCAACGGGACACTTCAGGCCTACCTGGACCGTGGTCTCCGCTTTGCGCACGTGATGATGAGCATCAATCATTTTGAAGGACGGGAAGGAGTCGTCTACGCCCGGGCCTTGACGGAGCTGCTGCTGGACAAGGGGTTGCTGGGACAGGACGAGTTGGAGATTATGGTCTCCCAGGTACGTCAGGAGCTCGAGAATCAGCCGGCGCCCCGGGTGATGCTGGCCTCATCGCCGGACAAGTATGGGGCGAACGGTACGGTGTCTATCGATTGCGCAAGCCGGATCGAGATCTGCAAGGCCAAGTGCTGCACATTCAACTTCTACCTGACGGATCAAGATCTGGACGAGGGTGTCGCTCGGTGGGACTACGGCCGCCCGTATTGGATCCAGAAGCGGAGCGACGCGTACTGCGTTCACTGCCACCCATCGACTCGTCGCTGTCAGATCCACGAACATCGGCCCTATGTTTGTAGGAGCTATGATTGTCGCCAGGACGAGCGTATCTGGGATGACTTCGAGAAGATGATCCCCAGTCCGGAGCTCTAGACGCGTAGATCCTTGGAGGTAAGGGATGACGATCCGGCGAGCACAGGCTAAGGACGCACAGGAGCAGCAAGGGCGCGCGAAGGGGACCCTGCAGGAGGAAAGCCGATGCGCGCAGTCGCTTGCGGAGCGTGAAGCAGGCGAACAGGCTCCGATACTGGCGAACCCCCTGGTAGATCGTCCCGTCAACGTCGCTCTGCGTGCTCGTGCTGTCGCCCGGCTTCAAAGAGAGCGTGGCAACCAGTGTGCCCAGCGCCTGCTCCAAGCCAAGCTGACCGTCGGTGCGCCTGACGACCAGTATGAGCGGGAGGCCGATAGGGTGGCGCACGAGATCTCGCGAACGCCCGAACACCGAATTCAGCCACAAGAGGAAGAGGAGGAGTGGCTGGAAGCAAAGCGTCGTCCAGGGACAGGGGAGCCCGACATTCAGCGACAAGTTGAAGGAGAGGAAGAGGAAGAAGAGGAAATGATGCAGCCGAAGGCTGCGCGGGGGGTTCCCTCGGTCCAGGCTCAGGAGATCCCTGAAGAGGAGGAGTGGCTGCAGATGAAGGCGCGTCCGGGGGCAAGGGAGCCCGGCATTCAGCCACAGGCGGAAGAGGAAGACGGGAAGCTGATGATGCGGCCCGGGGCTGGGTCGGAGATTCCGCCGGTCCAGGCGCAGGACATCCCGGAAGAAGAAGAGCCAGTACAGATGCAGCGCGTTCAAGACGGACGGCGGCAGCTTGATTCGGACACGGAGGAGCGTATTGAGCGCCTGCGTCACGGGGGACAGCCGATCAACAGCGCAACGCGAGGCTTCTTTGAGGACGCATTCGACCGGGATTTCAGCGAGGTGCGCACTCACGCCGATGGGTTGGCCTCGGAGACGGCTCAGGTGCTGAATGCGCGCGCTCTTACGGTCGGCGATGACATCTTGTTTGGCAGTGGTGAGTATGCGCCGGAAACAGAGGCGGGAAGGGAGCTTCTGGCCCACGAGTTGACTCACGTCGTTCAGCAGGGATGCGCGCCACAGTTGGAGAGGGCCGAGCGGAATCAGGCGAAGGAGCTGGCAGGAGAACGAGAAGCGGCAGTCGTGGGAAGCTCACCATCATCTCAGATTGTCCAGCGCGACAACGGCGAAGAGGGACAGGTGGAGGTCACGTCGGCCGAAGCGGCGATAGATCTGGAGGAGTCTAACCGACAGGAGGACCAGCTGAACGGGCGGATCAATGGCATGGCGCGGAGCATGATCAATGGCTTCTGCACGTCCATCAATGCAGCGATGGTTTCCTTTGCGACGTGGGCGGAAGACAATCGGCCAGACCAATCGCCTTCCGTGCTGCTCAACGTTATCGACTCGGCCTTCAGCTTGATACCCGTGCCTGGTGCGGGGTTCACCGTCAATATCATCCAGGCGGCGTTGAGTTTCACCAAGACCATCGCGAAGGACACTGTGGAGGACCTGGCGGAGACGGACACGTGGCGCACGCTGCGGACACAGCTGATGGCGGCGCAGACGTCCATGGCCAATCGGCTCCAAGAGAGCGAGGTGAACCTGGACTTCATGAATCAGCTTCGTGAGAACAACCTTGCAGAGTACCACCAGGTTCACACAGATCACCGTCAGTTGATCGCCGAGGGCGATCTCTCTGGGATGGACGTACGCATCCGTCAGTTCCTGGTCCGTATGGGGATCCCGGACAACGCTACCCCCATCGCCAGACACCTCCTAGGAAACCTGATCGCTCAGATGCGCTTTGCCGCGGTCGAAGAGGAGGCCGCCGGGTTCTGGGGCCGCCTGCTACCGGGGATGCTCTCAGGGGAGCAACGACTCTATTGGGAGGACATCGGCGAGCTCCGACATCGTCTGCGACTCGAAGGTCAACGGGAAGCGTACCGTCGTATGGGAGGTACCCGGTAGGGCTATGGTGCATATTGGGAGGACCAAGATACGGGTAGCTGGTAGCGGCGTGTGAGGAGAGAGATGCTCATTGATCTGGACGAGACGCTCAAGCAACTGCTGATCCGAGAGATGCCCATCGACAATAGGGATGTGGACATCTCGTTCGACCAGCCGAAGCGGGAGTGGTCGGCGAAGCTCTCGCGCCCCACGATCAACCTCTATCTCTATGACGTTCGGGAGAACACCGAGCTGCGCCAGACAAATTGGGTGGTGGAGCGAGGGGACAACGGGCAGGCGACAAAGAAGAGGCCCCCGCGGCGCATCGATCTCGCCTACTTGATTACTGCCTGGACCAACACCGCGGAGGACGAGCACCGCTTACTCTGGCGGGCACTCTGGGCGCTGATGAGACATCCCGAACTGCCAGAGGACCTGCTTCAAGGAGACATGGTCGGGTCGGAGGTGCCTATTCGGGCCTCGGTTGCGCAACCAGACGAAATTCCGAACGTGTCTGATCTGTGGGGGGTGCTGGATAACGAACTGAGACCGTCCCTACACCTTGTCGCCACGCTGCCGCTCGACCTGGTCCAGGTCATCACAGGGCCCCTGGTGCGCAGCAAGCGGATTCGTGTGGAACAAGGGCTTGAGAAGGAAGGGCCCTTCGAGGAGATCACGCAGGTCGGCGGCACCGTTCGGGACGCTGAGGACCGGCCGCTGGTGGGCGCGGTCGTACGGGTTCGGGAACGGGGATTCACCGCGACCACGGACGAGGAGGGGCGATACACGTTCCCTAACCTGTCCGCAGGGTCGTATACGTTTGTCGTGTTCTCGGATGCGGGCGAGCTGCTGGAGAAAGAGGTGGTCGTCCTGTCGCGGGACTACGACCTTCAGGTGGAATAGGCGGACGGACTGCGACCCGTGCGGAGGGTTGGCGGGACGGCCGGGTCTCGCGGACCGGCAGAGGCACGAGCGAGATTCGATGATGGGGAGGATCCCGGGATGCGTCGTCGACGGAAGCAGGTGGCGATGTCGCTCCACTCGACGACCATATGGCTACTAGACCATAATCAGGAGGTGTGAAGATGTCGCCACAGTATCTATCGCCGGGTGTGTACGTGGAAGAGGTGGAACGGGGGGCGAAGCCCATCGAAGGCGTAGGCACGGCGGTCGCGGGCTTCATTGGCTACGCCGAGCGCGGCCCCGTCAACAAACCGACATTCGTGGCCAACTGGACGCAGTACAGCGATACGTTCGGGGGCTTCCTGGCCGGCTCCTACCTGGCGGACGCTGTCTACGGGTACTTCCACAATGGTGGCGGTAGCTGCTACGTCATGCGTCTGCCCGCCGGAGGGGAGGTCGAGGAGAATCCCGAAATGCCGGCCATGGCCCTGCCCAGCAGAGCCGGCGCGGCGCTGGACACGATCAACGTGAAGGCTCTTGAGCCCGGCCCACCGATCGTGCTGGAGGTGACGCCGCCGAGTGATGAGGGATCGGAAGATGCGTTCAATCTGATCATCCGACGAGGTCCACAGCAGGAGGCGTACGAAAACGTCACCTTGAGCAAGGCGCGGGGCTCGCGGAACGTCGTTGAGGTGGTCAACAAGGAGTCGACGCTGGTAGAGCTCGTCGATCTCGAGGCGACCGGGACGTTGTCGGAGCGTGTTCCGGCCGTGGGGACGTACGAGTTGGCTGTTCCAGAGGTCACGGCGCTATCTGTGACGGAGGCCGCCCCCGAGCTCTTCGTCGGCGACGCCGCCCAGCGGACGGGCGTCGGTGGGTTCGAAGCGGTGGACGAGATCACGATGGTCTGCGCCCCGGACATCATGGCGGCGTATCAGGCCGGCCAACTCTCCCGCGATCAGGTGAAGGCCGTCCAGTTGGCCCTGCTGGCGCACTGTGAGACGATGAAGGACCGGTTTGCGATCCTGGATCCGCTGCCCGACCTGAGCCCTCAAGAGGTCAAGGAGTGGCGTATGGAGGAGGCGGGCTACGACTCCAAGTACGGCGCCCTCTATTACCCCTGGGTTGAGATAGCGGATCCGGCGCGAGGGGGCGAGCTGGCGGGGGTCCCACCGTCGGGGCACATGGCCGGGATCTACGCACGGAGTGACACTGAACGGGGTGTACACAAAGCCCCTGCCAATGAGGTCGTTCGTGGGGCGATTGGCCTAGCCACCCAGGTGACGAAGAGCGAGCAAGATATCCTCAATCCCCAGGGCGTAAACTGCATCCGCGCTTTCCCAGGACGGGGCATTCGGGTGTGGGGAGCCAGGACGCTCTCAAGCGATGCCGCCTGGCGGTACGTCAACGTGCGCCGGCTCTTCAACTTCGTGGAGGAATCGATCGAGGTGGGCACCCAATGGGTGGTGTTCGAGCCGAACGACATCGATCTCTGGGAGAGGGTGAAGCGCGATATCACGGCGTTCTTGACCCGGGTTTGGCGTGACGGGGCGCTCTTCGGCGCCACGCCGGCAGAGGCCTTCTACGTGAAGTGCGATGAAGAGCTCAACCCGGTCGAGGTGCGGGATGCCGGGCAGTTGATCGTCGAGATAGGGCTGGCCCCGGTGAAGCCGGCCGAGTTTGTCATCTTCAGGATCAGCCAGTGGGCTAGCGGCGGCGAGGTGAGCGAGTAGCGGGCCAGAGCGGAGCGCCGGAAAGCCGACAGCGACGTCAACGGTCTGACAGCTCGATCCGGCCATAGGACACCAACGGAGGGATGCAAATGGCGAACGGACAGAGGACAGATCCACTTATCTCCGCACAGTTTGCGGTGGAGTTCCAGGGGGTGATCCAGGGATCATTCCAGGAGTGCACCGGGATGGGCTCGGAGAACGAAGTGGTTGAGTACAAGGCCTCGGGTGAGAAGGGAGCGTACGTCATCCATAAGCTCCCGGGGCGCATGACGTGGAACAACATCACCCTCAAGCGAGGGATCACAGATTCCATGGACCTCTGGGAATGGCGGAAGCTGGTCGAGGAGGGGAAGATCGACGAGGCAAGGAAGAACGGCTCGATCATTATGTTCGACCAGACCGGAAAAGAGGTCGCGCGCTGGAACTTCCAGAACGCGTGGCCCTGCAAGCTGACCGGTCCCACCGCGAACGCCGGTGAGAACTCGGCTGCCATTGAGGAGCTGGAGATCACGCACGAGGGCTACGAGCGGGTCAAGTAGGTTGGGGCGTCAGCGTATGCGGCCCCCGGGTCCACTCGCGCATGGGTCTGGGCCGCGCTCCAACCCTGGCCTCGAAGATGAGGATACTATGACACTTCAGACGGAGTTCGAGTTCACGCTGCCCCGCGGCTACGTCGACCGGGAGGGGAACCTCCACAAGAAGGGGGTGATGAGGCTGGCAACGGCCATCGATGAGATCGCCCCCCTTCGAGACCCAAGGGTGAGGGCCAACGAGGCTTACCTCAGCATCATCCTCCTCTCCCGGGTGATCACCAAACTGGGCGGGCTCTCGGACGTCAATCCGGGCATGGTGGAGGGCTTCTTCACGGCGGATCTGACGTACCTGCAGGACTTCTACCGGCGAATTAACGAAGAGGGGGCGTCGACGATTCGGGTTTCGTGTCCCGAATGTCGCACCGAGTTCGAGGTGGATCTAGGCCGCCCGGGGGGGGATTGACGGGCTACCCCTTGGATGCGCTGCACGAGGAGGTAGCCTATCTCGCCTACCATTTCAACTGGCCTCTGCAGGAGATTCTGGAGCTGGAGCATGCCGACCGTCAACGTTGGGTCGAGGAGGTGGCCAGAATCAACCGTCGCATGAACGAGTCACGAGGCTAGATCATCGCCAGCTCTTAGTGCACGACGTCTCGGCGGCAGGTCGCGTGGGGAACGAGGAGTGACCTATGCCCAATACGGCTCAACGTATCGATCCGTTTCCGGCTTTCAAGTTCTACGTGGAGATCGGCGGTATCACGCACGCTGTCTTCAGTGAATGCACAGGGCTGGAGGCGGAGGTGGAGGTCTTCGAATACGAAGAGGGTGGGCTGAACGACTACGTCCACAAGCTTCCAGGGCGCGTGAAGTACGCTGATCTGACCCTGAAGCGCGGCGTCGCCAGCTCGGACGCTCTCTGGGATTGGTACGCGCAGACCTTACAGGGACGGATCGAGCGGAAGAATATCTCCGTGACGCTCTACGACACAAGCGGATCGGAGTACCGGAGGTGGAACTTCGATGCAGCGTACCCGGTGAAGTGGACGGGTCCGGAGTTTCGGGCCGATCAGAACCAGCCGGCCATAGAGACCCTCGTCTTCTCTCACCGAGGGATGCAGCTGGCTTGATCAGGATAGCCAATGGCCGATAGAAGGAACGTTCGTCGAGAGCCTGAATCGGGAACAGGGGAAGCTGGCGGACTGACTTCTTTTGTAAGAAGGGCGGCGAGTGTCTTCCGCAGGGCGCGAAACCGCATCAGTCTGAGGCTTGGTCCACGGGGCCTGGCGCAGAGGGCGGAGCGGATATCGCGGTCGACGGAGGGCACTTCGAAGATGCTTCGCACAAGTCGGCGGATCGCCGAGTGGTCAGGTGCCGTGCGACTGCATCTCCTAAGGCCCGCGAGGGGACGGCTTGCGCCCGCGGTCCGTCCGGAGATTGGCCGACGCAATCAACTTTCGACTGCTGTATTGGAGAGGTACCGTCTGGGAACCCTGTCGAGCCCGCGCCAGCCGCTGCCCCTGGCTCCCCGCTGGCTGAAGGGTCTGACCCGTTCGCTTCTGGCTCCGGTCACGACGGACGATGTTGCAGTGTCCGGCTCCAGAGTCCCGGCCCGCCGGACGGTACGGCCTGCTGGAAGCACGTCCGGACTAGAGATGGCGCGGCGCGTGTTGTCGCGTTCCTCCCCGGTCAGTGCCGACGTGTCGATGCAAGGAGCAAGCCCAGCGTCGCGTCGCGACGACATCTTGATCGGGGCACCGGAAGACGGCCCGGCGCCACGGCCTTTGACCGAGGACGTGCGGGGCCACACGGAGTGGGCCGAGACGCCTCAAAGCCCCCGGCATGAGAGCGTGACAGCCAGCCCACGGGCATTCGAGTTCCGCCAAGCGGAGGAGGACACGACTCTGCCGGCTCACATCGAACGGGGATCAGAAGAACCACCTCGTCGGGTGTATCGAGCTGTGTGGGGTGACTCGGAGCCCCTGCCCACGGGAGGAGAGAAGGGGCTTCTCGTGTCATCGAACGCTACGCCAGATCAAGGGGAAGGGGCCCGCGATTTGGCGACGTGGGAGGTCGAGGGACAGGCCGAGCAAGCAGAAGGAGTGGAGAGAGAAGGCCAGGATGCTCGTCACCAGGTCGGCCGGACAGCCGCGCCCACCGAGGCAGGGAGGCGCCGCGCTGCGCCTACGAAGGAGAGGGGAACATCCTCTGAGGAGGCTCCAGTTGCACCGCTGCAGACCCCTACTGCCGCAAGAGGACGTCACTTGCAGAAATCGGAAGGGTTCACCGGGGGAATACCGTCCGTTCGGCGCCAGATGGTCAGACCGAGAGAGGGTGCTGCGATGCCCTGGCGCTGGCCAAAGTCTGTTCTTCAGCGGGTCAGGTCCGCTGTTCTCCGCCCTCCGCCGCGTATCGGCGGTCGGGCTGGTGATGCCCGGCGCAGTGGACACTCGGGTGTCGGCCGGTCCGGTGCTCCCCCCGGGGAGGGATCTGTTGGTGCCAGGGAGGCAGCTGACGGGCTGCCGGAGATCGTGAATCCCTTGCCAGAGGGACGTAGATGGTTGCCCTCGTCTCAGTCGTCCCGGGGAGCTCCGGTCCGGCGCCAGCGCGAGGGGGGGAGAGCCCTGCGGCCCGCTCAACGAACGGCGATGGAGCAGCTCCTGGACGATGATTTTGGGGACGTTCGCGTCCACACCGATGTAGAAGCCTCGAGGGCTGCCGCGGAGCTGAGAGCCGACGCCTTCACGGAAGGGCAGGACATCTACTTTGCGACAGGACGTGCGGGTCTGCAGAGTCCGGAGGGCACGGCGCTTCTGGGCCACGAGCTGACCCACGTGCGACAGGCTCGACGGGGCGGTGGTGAGCCCGACCAGGGCAGCATGCTGCGGGGGATCGCCGAGGAGCGTGAAGCCCTTGCCAACGAGATGGCTCTCCGAAGACACCTTGAATTGAGCAAATCGTCCAGGCCGACGGCACCGGGACCGGCGATGGACCTGCCAAATCTGCGGATTCAACTTGACGGTCTCGCGGCGTCCGGTCGGGCGACAGAGACGGCGGTCCGAGGCGCCACCCTGCCCGGCGCCACACCGCCCGTCGTTGCCAGGGCGCCGGCAGATAGGGCTGCCGAACAGGCACCTACGGCCGACGGCGTGTCCCCCGCTCCAGCGAGAGAGGCTGAAACCGGTGGAGGGGGCGAGGACCTCGATGTGGATGCGGTCGCGAGTCAGGTCTATGAGATGATCTTGCGCCGTCTGACCCTTGAGCGTGAGCGGATGGGCTTTCATTAGCGCCCTCAGAGGAGCGGGACGATGCCCGACGGACAACTGGTTAAGGCGGTGATTCACAATCTGGACACGAACGACTCCGTAGAGTGTATGTTCAACCCCAAGGAGTACACGTTCAGCAAGCAGAACCGATGGAAGTTCACCGACCAGAAAGGGAAGAATCTGCCGGAGCCCGAGTTCCAGAGTGGTCAGCCCACTAATCTGAAGATGCAGCTCTTCTTTGATACGTATGAGAGCCGGGTCGACGTCCGTCAGGAGTACACCACGAAGATCTGGGACCTGACGCGGGTCAACGAGGACACGAAGAACCGGAAGACGAACAAGGGGCGGCCTCCCCTCTGCCAATTCCAGTGGGGAACGAACTGGGCCTTCAAGGCGGTGGTGACGAACATCTCGCAGCGGTTCACGCTCTTCCTCTCGGACGGGACGCCGGTGCGGGCCACGCTTGAGGTCACGTTCCAGCAGGTGGAGGACGAGGGCCTGTATCCGCGTCAGAACCCCACCTCTGGTGGGGGTGAGGGGCGCAAAGTGCACATCGTCCGCGAGGGTGAGCGCATCGACTGGATCGCTACCAGCGAGTACGGCGACCCTGCCATGTGGCGGCTGATCGCCGAGCAGAACGAGCTCGACGATCCCTTGATGTTGGAACCGGGGCAGAAACTGGCGATTCCGCCGCTCCCCTAAGGACTTCTTGAGGTCATCAATGCCCGATCAAGCACTTCTCTCACATTTCTTCATCAAAATTGATGGGGAGGACGCTCCTCGGGACTTGATGGACAGCTTGATCGAGGTAGCGGTCGAAGAAAGCATCCATCTGCCGGACTACTTCGCGATCCGTCTGCATGACCCTGAACTCCACTGGGTCGACGCGGAGACGCTGGCGGAGGGGAAGGTGGTGGAGATCTCGGCATCGGGCCGGGAGGGGTCGACGACAGATACGTTGATTTCGGGAGAGATCACGGCCGTAGAGCCGGATTTCGGCAGCGACGGCATACCGACGCTGACGGTGCAGGGCTATGACCGCTCCCACCGACTCCACCGCGGGCGGTGGACCCGGTCGTTCGTCCAGATGACCGACTCGGACATTGCCGAGCGGATCGCCCAGGAGGAGGGACTACGGGCCGAGGTCGACGCGACACGCCAGGTACACGACTACGTCTTCCAGAACAATGAGTCGAACATGGCCTTCCTCTATGCTCGGGCGGTGCGCATCGGTTTTGAGCTTTACGTGCAAGACCGGACGCTTCATTTCTGCGAGGCAGGCGACGACGATGGGCCGGAGCTTGACTGGGGGAGTACCTTGCGCAGTTTCCGACCGCGGCTGACGACGGCGCGTCAGGAGAGCGAGGTCGTCGTACGGGGGTGGGATCCAAAGCGGAAGCGCGAGATCGTCGGGCGGGTGACTCAAGGGGAGGGCAGTCCCGAGATCGGCGAGAGCCGCTCGGGGAGCGAGCTAGCCTCGGAGGCTTTCCAGAAGGACGGGAAGCTCCTGGTGGCAGATCGGCCGGTCGCAGATCAGACCGAGGCTGAGGGGTTGGCTCAGGCCCTTTTCGACGAGCTGACGTCGAGCTTCGTGAAGGCCCGCGGAGTCGCGTCTGGCGACCCACGCCTGAGAGCGGGGAAGATGGTGACGGTGCGCTCCGTGGGGGATCGGTTCAGCGGACGGTACCACATCACGGCTACCACGCACAGCTATCGAGCCGAAGACTACGTGACGGTCTTCCACGTGACGGGCAAGCACCCGCGCACGTTGTGCCACCTGGTGGAGGGCGAGGAGAAGGGCGAGATGGGCGCTGTCGTGGGCATCGTAACCAACAACGACGACCCGGACGGCATGGGGCGTGTGAAGGTCAAGTACCCATGGCTGGCGGAGGACGAGGAGAGCGCCTGGGCGCGCGTGGCGTCCTTCATGGCTGGAAAGGATCGGGGGGCCTTCTTTCTCCCCGAGGTGAATGACGAGGTCTTGCTGGCCTTCGATCACGGGAACGTTCATCGCCCGTATGTCATTGGCGGGCTGTGGAACGGGGAGGACACACCGCCGGAAGCGACCAGCACCGTGCTGGACGGCAGCGGTCAGGTGGTGCAGCGGATGATCAAGTCGCGGTCGGGGCACACGATCCTCCTCGACGACACGAGTGGCGGCGGTGGGATCACGATCAAAGATCGGGCGGGCAACCAGATCGTCATCGACTCCGGGTCGAATGGGATGAAAATCGAGATTCAAGGAAACCTGGAGATCAGTGCCAAGGGCAAAGTGACCATCAAAGGGGATGCCGGCGTGGAGATCAGCAGCTCGGCGAACGTCGACGTCAAGGGTGCGATGGTCAAACTGAACTGACTTGGAGAATCGCGCACGGTGACTCGAGACCGGCGCGCACAAGGACCGAAGAGCCCGACCGTGCGCCAAGCGCCTGTTGACAGAGGGTTGTCCCGAGGCGTTGTGCAGGAGGCGATGGGCGGATAGAGCAGAGGGGGCGGCAGGATGAGCATGCCTGCAGCGAAGCAGGGTGACAAGATCACGGCGGTCGATATTCACATCGTCATGGTGCCGGCGCCGCCCTCGCCGCCAGTGCCGACACCCTTGCCGCACCCCTTCAATGGGATGATCGACGGGCAGCTAAGTCGGGACGTCAAGATTATGGGGCTGCCCGCCGCGACAGTGGGCTCGACGGCGACGAACACGCCACCACACTTGCCCACGCCGCCGGGCACGGTGTTCCAGAAGCCGCCGACGAACAAGGCCAAGATTAGCCTGGGGAGCACGACGGTGCTGATCAACGGGAAGCCGGCAGCTCGTAACGGCGATACGGCGATGACATGCAACGATCCCGTCGACATGCCGAACGGCACCGTGGTGGCCGCGGGCACGGTCTTGATTGGAGGGTGATGATGGCAAAAAGCTTCCTGGGCCGGGGATGGAGCTTCCCGCCGCAGATCGACGGCCGGGGCGGAATGGCAACGTCGGAAGGGGCGGTCGACATAGAGCAAGCCATTCGCGTCATCCTGGGAACCGCGCCGGGTGAGCGTCCTATGCGACCCGACTTCGGCTGTCGGATTCACGAGCTGGTCTTCGCGCCCGCCAACACCACGACCGCTGGACTGGCCGCGCACTACGTGGAGGAGGCGCTGGGGTGGTGGGAGCCGCGCATCGACGTGACGCGGGTGAGGGTGACCCATGACCCCGAGGACCGGGCCAGGCTACTGGTCACGGTCCACTATGAGATCAGAGCGACCCACGATGAGCGCAGCCTCGTTTATCCGTTCTACGTGATTCCCGAAGAGTGACCCGGGGGATTGACATGCTACCGATACCCAATCTTGATGACCGCGGCTTCCAAGACATCGTCGACGAGGCGAGGAGCCTTATCCCCCGCTATTGTCCGGAGTGGACCGACCACAACCTGAGCGATCCAGGGATCACGCTGATCGAGCTCTTTGCCTGGATGATGGATATGCTCCTCTATCGGCTGAATCGGGTACCAGACAAGAACTTCATCACCTTCCTGGATCTGATCGGCATCCGGCTCCGCCCACCGAGCGCGGCGCAGGCGGACATCACGTTCCGGCTGTCCGCGCCCCAGCCGGAGATGGTCACCATCCCCGGGGGAACCGAGGTGGCAACTGTCCGCACCGAGAGCCAGGAGGCTATCACGTTCTCAACGGATCGGAATCTACGCATTCTGGTGCCGCAGCTCATCTATTGTCTGACGAGCCCCGACGGGAACGAGTTCACGGATCATTCGGACACGATACTGGCTCGCGCCCCACGCTTCCGGATCTTTGAGGAGACGCCGCGCCCGGGAAACGCCCTCTACCTCGGATTCCAGCAGGATCTGTCAGGAAATACACTGCTGCTGACCCTTGATTGCGTGATCGAGGGAATTGGTGTCGATCCGGATGATGCTCCTCTGGTATGGGAGACCTGGGACGCAGCGAGCCAGCGTTGGGCCAGGGCAGACTTGGAGTCTGACGGGACTGGGGCGCTGAACCGCCGAGGTAACGTCGAGCTCCATATCCCGTACTCCTTCTCCATCCGGGACGTCGATTTGAAGCGGGCATGGTGGGTGCGGTGTCGGCTAGTGGAACGGCGCCCGGACCAGAGGACGTACTCGTCGTCCCCCCGTGTTCGGGTCACCGAATGGCGTTCGATCGGGGGAACGGTGCCGGCCAGCCACGCTATCACGGTGGAGAACGAGCTCCTGGGCCGGAGCGACGGCAAGCCGGGACAGTCCTTTGAGCTCGAGCATGCCCCACTCCTCGCGCGGCGAGAGGGGGAGACCATCGAGGTCGAGAAGGAGCAAGATTGGAAGTCCTGGGAAGAGGTGGATGACTTCTCATCATCGGCTCCCGACGAGCGCCACTTTGTCGTGGACGCCATCGGCGGCAAAGTGATGTTTGGTCCGGCCATCCAGCAGCCTGACGGGCAGACGAGAGCGTATGGGGCGATTCCACCGAAAGGGAGTGGGATTCGGTTCACGAGATACCGGTACGGGGGAGGGGCGAAGGGGAACGTGGGACGACGGACGATCACCGTCCTTAAGTCGTCCGTGCCCTACGTCGACTCCGTGACCAATCGATATGCGTCCGTCGGCGGCGCCGATGCCGAGACGTTGGACAGCGCAAAGATCCGCGGCCCGCGTCACCTACGCATCCGGAACCGGGCCGTCACGGCCGAAGATTTTGAGATTCTGGCACAGGAGGCGGCCACGTCCGTAGCCCGCGCCCGGTGTATCCAGCCGGAGCCGGAGAACGGTCAGCAGGCGGGCACCGTGCGGGTCCTTCTGGTGCCACAAGCGACGGCGGTGGAGCACCGGATCCAACCGGAGCAACTCCAGATCCCGAAGTCGCTAGAAGAAGAGGTGCGGCAGTACCTGGATGAGAGGCGCCTGTTGACGACGGCGTTACGCGTGGAGGCTCCGCGCTACATCTGGGTCTCCGCCCAGGTCCATGTTGAGGTGAGCCCTCATCTGGATGCCGTGTCGGTAGCCGAGACGATAGAGAGGCGACTGTACCGCTTCCTCAACCCTTTACATGGCGGCCCGGACGGGGAGGGGTGGCCCTTTGGCCGCGACCTGTTCATCGCAGATGTCTATGCGCTGGTCGATGGGGTGGAGGGGGTGAAGTACGTCGCCGATGCCAAGATCTATCCTGTCAACCTCGAGGCTGGACAGGTGGGCGACCACGTCACGAGATTGAGGGTGCCGCCCGAGGGCCTCGTCTGTTCCTATCGCCACCTGGTCGTGCCGCACGATTGATGCGCCCCTGGGGCCTGCTGCTGCCGATGGGCCAAGTCAGGGCTGGTGGTGCTTCCAGCCAGCGCTAGGAGCCGTTTCACCCTAGATGCGGAGGGGTGAAGGCGGTTTGGTCCGTAGAACCTGAGGATGGTCATGAACTTCCTGGATTACCTGCCGTCTATCTACCGAGACGACGAGTTCCTCGAGAGGTTTTTGCGCATTTTCGAGGACATTGTTTCGCCGGTCGAATTGACGCTCGCCAACGTGCACCACTACTTCGACCCGCGCATGACGCCCGAGTTGCTCCTTCCGTGGCTGGCAACGTGGGTTGATCTTAGTCTCGACGAGAACTGGCCGATGGAGAAGCGACGGCAGTTGATCAGGGCCGGGGTCGAGCTGTACCAGTGGCGCGGGACGAGACGGGGGCTTCACGAGTATCTTAGGATCTATACGGGGGTCGATCCGGATATCATCGAGCATTTCGGCGAGGAGGACGGTGGACCTCACCGATTCACCGTCGTTGTCGCCGTGGCCGACCCGGAGGATCTCGATGAACGAACGGTGCGCCGCGTGATCAACGCGGAGAAGCCTGCCCACACGACCTACGAGCTGAGGATCA
>CAZIWL010000006.1:66434-75280 GCA_964542755.1 uncultured Anaerolineales bacterium
ATGAGCGAGAGCTTGTTCCAACGTGGGTACGATCTGACCAATCCGGATTTCGTCGAGGCGAACCGAGCCGGTGAGGTCCACCCGGATCAGAAGGCTATGCTGGGACATGCCGCAGGGCGGCTGGCTCGATGGGCAGTCGCGAGCACCCGCCGTCAGCCGAGACCAGTGGCCCTGGTACCCTTCCTACTTATCTTTGCCCTCCTGGCCCTCTGGGGCAGCGATGTGCTGTCCTGTACGGTCGCCGCAGCCGGAGGTGGTCTGGTTCTCGTCGGCGCCCTCGGGGTAGGACTCTATCGTCTGTACCGACTGCGGGCTCGCAGCGTGACGCTGAAGGGAGACCTGGCGGGGCAAGCCATACGATCGACGTCGGGGCGCCTCGTCTTCGAAAAAGGGGACTACCGGATTGAGGCCGGGGAACTCGACCTCCGGCTGCCTTTCGGGGGGTTCACCGCCCTTACGCCGGGCACTGACTACCGCTTCTACTACCTCGCGGACGCGGGCGACGTGCTCTCAGTCGAGAGACTCGATCGGTCGACGTCAGGGCGTGCCCAGGAGGCGTTGACCGAGATTCTGGCCGAGGCCAACGGCTTTCAGACCAGTGCTCTGGCGAGCAACCGCAGGGGATTGTTGGCGCCCGGGCAAGTTAGGCACCTGCTGGGAAATCTGATATGGCCGCTGCTGTTTGGCGTTGTTGCCCTGGTTGTGGTGACCAGGCTCTTCCTGCCGACCCTAACCTCAGAGAGCGCGGCGGATCTGGGCACCGGCAGGATCCTCATCGGTGGGATCGTCATCGTGGTGGGCCTGGTCTCGCTCTACCTCTCGGCGCGTTCGCTGCTGGACATCCTGGGGGGCCGTGTGGAGACGGCCACTGGGCGCGTCCGGCCGGAGCAGCGGACGAGGCGGGACGATGATGGGACCACGACTAAGTACTACTATAAGCTCGGAGATCAACGCTTCTCTGTGAGCAGGCGGGGATTCCGTGCCCTGGTGCCGATGGCCACCTACCGCGTCTACTACGCACCGCGTTCGAGGACCTTGGTCAATATCGAGGCCCTGGAAGCCCCGAGAGATCGGGGCTAGGTGTCGGGCTCGCAATGAGATTCGAGTCGCCGCACGGACCGGCCGAGGGGGCGGCGCCCGATTGGTCCGATCATCAAGGCGGGCGCTGGCCCAGGATTGACCAAGGTCAGAGCCTGGCGTATAATCGGTGCTTGCTCCTACGGAGCCACGGTCCTGGCGTCGTGTCCCCGAAACTTCGCGCCTAGTGAGTGGAGAGCTCCTATGTCCGCTTTAATCAGAGTCGTGCTCTCGCGCATGACGCTTCAGATCGAGCCTGGTCAGCGAGGTGAACTGTCGATCACCATCCAGAACCTCAGCGAGATCGTGGATCAGTACATCGTTGAAGTGCAGGGGCTCGACGACGCGTGGCTCACGCTGCTTCCGCCCCGAATCTCTCTCTTTCCGCAGGATGAAGGGCACGTGCGTATCAAGCTCCATCCTCCGGAGGGGACGAGGGCGGGCACCTACGAGTTCGCGGTCAAGGTCGCCTCGCGAGAGAACCCGGTGGAGTTCTCGACCGAGCGGGGAACCCTCACCATCGCGCCCATTTTCCTCTTCGACGTGAGCCTGGCGCCCCATCGGAAGACGACCATGGGTGAGGAGGTCGGTTTTTCGGTGGGACTCAGCAATCCGGGGAACGCGGACATCACGCTTCAGCTCTCGGCAGCAGACCCGGACGATGCCTGCACGTACGCTTTCGACACCGACCAAGTGACCCTGGAAGCCGGCGGAAGCACGACCGTTCCCCTGACCGTCGCCCCTAGGCAGGGCGCCGGGGACGAGGGTCGGCTGCACAGCTTCACGGTGCGCGCGGCGCCCGTCGACGCGCCCCAGAAGCCTCGCACGGCGACAGGGGAGCTCGCGTGTCAACCCCAGGTGGTCGCACTCGGCCTCAGCCTCTGGCCGCCGAAGCGGTCGGCGGTGGGGGCCGGTCGCTTCCAGGTGCAGCTGGACAACCAGGGCAATACTGATGTGGACCTCTCCCTGGAGGGGATAGATCCTGAGGAGGCCTGCGCTTATCGCTTTGAGCCACCCAAGATGACGCTTCCGGCCGGCGGTAGTCGTCAGGCACCGTTGACCGTGGCGCCCATCGGTCGACCTCCTACAGACAAGCCCAAGCTGTACGACTTCATAGTGCGCGCCGTCCCCGACAAGGCGCCCCAAAAAGCGGTGCAGACGGCCGGGCAGCTGGAGTGCCTTCCGGTTACAGTTTCCTTTGGACTGAACATCCTGCCCCAGGAGCGCTCGACAAAGGCGGAAGGTCACTACGAGGTGCAGATCGTGAACCGGGGGCAGGGTGAACTGTCACTTGAGCTGTCGGTGAGCGACGAGGACGATGCCTGCGAGTACCGCTTGGACCAGGGACGGATGAGTCTCGACCCCGAAGAGACGCAGACCGTCCCGCTGCTCGTGAAGCCACGGCAGGA
Organism: uncultured Anaerolineales bacterium; assembly: GCA_964542755.1. Taxonomy (GTDB): domain Bacteria; phylum Chloroflexota; class Anaerolineae; order B4-G1; family B4-G1; genus SKLM01. The sequence goes on from CAZIWL010000006.1 coordinate 68,921, forward strand.
GCCACCGCGCGGCGAGTCTCGACGTTACACCTTCGCCGTTCGGGCAGCGCCGGCGGACGCCCGTCATCTCGCCAAGAAAGAGACAGGACATCTTGAGGTGGTGCGACCGAGGGGCTTCCGGGCCCTCATCTGGTCGGTGATCGGCTTTGCGGTCGGCAATGGGATCCTACTCCCGCTGCTCTGGTCGGGCGCCCTGCCCGATTTTGAGGGTTTGCCCTTCGCCCTATTCGGCATTATGGGCGCGGTCGGCGGGCTCTTCCTGGGACTGGGCAATGGCAAACGTTTTGTCCCGGCCGCGATTGGCGGAGCACTCGGCTTCGGTCCGGGCGGTTTCCTGGTGATGTTGGGCGTCTTCGAGGATCCGTCGGCTCAGGCGGTGTGGGGCGGCTTCGCCGGCCTGCTGCTCGGGCTCGCTCTTACGTATCGCTGGAGAGCCATCGTCCTGGGGGCAGCAGGGGCATTGGCGCTGCCACTTCGCCTCGTCCTAGGTCAGGCCTTGTGGGAGACGCCGATCTCGAATCTGGCGCACGAGCCCGCGGCTGTCATCATTGATGTCGTTATCGGCAGCACCGTCGGCCTGGTTTTCGGACTCGTCGTTCAGGTCCTGGGTCGTTGGATGGAAGGGGCGGGAGTTCGTCTTCCGCAAGGATAGGTAGCGTCGTTGCCGGAGGAGCTGTGTCTGCAATCATACGCGTAGCGCTCTCACGAACTGAACTGGAGATCGAGCCTGGACAGAAGGGTCAACTGGACCTCACGATCCAGAACCTGAGTGAGATCGTGGATCAGTACCTGGTCACGATTGAGGGCTTTGAGTCCGGCTGGGTGACAGCCTCGCCCGAGCGCATGTCACTGTTCCCGCAGGACCAAGGTCCCGTGGTCATCGAACTCCATCCCCCTGAGGTCGCCCGAGCTGGATCTTACGACTTTGCGGTCAAGGTGACCTCCCGGGAGAACCCGATCGAGTGGTCAAGGGCGACGGCGACTCTGGAGGTGACGCCGGTCTCCGTCTTCGAGATAGAGCTGTCCCCCCAACGGAAGGTTCTGGAGGGAGCGGAGACCACGTTCCAGGTGGGGATCAAGAACCCCGGAAACGTCGACCTCAGCCTACGCCTGTCAGCCAGCGACCCGGAGGAGGCCTGCGACTATCATTTTGATCCGGCTGCAGTGACAGTAGAGGCGGGGAGCCGTCGTTCCGTCGCGCTGACCGTCGTGCCTCGGGAACCGTCGGCGGAGGAACAGAAGGTGTACGGGTTCGTGGTAAAGGCCGCGCCGGCGAACGCACCGGAGAAGGCACGCTCGGTCTCTGGTCAGCTGGCTGTGCTTCCACGGGTGCTCTCCCTGGAGGTTGGGCTCTGGCCGGAGACCCGGTCGGCGATTGCGTCGGGTGCCTATCAGATTCAGCTGGCGAACCGCGGGAATACCAAGCTGACGGTCGATCTAGAGGGAACGGACCCCGGCGAGGCGTGTGCCTATAAGTTTGAGCCGGCTCATGTGATACTGGGGGCGGGGGAAAGCAGACGGGTGGGGCTGATCGTGGCGCCCTATGGGAAGCTGCCAACGGAAGAGCCGCGCGTCTACGATTTCTCGGTGCGCGCCGTGCCTCGAGAGGCGCCCCACACGGCGAAGACGGTGTCGGGGCGTTTCGAATGCCGGCCCAAGGTCATCTCTTTCGATATGTGGCTCTCTCCGGAGAAACAATCCACTCAAGGACACGGGACCTTTACCGTCCACATGGAGAACCGAGCCGAGACGCCGGTGATCCTGGATCTCTCTGCCGCGGACGCGGCGGGGCAAAGCGAGCTGGCCCTGGGATCGCAGCGTGTGGACCTTGAGCCCCGGGAGGCCGATGCGGTGACGTTGCAGGTGATTCCCAAACAGAAGCCGCCTCGCGGAGAGACAACCCGAATTGACTTCCAAGTTGAGGCTGTACCGGATCAGGCCCAGCATCTGGCGAGGTCCCTGAGCGGCACCCTGGAGGTGACCCGGAAGAAAGCCCGTTGGGGGTGGGCTGTGGCGGCAGTGCTTCTGATGATGCTGGTTGGTTGCATTCTGGCCGGCCTGGCGTACGGGGATCGGTGGATAGAGCTGGATGATTTGTGGGGGCGCTTTCGCCCTCCCAGCGCTGTACCGGACCCAGACAGGCGGCCTGGGGCCCGATTCTGGGCAGACCCCGACGTGATCCCCAGAGGCGAGTGTACACTTCTCAAGTGGCGCGCCTCCAGGCCTGAGGCAGTGGTGGTCGAAGGGCCAGGCGTCTATCTTGAAGCTCCATTCCACGGGGAGGTGGGCGCCAATCCCGGAGTGCGGGACTGGGATGTCCGGCGGGCCGGTGAGGACCTGGAGGGTGAGCTGGTGGTCTGTCCAGAGGAGAGTGCTGAGTTTGTGTTGGTGGTGATCCGAGAAGACGGCGAGCGGGCGATCCCTACGTTCGTCAGGGTGGAGGAGTAGAGACGCGTTGCTCGACGCGCAGTAGGAGAGGGAGAGAGTCTATGTCTGCTGTCATCAGGGTGGTACTGTCTCGAAAAGATCTGGAGATTGAACCTGGACAAGAGGGAGAGATCGTCGTCACGATCCAGAACCTGAGCGAAATCGTTGATCGCTATCAGATTCGGGTCGAAGGGCTGCCTCCGGGGTGGGTCGATATCTCCCGGTCCGAGATCTCTCTCTTCCCTCAGGATCAAGATCAAGTTCGGGTCGGCTTCCAGCTCCCCGCCGCGCCGACAGCCCGGGCCGGCGGGTATGATTTCCAGCTCCAGGTCGTGTCGGAGGAGAACCCGGCGGAGCGGACTTCCGTCGAAGCGAACCTCCAGGTGTTGGCAGCCTCGTCGTTCTCGCTGGCCCTCAGTCCCCAGCGACAGCGGAGCGAATCAGCGGCGACGTATCAGCTCAGAATCGTCAATGAGGGTAACACGGACCTGCGCCTTAGGCTCAGCGGGGGGGATCCCGAAGAGGGCTGCGGCTACGTGTTCAGCCAGTCTGAGTTGACGGTACCCGCCGGAGAGTCCCAGGCCGTCTCCGTTCAAGTGACCCCCCGGGTGCTGCCGGAGCCAGGTGAGGCTCGGACCTATGACTTCAACCTACGGGCCGAGGACGTCGGTTCGGGGAACCTGCACGACGTCCAGGGGGCGCTCCAGGTCGCCGTGCCGGCGGTGAAACGCTCCAAGCTGCCCTTGATCCTGGGTGTTGGCGCGGCACTGCTGCTATGCCTGGCTGCGGCTGTGGGCCTGTTCTTCTGGCTGCGTCCGCTGCTGGCTGAGCGAATGACGGCAACGCCGCCCGGCCTCACATCGGCTCCGCCCAGCGCGGTGCCGACAGAGGTCGGCGGGGCGGGCACGGGCGTTGGAACGGCGACGGAGGTTCCGGTGGTGACCGAGGGTAGCCCATCTCCGACGCCGGTACCTACCGATGAGGGGACGGATGCGACGGCGACCGCCGAGAGTGACGTGGACGGTGATGGTTTGACCTTCTTGCAGGAGACAGGCATGGGGACGGACCCGAATGACCCGGACACCGACGGCGATGGGCTAACCGACGGCGAGGAGCAAGCGCTCGGCACCAATCCGCTGACGCCCGACAGCGACGGGGATGGGCTAGACGACGGTGCTGAGCAGGCGCTGGGTACGGATCCGACGAATCCAGACAGTGATGGGGATGGGCTGACGGACGGCAATGAGCAGTCGTTGGGAACGGACCCCCTCCAACCAGACACGGACGGTGACGGCCTGGACGACGGAGAGGAGCAGAGTCTGGGCACCAGCCCCACGAATCCCGACACGGATGGCGACGGGTGGGACGACGGCCGAGAGCGTGAAGAAGGCACAAGCCCGACGAATCCCGACTCTGACGGAGATGGTCTTCTTGATCCAGTGGACGCTGATCCGTTACAGGGCACCCGACCGGACGTGATCGTCACCAAGATCGAGCTTGTTGACGGCGATAAACTGCGTTGCACCTGGCAAAACGCGGGTGACGCCGCCGTCCCGGCGGGGGACCTCTGGTTGGAGATCTACCTGGACGGGAGCCGGATCTCGCGCAGCAACATCGGGGCCGGCAGGGGGCCGACGTCCCCCGGGGCGACGAGCTGGCTGCAGACGGGCTCAAAGGAGCTGCCCATCTCGGGAGAGGTGCGCTGCCTCATCGACGCGGACAACGACGTGCTTGAGGCGAATGAAGGGAACAATGATCTCACACAGACGATGCTCTTCACCCAGCTTCAGGTCTTGGAGATGGTCGTCTACCGCTTTTCCGAGAAGACTGACGAGGCCACCTGGTGGTCGGGTCCCAATCCTCTGGTGGATCTCGACTATCCGGGCTCCGGTGGTGACGAGGAGGGTTTCGCCCTGCCGGTCGAGGGATTGGTGATGGAGGATAACAGCACGGCCCCCGCCACAGCCATCGAGATGCACCCCAAGTGGGTGGATAACGGCTGGATATCGGGACGATTCCCGCCGCACACTGTCGAGGAAGGCGATCATTTCAAGGCGAAGGTCGGGTTCTTGAAGAACGCCGCTGCCGGGGACGTGAGGTTCATCTTCAGCAGGTTCGGGGGCAGGCCGCTCTATCAAGAGGAGAAGTCCTACGACGGAAACCTGATGGACGTGGATGTCGACCTCAGTTCGTTGGCGGGACAAGAAGTGGAATTCCTGCTTAACGTCAATGCTAACGGAGGCCCGGGGCAGGACTGGGCGGTGTGGATCAACCCCAGGATCACGCGGCGTTGACCTGATCACGCTCAGCCCATGGGCTCGCTGGGTTTGCGTAGAGGAGCGCCGACGGAGTCCTTCGGGCTGCAGACTGTCTGGTGTGCAGCATGGAGGGTGCCCGCCGGCGAGCGCCGTTTGTTGCCGACGTGGGCCCATGCTATAATCGAATGGACTGGAGGTGCCCCCTCATCGCCGTGGGAGGGGGTTTCCTTTTTGTGGAGGGAGGTCCTGAAAGGGGCGCAGCCCCGGCAGACCAAGCAATTGGCCATAGAGGTGGTGTGATGCTGGACTTGGACTACATACGCGAACATCCGGAGGACGTGAGGGCGGGACTGGAGAGCCTAGGGGCCGACGCATTCCAGGTGGACGTGATTCTGGACCTGGACGAGCGGCGGCGAGAGCTGCTGACCGAGGTCGAGACCCTGCGAGCCCGTCGGAACAAGGTCTCGAAGCAGATCGGCCGGATGAAGGATCAAGAAGAGCGTGAACGGGCGATCATCGAGATGCGCGAGGTGGGGGACCGCATCGATGCACTGGAGGAGCCCCTCCAGGAGGTGGAGGATGAGCTCCAGTCCAGGATGGTCCGGGTGCCCAACTTGCCCCACGAGAGTGTGCCGGTGGGTCCGGACGACAGCCACAACCGGGTGGTGGGGCAGTGGGGGGAGCCGCGAGAGTTCGATTTCGAGCCCGTTCCGCACTGGGATCTGGGCCCGGAGCTGGGCATCATCGATTTCGAGCGCGGCGTGAAGCTCTCGGGCAGTCGGTTCTACGTCCTGCGGGGCTTCGGGGCGCGCTTGCAGAGGGCCTTGATCGCTTGGATGCTGGACGTGCACACAACCGAGCACGGCTACACCGAGATCTATCCACCTTTCGTGGTGAAAGAGCAGTGCATGTGGGGGGCCGGGCAGCTGCCGAAGTTCGCCGAGAACATCTACCATGACGTGGAGGACGATATCTGGCTCGTCGGCACGGCGGAGATCCCGCTGACAAATCTCCACCGGGACGAAATTCTGGATGCGGAGGATCTTCCGCTCCACTACGTGGCCTACAGCGCTTGCTTCCGCCGGGAGAAGATGAGCGCGGGGCGCGACGTGCGGGGCGTCAAGCGCGGTCACCAGTTTGACAAAGTGGAGATGTACCGCTTCACGACGCCGGAGACGAGCTATGAGGCATTGGACGAGTTGATCGAGCACGGCTTGGAGATCTGCCGGCGGTTGGGAGTGCCCTACCGGCTGGTGGAGATGTGCACTGGCGACCTGGGCTTCACGGCGGCGAAGAAGTACGACATCGAGATCTGGGCGCCGGGATGCGGGGAGTGGCTGGAGGTGAGCAGCTTGAGCAACTGCGAGGCTTTCCAGGCGCGGCGGGCGAACGTGCGCTACCGACCGGAGCCGGGCGCCAAGCCGCGGTTTGTCCACACGCTCAACGGGTCGGGCCTGGCACTGCCGCGGGTGATGATCGCGGTGATGGAGAACTACCAGCAGGCTGACGGGACGATTGCCATCCCCGACGTGCTGCAGCCCTGGATGGGAGGGGTGGACGTCATCGACGGCGTCGAGTAGGGAAGCCGTTACTCTGAGCCTTTGGGGGCGCGGCATTGCGCGGGGTGCGCTAACGAGTTGTCATAGATCTCGCGGCGGAAGTCGGAAACGACATG